>JBIKLY010000103.1:0-10769 GCA_044359525.1 Rhodocyclaceae bacterium | reverse complement strand
TAATGAGTCTTTCTGCAAAAATCAGCTGCCAGGATGATTACGACCCCAATTCGCTCACCGTCGAGCGCGCCCGCGCGCTAATTCTCGGCCAGCTGTCAGCGATTCAGGGAAGCGAGCGCGTCGCCCTGCGCAGTGCCCTGGGCCGAGTACTGGCCGAGGACGTCATCGCGCCCTGCAACGTGCCGGCCCATGACAACTCGGCGATGGACGGGTTTGCCATGCGCTTTGCCGACCTGAGCGAGACTGGTACGAGCCGCCTCAGGGTGCTCGGCGTGTCTCTTGCCGGGCAACTGTTCAACGGCGTGGTCGGCACCGGCGAGTGCGTGCGCATCATGACCGGCGCCTTGCCGCCGCCGGGCACGGATACCGTCGTGATTCAGGAGGTAACAAAGACTGACGGTGATTTTGTCGTCATCCCACCGGGCCAGCGCTGCGGCCAGAACATCCGCCGCGCCGGCGAAGACCTTCGGCTTGGTGCGCCAGCCCTCGCCGCCGGCAAGCTGGTACGGCCCGCTGAACTGGGGCTGATGGCTTCGCTCGGCTTCGCCGAAGTCAGCGTCAAACGCCGCCTGCGTGTCGCCTTCTTTTCAACCGGCGACGAGCTCTGCTCGATCGGCTCGCCACTGGCCGAGGGCGAGGTTTATGACAGCAATCGCTACACCCTGTATGGCATGCTCACGCGTCTAGGCTGTGAAGTGCTCGACCTGGGTGTCGTGCGTGATGATCCGGCGCTGATCGAGGCGGCCTTTCGCGAAGCCGCCGCCAACGCCGATGTGGTGATTACCAGCGGCGGCGTGTCGGTGGGCGAAGCGGACTTCATCAAGCAACTGATGGCGCAGATGGGTGAAGTGCTGTTCTGGAAGATCGCCATGAAGCCCGGACGACCGATGGCTTTTGGCCGCATTGGTGAACACCCGCATGGCGCGTGGTTGTTCGGCTTGCCCGGTAATCCGGTCGCCGTGATGGCAACCTTCTATCAGTTCGTTCGCGATGCGCTTTACACGCTGATGGGCACCGACCCGCTTCCCGTCGTCCCCCTGCTGAGCGTTACCTGTGGCAGCACCCTGAAAAAATTTCCCGGCCGCACAGAATTCCAGCGCGGTATTCTTGGCCAGCACAAGGGACAATGGCAGGTTCATGCGACGGGCGCGCAAGGCTCAGGCATCTTGCGCTCGATGTCGGATGCCAACTGTCTGATCGTCCTTGAACAGGACCGGGGCAACATTACCGCAGGTGAAACCGTGCAGGTGCAGTTGTTTGATGGACTGGTCTGAGCCTGGAATGGTCTGAGCCAATTGCAAGCCGTTGATTTTGCGTGGTGGGCGGCGAGGGTTTCGAACCCCCGACCCCTACCGTGTGAAGGTAATGCTCTACCCCTGAGCTAGCCGCCCACGCTTGAAATCAAAACTTACGCACCACGCAAAGATTTGAAATATCGATTTCGACTCTTTTTCACTGTCGGGTGAAGGCGGTGCCCTACCGAGCTAAGCGCCCGATAGAGGACGCGCATTAGACCATAACCAGACGCAGCGGTCAATTTCGCAAAGCCTTTCCTTTACAATACGCACTTTCCGATTTCACGCGAGCGACCATGATCCGCACCCGTTTTGCGCCCTCCCCGACCGGCTTCCTGCATATCGGCGGCGCCCGTACTGCGCTCTTTTCGTGGGCTTACGCCCGTCGCCACGCCGGCACTTTCATCCTGCGCATCGAGGACACCGACGTCGCTCGTTCGACGCCCGAGGCCGTGCAGGCGATTCTCGATGGCATGAACTGGCTGGGGCTGTCGCACGACGAGGGCCCGTTCTACCAGATGCAGCGCATGGAGCGTTACAAGGTGGTGATCGCTGAAATGCTCACCGCCGGCACCGCCTATCACTGCTACACCACGCCGGCAGAACTCGACCGCATGCGCGAGGAACAGCGCGCCAAAGGCCTCAAGCCGCGTTATGACGGCACCTGGCGCCCGGAGCCCGGCAAGACGCTGCCAACGCCGCCAGCCGGCGCGCTGCCGGTCGTACGCTTCCGTAATCCGCTCGATGGCGTGGTGACCTGGGACGATCTGGTCAAGGGCTGCATCGAGATCGCCAATGCCGAACTCGACGATCTGGTGATCGCCCGCGCCGACGGCACGCCGACCTACAACTTCTGCGTCGTCGTCGACGACCGCGACATGCAGATCACGCACGTCATTCGCGGCGACGACCACGTAAATAACACGCCGCGCCAGATCAACATCCTCGCCGCGCTCGGCGCGCAGGTGCCGCTCTACGCGCACCTGTCGATGATCCTCGGCGACGACGGGCAGAAGCTCTCCAAGCGCCACGGCGCGGTGAGCGTGATGCAATATGACGATGAAGGCTATCTGCCAGAAGCCGTGCTCAACTACCTGGCCCGTCTCGGCTGGTCGCACGGCGACGAGGAAGTTTTCTCGATGTCGCAGTTCTGCGCATGGTTCGACCTCGACCACATCACGCCATCGGCCGCGCAGTTCAATACCGAGAAGCTGAACTGGCTGAATGCCCACTACCTCAAGCTGGCCGACAACGCCCGCCTGACGGCGCTGGTGCAACCGCGCCTCGAAGCACGCGGCGTGACCGTCAGCGCCACACCGTCGCTCGAAGCGATCATCGGCCTCTACAAAGAGCGCGTCGCCAACCTCAACGAGCTGGCCGATGCGGCAGAGGTGTTCTACATCGACCTGCACCCGAAGGCCGAGATCCTGGCGCAGCACCTGACACCGGAAGCCCTGCCGGCACTCGCCGATTTCGCCGCCGGCGTGCAGGATGTGGCCTGGGAGGCGCCGGCCATCGGCGCGCTGATCAAAGCCTGTGTCGCCACGCACGGGCTGAAGATGCCCAAGCTGGCGATGCCGCTGCGCGTGCTGCTCACCGGCCAGGCACAAACGCCGTCGGTCGATGCCGTCATTGCGCTTTTCCCGCGCGAACTGGTACTTAAACGGCTGGCCGCTGCGCCTGTCAAATAGGCCGCATCGCAGTTTTTTTCGCTGGGTGCTTTACTGCAAGGGGGCGCATCCCTATAATGCGCCCTTCTTTCGGGCGGGGGTATAGCTCAGCTGGGAGAGCGCTTGCATGGCATGCAAGAGGTCCGCGGTTCGATCCCGCGTACCTCCACCAACAAGCCGAAAGAAAAATGTTCCGGGTCCCCATCGTCTAGAGGCCTAGGACACTACCCTTTCACGGTAGGTACCGGGGTTCGAATCCCCGTGGGGACGCCAAGGTTTCAAGCAGTACTGGAGTGGTAGTTCAGTTGGTTAGAATACCGGCCTGTCACGCCGGGGGTCGCGGGTTCGAGTCCCGTCCACTCCGCCAACAGCAAAAGCAGAAAGCCCAGCCAAAAACTGGGCTTTCTGCTTTTTCACCCCTGCGTTCACCGCACCGATACGTGCGTTGTAGAACATCGACAGTTACCAAAGCGCCGGACCGGTGACCGGTCTAGGCTATAATCAGCCGATTGCACTATGACCTTTCGGCTAGGCGATCCCTGCAACCGTGGGACTGCCGCCCCCGCTTACTGCGGCTCAGCACAGGAACTACGGATGACGCAACGAATCACGCTTGCAGCCGTACCAGCGCAGGAAGCCGATAGCCCACTCTCCCTCTCTTTCGATTCATCGCTGCAAAACCTCTCGCCGCCCAACCCGGAAACAACGCCGCAACCTGTCCTGCAGGGTGGCGACGAAGCGCTGACCGTGGTCGAAGTCAATTCACCGCCGCAACTACCGGATGCCATCGACCTGACAGAGGAGCCGGACGATCTCATCGAGCGGCTGCGCAACGGCTTTTCGATGCCCAATATCAACAGCGATCTGGTGCTCTACCATCAGCAGTGGTATCTGAATCGACCGGACTATCTGCGTCGCATGGTCGAGCGCAGCAGCCGCTACCTGCATCACATCGTCGCCGAACTGAACGCGCGCGGCATGCCGACCGAGCTGGCCTTGTTGCCGATGGTCGAGAGCGCCTATAACCCGATGGCTTATTCGCGCAGCCATGCCTCAGGCCTGTGGCAGTTCATCCCGTCGACCGGCAAGCAATACAAGCTCGAACAGAACTGGTGGAAGGACAGCCGACGCGACGTTGTTGCGTCGACCTCGGCCGCGCTTGATTACCTGCAGTACATCTACGAAATGCATGGCGACTGGCATCTGGCGCTGGCCTCGTATAACTGGGGCGAAGGGGCGGTTGGCCGGGCGATCGAAAAGAACCGGGCGAAAGGCTTGCCGACCGATTATCTCAGTCTGACCATGCCGGCTGAAACGAAGAATTACGTTCCCAAGCTGCAGGCGCTGAAAAACATTTTCAGCAACCCGAAGCTGCTGTCTGATATCGGCCTCCGCCTGGTACCGAACCGCCCCTATTTCAGCACCATCGTTCCGAAGGCCAACATTGACGTCAAGGTCGCCGCAAAACTCGCCGAGATGCCGGTGGCCGATTTTGTCGCCCTCAACCCCGCACATAACCGGCCGGTGATCAAATCCGACACGCCGCTGGTCATTCCGGCGGACAAGGTCGAGACCTTCATAAGCAACATGGAAACACACCAGGAAAATGACAAGCCGCTTTCTTCCTGGCAATCCTATACCCTGCGCCCGGGCGACAAACTGGAAAAAGTCGCGCCACGTTTCGGCATGACGGTCGCCAATCTCAAGGCCGTCAATGGCATCACCGGGCGCATCAAGATCGCACCGGGCCTGACGCTGCTGGTGGCCGGCAACGAGGGCGGCGGGGCGACCGACGTGGCCGACATGACAGCCCTGCCCGAGCAACCACGCCTGCCTGCAGCCGATCCGGCGCCCGCCACGGCCAGCCCGAAACATCTTGTTCGCAAGGGCGAAACGCTGGCGACGGTTGCCAGGCGCTACGGTGTCACGCCAACCGAGTTGAAGCGACTGAACAATCTGCGCAGCGATCGTCTTGCGCCAGGTACCCGACTGGTGCTGTCGGCACCGGTCAAAACAACGGTTGCCAAAGCCGACAGCAGTGCGGGGAAAGCCGGTGCTCAACCTGTCAAGCAGGCCAGCAAGGCGAAAAAACCGCCCCGACTCACGCGCTACACCATTCGTCGCGGCGATACGCTTGCTTCAATTGCCAAACATTTCAAGGTCAGCAAAGACGACATTCTGCGCTGGAACCGTATTTCACCTGCGGCACTGCAGGCGGGGAAAATATTGACCATTCAGCTCGCACAGAACGAGTAAGAACCGCCAATAGAAAAACGCGTCCGTGATGACGCGTTTTTCTATTGACATGGCAATACGGGACGATCATGAGTACTCATGAGTACAAATGGCAGCGCACCTGATGTGTTGCTGACGTGCCGCTCGTCTCGGGATAACGCTCGCGACACACGGCACTGGCCTGCGGACAGCGCGGGTGAAAATGGCAACCGGCCGGCGGCTTGGCCGGTGAAGGCGTTTCGCCAGCCAGGCGGATGAACTCGGGTTGCTCATCAAGACGCGGGCTGGGCACCGCCGAGAGTAGCGCACGCGTATAAGGGTGCTGCGGCGAGCGCAGCACTTCTTCGACGCTGCCACGCTCGACAATGCGCCCGAGATACATCACCGCCACTTCATGCGCCAGATACTCGACGACGGCGAAATTGTGCGTGATGAAGAGATAAGCCAATCCCAGATCGTCCTGCAGCGCCTTGAGCAGATTGAGGATCTGCGCCTGTACCGAGACGTCGAGCGCTGACGTCGGTTCATCGCAGACGATCAGCTCGGGCTGCACGGCCAGCGCGCGAGCGATGGCGATGCGCTGGCGCTGGCCGCCGGAGAACTCGTGCGGATAGCGCGTAGCTGCCGCTGCATCGAGGCCGACCTGTTGCAGCAGCACGGCAATGGCCGCCGCCTTGTTCGCCTGTTCCGACTTGACGCCGAGCGCGCTCATCCCTTCGCCGATGATCTCGCCGACCGAAAGACGTGGATTGAGCGAGGCAAACGGGTCCTGAAAAATCATCTGCATGCGCCGGCGCAGGGGCCGCAAAACGCCGCGCGACAAACCGGTGAGCTCGCGCCCGTCGAGTTGTGCGCTGCCGCCGGTTGGCTTGATCAATTGCAGGATGGCCTTGCCGACCGTCGTCTTGCCGCAGCCGGACTCACCGACCAGCGCCAACGTGCGGCCGCGCGCCAATTCCAGCGAGATACCATCGACGGCTTTAAGGTGACCCACGGTGCGCTGCAGGATGCCGCGCCGGATCGGGAAGTGCACGCGCAGGTCGTCGACCTGCAGCAAGGGGGTTGGCACAGCCTCGGCGAAGGGCACAGCAACGATGGCATCAGGCACCTGCACCTGCGCCCTGCCCGGCTCTTCCAGCAGATGGCAGCGCACCCGATGGCCGGCTTCGGCTTCGTGCAGCGCCGGCGCCTCCACGCGGCAGCGCTCCCACGCGTGCGGGCAGCGCTCGGCGAAACGACAACCGGCAGGCATCGCCGAGAGCGCCGGCACCTGCCCGGAGATCGTTTCCAGCCGGCCACCGCGCCGCGCCAGATCAGGCAGCGCAGCGAACAGCTTGACCGTGTAGGGATGGCGCGGTGCGCCGAAGAAGACCTCACGCGGCGCTTCCTCGACGATCTGCCCGGCATACATCACCGCGATGCGCTGCGCCATCTGCGCGACGACACCGAGGTCGTGCGTGATCAGCAGCATGCCCATGCCGCGCTCGGCCTGCAGACGGCGCAGCAGTTCGAGGATCTGCGCCTGGATCGTCACATCGAGCGCCGTCGTCGGCTCGTCGGCGACCAGCAGACGCGGATTGCCGGCCAGCGCAACGGCGATCATCACGCGCTGCTTCATGCCGCCGGAAAGCTGGAAGGGATATTCGTCGAGCCGGCGCTGCGGGTCGGCGATGCCGACCGCCGTCAGCAGCTCGACACAGCGCGTGCGCGCCGCATCGCCGGCCAGCCCCATGTGCCTTTCCAGTACCTCGCCGATCTGCCGGCCGACGGTAAGGACCGGATTGAGGCTGGTCGCCGGCTCCTGAAAAATCATCGCCATGCCGCCGCCGCGCACGGCGCGCATCTCGGTCTCCGGCAAGTGCAGCAGGTCGCGGCCGTCGAAGCGAATGTCGCCGTTGAGAATGCGTCCAGCCGCCGGCAACAGCCGCAGCAGCGACAGGGCGCTCGCCGACTTGCCACAACCCGATTCGCCAAGCAGCGCCAGCGTCTCGCCGGCGCGCAGGTCAAAATCGATGCCATCGACTGCAGCCAGCACCGTGCGCCCGCTCGCGAAGCCCATGCGCAGATCGCGTACGCTGAGCAGCAGGTTCTGCGTCTCGCTCATAGTGACCCCACCATGCGTGGATCAAAGGCATCGCGCACCGCATCGGCGAGCAGATTGGCCGCCAGCACCAGCGTAAACATGAAAGTAAACGCTGCCATCAGCGACCACCAGACCATCGGCTCGCGCGCCAGCTCCATGCGCGCGTTGTTGATCATCGTGCCGAAGCTGATCATCGTTGGATCAACGCCAATGCCAACGTAGGACAGTACCGCCTCGGCCAGCACCAGGCTGGAAAAATCCATGACCAGCGCGATGATCACGATGTGCATCAGGTTGGGCAGGATGTGGCGCGTGATGATGCGCGCATCCGAAACGCCAAACGCTTGTGCCGCCTGGATATACTCAAGCTCGCGCAACTTGAGCGTTTCGCCGCGCAGCAGCCGGCACAGCCCGGTCCAGCTCGTCACGCCGAGAATGAAACAGAGCGCCAGCAGGCGCAGATCGGCGCGCTCGGCGGCGGTGGCAAACCACTGCGGATGCGTGTCGATGATCACCTGCATCATGAGCACGGCGGCAGCGATCAGCAGCACGCCAGGGATCGAACTAAGCGTTGTGTAAACGTACTGGATCACGTCATCGACCCAGCCACGAAAATAGCCGGCGACGATACCGAGAAAGATCGACAGCGGCAGGAGAACCAGCGTCGTCACCAGCCCGATCACCAGCCCGGTACGAATGCTTTTGAGCACCTGATAGAGCACATCCTGCCCGACCTTGTCGGTGCCGAAAACGTGGTAGTCGATGCACAGCGCGGCCAGCGGCAGCACGAAGAGCAGCAGCGCGGCCAGTGTGATCAGGACGGCATTCCACGCAAAATTTGTCTCGCCACGCCAGAGGCCCCGCCAGGCCTCATGGAAAGCACTGCCATCGCTGCGAGCCAATGAATACGCGCATCCTAGAGCAATGCACAGCCAGATCAAGCAAGCAAGGGCCCCTGCAGCCATTACTCGCCGGGCAATATCGTCATCGCGCCCGGCCTCGTTATCACCCAGATGAATCCCGCCAAACTTGAGCCGTGGATAATCGCGCGTCTGGCGTAGCGTTCCATCGGGCAGCCGCAGCTCGATCGACTCCTTGGCGTAGGCGCGCGTTGCCAGCGGCTCGGAATAAGTTTTTTCATTACGCGTGCGCAGCGGCGTCAAGGCCAGATCAAGCACGGAAAGCACTTCAATGGCGTAGGCGGTTTTGCCCTCACCCTTGTTGTCGAGCGCCGGGCGGTAGTGCACCGAGTCGAGCAGGCCGACCGCAAGAAAAGCAATCAGCACCGTTGCCGCCGCCATGCCCGGCCGGCTGCGCCCGACGCGTCGCCACGCCGCGCGTAGTGGCGGGTTGCGCAGTGACAGAAAGCCGAGGACCAGTGCGGCCACCAGCAGCAGCCAGATCACCCAGTCTGACCAGAGAATGACGGGAAGAAAATTCATCAGTTAAAACGAATCCGTGGATCGACCAGCGTGTAGGAAAGATCGGTGAGGATCAGGCCGACGATATAGAGCACCGAGCCGATGAAAACCATGGCGCGCACGACGGCAAAATCCTGCGCGTTGATCGCGTCGATCGTGTAGCTGCCAAGGCCCGGAATGCCAAAGAACGATTCAGTCAGCAGCGAACCCATGAAGAGCAGCGGGATGACGACGACGACGCCGGTGAGGATCGGGATCATGGCGTTGCGCAACACGTGGCGAAAGAGCACGGTGACTTCCGAAAGCCCCTTGGCGCGCGCTGTTCGCACGTAGTCCTTGCCAATCTCTTCAAGGAAAATGGTGCGATACCAGCGTGTCGACGAACCGATCCCCGAGATGACGCCGATCAGCACCGGCAGGATCAGGAATTTCCATGCATCAAGCCCGCCACCGTAACCCGAGATCGGCACCAGCTTCCAGATCTTGCTGATCAGATACTGGCCGCCGATGATGTAGAACAAACCCGAGATCGACATCAGCGCCACGCACAGCACGACGCCCCAGAAATCGAGATAGCTGGCGCGGAAAAATGCCAGCAGCAAGGCGAAAGAAACGGTGACGAACAGCCCGAGAACAAAGGTCGGCAGCGCAATCGCCAGCGACGGCCCCATGCGTGCAGCGATCTCGCGCGAGATGTCACGGCCGTCTTCGGCACGGCCGAAATCGCCGACAAACATGCGCGCCGATTTGCTGAAGAAGATGGTGTCGGTAACGACAGCGCTGCCGCTCGCCGCTGCGTTGATGAACAGCGGCTTGTCGTAACCGCGCTCGGTCTTCCACTTGGTGATGGCCTCAGGCGTCACGCGCTTGACGCCCAGCTGCATGCGCGCCATGTCGTCGGGCGTGTTGACGATGAAAAACAGCGCAAAGGTGATGAGATTCACACCGATCAGAATCGGCAGCGCGTAAAGCAATCGTCGGAGAAGGTAGGCAAGCATGACTGCGGATTATCCTATGCCTGCATTTTAAAACCCAACGCAGAGGCGCAGAGACGCAGAGGAAACGCAGAGAAGAACAAGTCTTTCTCTGCGGCTTTTCTCTGCGTCTCTGCGCCTCTGCGTTGGGTGTTGTCTTTGTTCATAAAACCCTCACCGCGCCGTGCCGCGTTCGCGGCGGCGGTAACTGATCGCCGCCGGCAGCACAATACTTAACAGCAGCACTACGCCCGCCGCCAGCGGCCACAACACCGGTTTGTTCCACTCATGCCGCTGGCGCTCGCGCGCCGCGACGTCGATGCGCTGATACTTGAGCGTGTTGTGGCCGACGTCGTTCGGTTTGCGGTTAAGCAACCAGGCGTGGCTCAGGGTGTAGCTCTTGGGATGAAAGCCGTAAATCCACGGCGCATCCTTCTGCAGCAAGGCAACGCCCTGCCTGATGATCGCCAAGCGCTCGGCGCCACGCGGGCCATCACTCTCCATATTTTTCATGCGCTCAAACAGGCGATCAAACTCCGGATTGGCATAGTTGGAAGCGTTCTCGCCGCCCTTCGCCACTTTGCCCTCGGCGCCGTTGAGCAGGAAGAAAAAGTTTTCCGGATCAGGATAATCGGCGTTCCAGCCGAGGTAATAAAGCTGCACCGCGCCCTTACGGATTTTTTCCTGAAAACGGTTGAAGTCGGTCGAGCGTACAACAAGCTGAATATCGAGCTTGGCAAACTGCCTCGTCAGCCAGTCGAGGCGCGATTTATCACCCATACCACCACTCGTCGTATCGAGGTTGATCACCAGCGGCTCGCCGGTCTTGGCGTCTCGCCCGTTCGGCCAGCCCGCTTCAGCCAGCAACTTCTTCGCCGCTTCGATGGGCTTGCGCCGCGCCTGACCATCGACCCAGTCGTAGACCACCGGATTGCTGCCGGCCTCGCCCTCAAGATAGCCGAAAATACCCGGCGGCAAGGGGCTGTTTGCGGCGATGCCGCGCCCGTTCATGAAGATCGAAATGAATTCTTCCTGATCGATGGCAATCGACAATGCCTGACGCAGCCTGGTGCCGGAATCAGACAGCGTAC
>JBIKLY010000090.1:0-13693 GCA_044359525.1 Rhodocyclaceae bacterium | reverse complement strand
ACGCTGGCCGGCTACAGCAACGTCACGCAGGTCGTCTCACCCGGCGAATACTCGATTCGCGGCGGCCTGGTCGATCTCTTCCCGATGGGCTCGCCGCTGCCCTACCGGCTCGATCTGTTCGACGATGAAATCGAGAGCATCAAGACCTTCGACGTCGATAACCAGCGCACGCTCTACCCGGTGCCGGAAGTCCGCCTATTGCCGGCGCGCGAGTTCCCGCTCGACGACCAGGGACGGACACGTTTCCGCCAGAAATTCCGCGAAATTTTCGAGGGCGATCCGGCCCGTGCCGGCGTCTACAAGGACGTCTCGAACGGCATTGCGTCGGCCGGCATCGAATACTGGCTACCGCTGTTTTTTGAGGAAACGGCAACGCTGTTCGACTACCTGCCGCCAGATACCATTCTCTGCCTGCATCGTGACGTTCCGGAAGCAATCCGTAACTTCTGGCGCGACGCACAATCGCGCTACGACATGCTCTCCGGCGAGCGCAGCCGGCCGCTGCTGCCGCCCGCCGATCTGTTCCTTGCCGAAGAACCTTTCTTCGTAGCTGCCAAGCCGTATGCACGGCTGAATCTGATCGCCAGTGAGGATGGCCTTACCAGTGCGCTGCCACCGGTCGCCGTCGATCGCCGCGCCGAAGACCCGCTGACCCGCCTGAAATCGTTTATCGGCAACTTCGCCGGCCGCATTTGCCTGCTCGCCGAATCGGCCGGTCGCCGCGAAACGCTGTCTGAACTGTTCGCCGAACACGGCCTGAAACCCGATGCCAGCGCCGATTTTTCGGGCTTCGTCACGGCCACCAGCAAGCTTGCACTTGGTATTTCGCCGCTGCACGACGGCTTCATCGTCGGCGATCTGGCCTTTATTACCGAATCCGAACTGTACGCCGGCAGCCCGTCGCGCCGCACGCGGCACGCGGCGCAGCGCAAGGCCTCGCTCGACAACTGGCTGCGCGACCTGACCGAGCTCAAGGTTGGCGACCCGGTGGTGCACGAGCAGCACGGCATTGCCCGCTATCAGGGGCTGGTGCACCTCGATCTCGGCGAAGGCGACATGGAGTTTCTTGAGCTCCACTACGCCGGTGAAGCCAAACTCTACGTGCCGGTATCGCAGTTACACGTCATCTCGCGCTATTCGGGTTCCGACCCGGATGCCGCGCCCTTGCACACCCTCGGCTCGCAGCAATGGGGAAAAGCCAAGCGCCGCGCCGCGCTACAAGCGCGCGACACCGCCGCCGAACTGCTGGCGCTCTACGCGGTGCGTGCCGCAAGACAAGGCCACGCCTTCGAATTCAAGACGCACGACTACGAAGCCTTTGCCGACGGCTTCGGCTTTGAAGAAACACAGGATCAGGCGGCCGCCATCACTGCCGTGATTGACGACATGAAGTCGGGACGTCCGATGGATAGGCTGGTGTGCGGCGATGTCGGCTTCGGCAAGACCGAAGTCGCCCTGCGCGCCACCTTCTGCGCCGTTGCCGGCGGCAAGCAGGTGGCCGTGCTGTGCCCGACCACCCTGCTCTGCGAACAACACTTCCAGACCTTCAGCGATCGTTTCGCCGATTGGCCGGTAAAGATCGTCGAACTCTCGCGCTTCAGGTCCGCGAAGGAAATTGCTCAGGCACTCAAGGAGTTAGCTGAAGGCAAAGTCGATATTGTCATCGGCACGCACAAGCTGCTGCAGAAGGACGTCAAATTCACCCAGCTCGGCCTCGTCGTCATTGACGAAGAACACCGCTTCGGCGTGCGTCAAAAAGAAGCGCTCAAGGCGCTACGCGCCGAGGTTGACGTACTGACACTCACCGCCACGCCGATCCCGCGCACGCTCGGTATGTCGCTCGAAGGCCTGCGCGACTTCTCGGTGATCGCCACGGCGCCACAGAAGCGGCTGGCGATCAAAACCTTCGTCTCGAAAATGTCCGACGGCATCATCCGCGAAGCGCTGCTGCGTGAGTTCAAGCGCGGCGGCCAGGTGTACTTCCTGCACAACGAAGTCGACACCATCGAGAACATGCGCGAAAAACTCGCCAAGCTCGTCCCGGAAGCGCGCATCGCCGTCGGTCACGGCCAGATGAACGAGCGCGAACTCGAACGCGTCATGCGTGACTTCACGCAGCAGCGCACCAACCTGCTGCTATGCACGACGATCATCGAAACCGGTATCGACAACCCGCACGCCAACACCATCCTGATCAACCGTGCGGAGAAGTTCGGTCTGGCACAATTGCACCAGTTGCGCGGCCGCGTCGGACGCTCGCACCATCAGGCTTACGCCTATCTGCTAACGCACGATGAAGGTGCGCTGACCAAACAGGCGAAACAACGACTCGAAGCGATCCAGATGATGGACGAGCTGGGCGCCGGCTTCTACCTCGCCATGCACGACCTGGAAATCCGTGGCGCCGGCGAAGTGCTCGGCGACAGCCAGTCCGGCGAAATGCAGGAAGTCGGCTTCAACCTGTTTACCGAGATGCTCAACCGTGCCGTCGCCGCACTCAAGCAGGGCAAGGAGCCGGACCTCACGCAACCACTCGGCATCGCCACAGAAATTAATCTGCACACGCCGGCGCTGCTGCCCAACGACTACGCGCCCGACGTGCACGAACGCCTGACGCTCTACAAGCGCCTGGCCAACTGCAACGCAGCCGAAGAAATCGACGACCTGCAGGAAGAACTGATCGACCGTTTCGGCGAGCTGCCGGTGCAAGGCCAGTCGCTGCTCGCCACGCATCGCGTGCGGCTGATGGCGAAACCGCTCGGCATCATCAAGCTTGACGCGGCCAGCACGCAGATTGTCGTGCAATTCGAGCCAAATCCACCGATCGAACCGATCCGCATCATCAATCTGATCCAGAAAAACCGCAGCTACAAACTCGCAGGACAGGATAAACTGGTATTCTCACGTCATTCACCGACCCTGAACGACAAGATGAGCGCGATCAAGGAGATGTTCAAGCAATTCACTGCCTGAACCGGCGCGCCCACGCACACCACAAGGAGAGCGCAATGGGAAAAACCGCATTGATTCTCGGGGGCGGCGCGCCCAATGCAACGCTGATGTCGGGTGCATTACTCGCCTTCGACGAAGCCGGCGTGCATTTCGATGTCATCTCGACGGCCGGCGCCGGCGCGCTGATCGGCCTGCTCTACCTGGCGCCCGCCAAAGGCACACCGGCCGAAGCACTGCGCGCGACAACCCGGATGGGTGTTGCCGACGCGATCTACGACCACTTTCCGGTCAACTACAAGGTCTTCCAGAAATCCGGCGCGCTCGCCGATCTGTATCGCAGCCTGTTGCAGATGAATCCGCTGGCGCAAACCCTGGCCAATGAACACGGCAATTCGGCAGTCGAAAAGCTGTTTGCCGACTGGATGCAACTACTGTTCACCAGCGCCTGCCCGAGCGACCTGAGCCCAGGTAGCCTGGGGCTCTGCGCGAACGTTCCCTTCCTCGAAACGAGCATTGATTTTGCCCGGCTGAAAACAGTCACGCCGGCGTTCTATATCAACGCCTACAACATCAGCGACCGGAAGATGGAAAATTTCAGCAAGGCCGAGATCAGCGCCGACCATTGCCGGGCAGCACTTGCCTTTCCCTTTCTTTACCCGCCATTTCCGCTCAGGAAAAACGAAGATGAGGATGAAAAGTTCTACTACGAAGGCGCTGCGCACGACTGCCTGAATTACAAGGCGCTGCTGGAAAACGAGAAAGACGTGACCCGCATCGTGGTTTTTGACGTACTCGGCGCCGAGACACTAATGCGCAAACCGCGCGACCTCTACGATGCCTGGCTGCTTTCGATCATCGTGCCGCTGGTTGAAATCGCGCGCGACGACACCAAGCTTTTCAAGGCCCTCCACAACAAGAAACCCAAACGCGATCTGTTTGAAGTCCCATTCAACATCCCGGCCAGCCAACTCCCGGAATCGCTCGACTGGTCGCGCTCCAACCTGGAAACCCTCTTTACCGTGGGTTACGAATCAGCAAAAAAATACCTGCAACAGCCCACCGGCGGGCGGCCACTGCTGCAACCCTGCACACGTACCATCCCCTGACGGCGAGGCGGCATTACCGGACAGCCGGCGGCGAGACCAGCGGACACCCCCCCTCGGCCATCGGTTTGAACGCCTGATCGCCGGGAATGGTACGCAGCACTTCCAGGTAGTCCCACGGCTCCCTGATTTCAGCCGGTTTTTTTACGCGCAGCAAATAAACGTCGTGCACCATGCGCCCATCCTCACGCAACCGAGCATTACGGACGATCGGGTCGCGGATCGGAATCTCGCGCATTTTGCGCACGACGATCAGCCCATCGTCACTGCGCGCGGCTTCGACCGCTTTGAAGTAGTGCATCAGCGAGGAATAGACACCGGCCTGCAAATCGTTGGGCATCGCCCCCGCCCGTTCAAAAAAACGTTTCGACCAGGCACGGGACTCGGCATCGAGATTCCAGTTGAAGGAATGCGCCAGTCGCAGCCCCTGTGCCAACTGCGGCTTCATCAGATGCACGTCATTCAGGGCACTGGCGACGGCAACCAGAACGGTCTGCCCCTTGCTCACCCGGAGCAGATCGAAACTCTCGCGCACGGCGTTGATCATGTCCTGCCCGGCATTGATCAGCGCAATGGCCTCGGCCCCGGATTCCGCCGCCGCCCGCAGCTTGGCAAACAAATGGGGCTCGTTCAGTGCATGGCGAACGCTACCGACCACCGTCCCGCCGTTGGCGCGAACGATTTCACCGAGCGAAGCTTCAACGTTACTGCCGAACGCATTTTCAACGGTCACGAAATACCAGCGTTTGGCCCCGGAACGCGTCAGCTCGCGACCAAGCACCGTATTGAAGGCATGCCCGTCGTACATCCAGTGGATACCGGTCGGCGCACAATTCCTGCCGGTAATCGCATTGGTCATCACACCGTTATAAAAAACAACGGCACCACGCTCACGGTTAACCTCCTGCACCGCTAACGCCAGTGGTGAGCCGGTAACGTCGGCAATAACATCAACGCCCTCGTCGTAAAGCCAACGACGGGCGATCCTTGAGACCAGTTCGACATCGTTGGCATGATCGGCATGAATCAGGCGAATCGGCTTGCCGGCGACCTTTCCGCCGACATCCTCGATGGCCATCTGCGCCGCGATTACCGAGCCATTACCAGTGATATGCGCGTAGGTAGAATGCATGTCCACCAGCAAACCAACCCGGATTTCGTTATCTGAAATCATTGCCCACGCCGGCTGGATCGACAGTATGGCAACACCCAGCGCAAAACACAGTGTAGGTAAACAGGTCATTTTCAGCGACCGGCGCTTTCCGGTCGGGTGGTTGCAGGGCTGCACAATACGCGGGTTCATGGGATGATGTTCACTGGGGATCGGGTATCCGATGATAAGCGTGCCGGCAGCAGACGACAACGGGCATTTACCGGTAGCAAGTTAGGGGGCAGTCTTGAACCTTAAACATCATGTCACACAGCTATTCATCTACGCGGCAGCCATTTTTGGCGGTTTACTGCTGATCATCAGTTTTGCCCGTTTCAACACCTTGCACGAAGAGTTTCTTGGCGCCAATTTTGACAGCGTGCACAGCGCACGCATGCTGCTCAAGACAAATTTCATTCTCGAACTCGCTGCAAAAGATCTGGAAAATGCGATCGACGACCCAGCCCACCGTCCGGCCCTGCTCGCCCGGGCGGCAGAGCATCTGACACTCGCCGAAGGCTATGGCGCTGAAGACGGCGACAAGGACAGCGAGACAAGCAAGGTTCTGAATGCCCAACTGCAGGCACTACGCCCGAAACTGAGCGGGCTCAGGGCGGTCACGCCAACCAGCGAACTGGTGCCGCTATTGACCGAAACACGCCAGCTGGCAAAGGATTTTGGCACCGCCGAACTGGAGCGCTGGGGAACGCTCTCATCGGCCAACAGCGAACTTGCCGGGAGAATGCAACAGATGCGGATGTTCATCGTCGGCATCGTTGTTGTTTTTGTCCTGATCATGGTTGTATTGGGTTGGGCGCTGGCACGCACACGTCGTGCAGAAAGCGCACTGTTGAGCGCCAAGGCTGAGGCCGAATCAATCCAGCAGACGACCCTCGACGCATCACCAATCGGTATCGCCTATACCGACGCTACAAATCCGAACCGGCGTTTGATCAAGGCCGCCAATCGCCAGATGGCGCTGATTTTCGGTTATCTGCCGGAGCAACTGCTCGGCCTAGAAACCTCGCGACTGCATGCCGACCGGGCCAGCCATCAACGCTGGCGGGAAGCATTGGCGCCCAGGCTCGCAGCCGGTGAGGTGGTGCGCGAAGAAGTATTGATGCAGCGGCAGAATGGCGAGAATTTCTGGTGTTCGCTGTCGCTCAAGGCAATCGATCCGGACGATCTGACGCGTGGCGTGGTGTGGACTTGCGAAGACATCGGCGAGCGAAAAGAAATCGAGGCGCAGTTGCAGCTTGCCAGCCGCAAGGCCGCTGCGGCGAATGTCGCGAAAAGCGATTTTCTGGCCAACATGAGTCACGAGCTGCGCACCCCGTTTGCGGGCATTCTCGGTTTGCTCGATCTGCTGCAGCGCACCGACCTGAGCCCAACCCAGCAGCGTTACACGAACCTTGCCCGCGACAGCACCTCTCAGATGCTGGGTATCGTCAACGACATCCTCGATTTTTCGAAGATCGAAGCCGGCAAGCTTTCCCTTGACCCGGTGCACTTCGACCCGCATCGTTTTTTCTCCACACTATCCGAAACGCACGCAACAGCCGCGGCACGCAAGGAGCTGAATTTCGTTCTCGAGCTCATCGAGCCGCTGCCTCTGGCGCTCGAGGGCGATACGGTCCGCATTCGCCAGATCGTGGACAATCTGGTCAGCAACGCGATCAAATTCACCCTCGACGGGGAGGTTCGTCTGCGCGTCGAATGCACTGCTTCCGATAAGAAAAAAGCACGGATAAAAATCACCGTCAGCGATACCGGCATTGGTCTGGCACCTGACATGCACGAACATATTTTCCAGAAATTCAGCCAGGCGGATGCTTCGACCACCCGCGTTTTCGGCGGCACCGGCCTGGGTCTGGCGATCTGCCAACAGCTTGCCGCCCTGATGGGAAGCGGGATCACAGTTGATAGCACACTGTGCGAAGGCAGCCGCTTTTGTCTGGACGTTGAGCTGCCAATCGTTCCGGCGCTCGATGCCGTCCCGCCGGAGAGCAGAAATACTCCGACAGCAGAATCCAGTTCAACCAACAAGGTATCAGGTGTTGTCGTTCTGCTGGTCGACGACAACGCCACCAACCGCGATGTTTTTGCAGAGTTGCTGACGCACTATGGCTGCCTCGTTGAAACCGCAGAAAACGGCGAACAGGCGATCCGGCTGGCAAAGGAGATCAAGCCGGATGTGATCCTGATGGATTGCCAGATGCCGGTCATTGACGGGCAGGAAGCGACCCGGCGAATCCGGGCCGCCGAAGCACCGGGCGAGCACATCGCAATCATCGCGCTGACCGCCCACGCAATCAATGGCGACCGCGAAAGCTGCCTTGAAGCCGGCATGGACGACTACCTGCCAAAGCCGGTTTCACCGGAATCGCTGGTCAGCCGGATCGCGCTATGGGCCGGCCGCCGCGCCGCCCCCACCTTGGCAACCAGGCGGGCAGAGCAAACAACGCACGCACCCCTGCCCGCCGGGCCACCCCACGCCGGACGGATATTGGTGGTTGAAGACAACCCATCGATCCAGGAAGCGACCCGTCGTCTTCTCGAGTACAGCGGATACGAGGTGCATGTCGCCGGGGATGGGCAGGCTGCGCTAGACATGGTGCAGAAGCAACACGGCAACCGCTTTGACCTGGTGCTGATGGATTGCCGGATGCCGGTGCTCGACGGCTGGCAGACAACCCAACGCTGGCGGGAATACGAACGGGACCAGGGACTACCGCCGACCACGATCATCGCCGTAACCGGCTGCGATATGGAAGACGCGGCGCAGAATTGCCGCACAGCAGGCATGGATGACATCATCATCAAACCTTATTCCGCATCGGATCTGACCAGCCTGCTGGCCAAATGGCTGGGGCAGAAATCAGCCGGCTGTGCAACTGCAGAAGCCCTGCGGAAAGGGTAAAATCACCTACCCGACCCACCACGACCATGATCACGCAAAACCGCAGGACTGCGTGCTTGAGCCAACCAACTGATCGCCTGAAAATGACTACTCTCGACATCGAAAACGTCAACGTTAGCGCATTCGACCCAATGCCCTCGCCGGAAGACATCCATGCCCATCTGCCGCTCTCGGCGAGCGCCGCAAAAACTGTCATGCAGGGTCGCGAAATTTTGCGCAACATCCTCGACCGCAAGGATCATCGCCTGTTTGTCGTGGTCGGCCCCTGTTCGATTCACGATCCGGTGGGCGGCCTCGATTACGCTCGCCGCCTGAAAGCATTGTCCGATGAGGTAGGCGATACGCTGTGCCTGATCATGCGCGTCTATTTTGAAAAGCCGCGCACAACCACCGGCTGGAAGGGCTACATCAACGACCCGCAGATGGATGACTCATTTCATGTCGATCAGGGTATGAAAAAAGCCCGCCAGTTCCTGCTCGATATCGCCGAAATCGGCTTGCCGACCGGGACCGAGGCGCTCGACCCGATTTCACCGCAATACCTTGGTGATCTCATCACCTGGACGGCAATCGGCGCACGCACGACCGAATCGCAAACCCACCGCGAAATGTCCTCCGGCCTGTCCACGCCGGTTGGCTTCAAGAACGGCACCACCGGCGACATCGGCATTGCGATCAATGCCATCGTCTCGGCCTCACACCCGCACAGCTTTCTTGGCATCAACGGTCAGGGTCGCACCGCAATTGTCCGCACGCGAGGCAACCGCTTCGGCCACGTAGTTCTGCGTGGCGGGGACGGTCGTCCGAACTACGACACGGTCAGCGTGCAGATGGCCGAACAGGCATTAACCAAGGCCAGGTTGCCCGCCAACATCGTGGTCGATTGCTCGCACGCCAACAGCTATAAAAAGCCGGAACTGCAACCGCTGGTGATGGCCGACGTGGTCAATCAGGTTCGTCTTGGCAACCAGTCGCTGGTCGGCGTAATGATTGAATCAAACCTGATTGCCGGCAACCAGCCAATCCCTGCCGACCTGACTCAACTCAAATACGGCTGCTCGGTGACCGACGCCTGCGTTGATTGGGAGACCACTGAAAAAATGATCCGCGACGCCGCCACACTGCTGCGCGACGTTCTCCCCGGCCGCATGCAATAAAACCGCACGTAAAACTCCTCAACATCTACCGCAAAGTCGCAGAGGCGCAGAGGTAACGCAGAGAAAAACATGGGATTACCCGTTTTTGACGTTCTCTGCGTTACCTCTGCGCCTCTGCGACTCTGCGTTGGATTTTAAATTTCCAACTTTCCCTGCCGGAATTTGCCCCTCAGCCAAGGAGAATCCTTTTGTCACCGACCCGTCCCCTGATCCGTCCTTTCACCGGCCTGCGCCCGCGTAGCGAAGATGCCGCTGCGATTGCGGCACCACCCTACGATGTTCTCTCCAGCGAGGAAGCACGCGAAATCGCAGCCAGCAAGCCGCTATCTTTTTTGCATATATCGAAAGCCGAAATCGACCTGTCGCCTGAGATTGACCACTACGCCCCGGCGGTCTACGCCAAGTCCGCTGAAAACCTCCAGCGACTGATCGATTCCGGTGCGCTGTTGCGCGATACCAACCCGTGTTTTTATGCGTATCGGCTGATCATGGGCGAACACGTACAGACCGGGCTGGTCGCCGCTGCTTCGGTGGCCGATTACGACAGCAATCGCATCCGCAAACACGAATTCACGCGCCCCGACAAGGAAGACGACCGCGTACGCCAGATCGAGGCGCTCAACGCCCAGACCGGCCCGGTCCTGCTCGCCCACCCTGACAGCGTCGAAGCCGAACGCCTGATCGCGCAAGCGACCACCGCCACACCCGTTGCCGACGTCACTGCCGATGACGGCATCCGCCATACGGTCTGGAAAATCGACGATGCCGATACCGTGTCAAGGATCAGCACTGTTTTCAACGCCATGCCCAACCTCTATATCGCCGACGGCCATCACCGCTCGGCCGCCGCTTCGCGCGTTGCTGCAGCGCGACGTAGCAAGAATAATGCGCCCGACAGTGCCGAGTTTTTTCTCTCCGTCATTTTCCCGGCGCAACAGATGCGCATCATGGATTACAACCGTGTTGTGCGCGATCTGAACGGCCTGAGCGCTGAGTCGTTTGTCGCCGCCGTCGGCCAGCGTTATGTTGTGACGCCGTCGGCCAGCGCGGTCAAACCGGAGAAAACGGGCGTCTGCGGCATGTATCTCGCCGGTCAGTGGTACCACCTTGCTGTTCTGCCTGAGCTGGTGCCACAGGAAAACCCGGTGCGCCGCCTCGACGTATCGGTACTTTCCGAGCAGATCCTTGCGCCGCTGCTTGGCATCGCCGACCTGCGACGCGACAAGCGCATCGACTTTGTCGGCGGCATCCGTGGTCTTGCCGAGCTTGAGCGGCGGGTGAACAGCGGTGAAATGGCCGTCGCATTTGCCATGCATCCGACGCAGATGGCCGAGTTGATGTCGGTTGCCGACGCCGGCGAAGTGATGCCGCCAAAATCAACCTGGTTTGAACCCAAGCTGGCCGACGGTCTTGTCTCGCACGTCCTCGACTAATCAGCCAAAATATAAAAGCGAACCACCAAGACACGAAGTACACCAAGTTGCACCAAGAACGACAATGAATTTCTTGGTGCAACTTGGTGATCTTGGTGCCTTGGTGGTTCGCACTTTCTCGTTGGCTGGTTATCAGGCCAAACCCTCGCGTGCTCAGTTCAGGTCGATGGCGTGACGCTTTAGATCGTCCAGCGCGACGATTTTCAGCGCGCTTTCGTTGGTCGAGTTCAGCACAACGCGTGGTGCACAATCACCGGCCAGCGCTTCGCGCCAGCGTGCAGCACACAGGCACCAGCGATCACCGGGTTTCAGCCCCGGAAAATCGAACTCCGGGCGCGGTGTTGTGAGGTCATTGCCACGCGCTTTTGAAAACGCCAGAAACTCTCCGGTCAGCACCACACATACGGTGTGGCTGCCAGCGTCTTCCGCTGCAGTGTTGCAGCAACCATCACGAAAGAAACCGGTCAGCGGCTTCTCACTGCAGGTACCAAGCGGGCCACCAAGTACGTTACGCTGCACGCCGCCAAAATCATCAGGTTTCATTTGTTTTTACTCACACTCGTCAATCCAGGCCTGCTGAATCGCCTCAAGAATTTTCTCGCCGCAGTGTTTTGCGTCATCATCAAAATCAGGCAGCGCCATCACCCAGTTCATCAGGTCGACAAAATTGATCTTCAAGGGATCAACCTCGGGATGCGCTTCGCAAAGCTCGATGGCGAGATCGTTGATATCTGTCCATTTCATCGCAGCATCTCCTAAGCCGGACGAGCCGGAAAAACAAAGGGCTTTACCGCAGAGGCGCAGAGGCGCAGAGAAACGCAACGCAGAGAAAAACAGGATTTCTCTGCGTTACCTCCGCGCCTCTGCGCCTCTGCGGTAAGGTTTTTGAAAATCTGCTCAAGAATTGTAAAAAGTTGAGCCATAAGAGACTAGTGCTTTCCTTCTTTTGTCATGTTGATCGAATAGCGCGGAATCTCGATGACCAGCGGTGTATTCCCCACCATTGCCTGACACGACAAGCGGGAATTGGGCTCCAGCCCCCATGCCCGGTCAAGCAGATCGTCTTCAAGCTCTTCCGATGGCTCAAGCGTGTTGAAACCTTCCCGGACAACAACATGGCAAGTCGTGCAGGCGCACGACATCTCACAGGCATGCTCAATGGCGATACCATGTTCCAGGAGACTTTCGCAGAGCGACTTTCCCACCTCCGCTTCAATCACGACGCCATCCGGGCAAAGCTCGATATGCGGCAGAACGATAATCTGGGTCATGCGCTTCCCTCTTTTCCCTTGGCCGATTGGCCAATCTCTTCCAGTTCGTCGATCCGCTTGCCGGCAAATGCATTGCGAATCGACTTGTTCATGCGCCGTGCCGCAAAATCCTTGGTTTCAGCTTCCAGATCATCCATCGCCAAGGTGATATGACGGCGGTTCTCGGCGAGGGCTGTTGCCTGCAGGCCGGCAATGCTGATTTCGACCTTTGCCCGCTGCTCGGGCGACAGCAACTCGCCGTCCGTCTTGAGCGCCGACTGAACGGCCTCGATCAGGCGCTGCGCTTCGACCTGCGCCTCCTTTAAAGCACGCCGCTGAGCATCATCCCGGGTATGCGCCATCGAGTCCTTCAGCATGCCGGCAATCTCGTCGTCCGACAAACCGTACGAAGGTTTGACCGTCACACTCGCCTCGACGCCCGAGGTCTGTTCACGAGCAGAAACTGCCAACAGGCCATCGGCATCAACCTGGAACGTGACACGAATGCGCGCCGCGCCGGCGACCATCGGCGGAATGCCGCGCAATTCGAAGCGCGCCAGCGAACGGCAGTCACTGACCAGCTCACGCTCACCCTGCACGATATGCACGGCGAGCGCCGTCTGGCCATCACGGAAGGTGGTGAACTCCTGCGCGCGTGCCGCTGGAATCGTCGAGTTGCGTGGAATGATCTTTTCGACCAAACCGCCCATTGTCTCCAGTCCGAGCGAGAGCGGAATCACATCGAGCAGCAGCCAGTCGTCACCTGCAGCACGGTTACCAGCCAGCAGATTGGCCTGCATTGCGGCACCCAGTGCGACGACTTTGTCCGGGTCGAGATTGTTCAGCGGGTCCTGCTTGAAGAACTCGCCGACCGCGCGCTGCACTTGCGGCATGCGCGTTGCGCCGCCGACCATCACCACGCCTTTAACCTCGCCGACCGAAAGCCCCGCATCGCGCAACGCTTTCTTGACCGGCTGGATAGTCTTGGCAACCAGCGTCTGACTGATCTCGGTGAAGACCCCGGTCGTCAGTTTGAGGTCGACGATTTCACCGCTGTTGAGACGTGCGGTAATCGGTGCGACGCCATGAAACGTCAGATACTCCTTGGCTTCGCGGGCCCGTGTCAGGAGCAGACGGGCATCCTCGACCGATAGTGGCTTGAGCTTGGCAGCTTCAATAATCCAGCAGAAAATTCGCTGATCAAAGTCATCGCCACCGAGCGCCGAATCGCCGCCCGTGGACAGCACCTCAAACACACCCTTGGCAAGATTGAGAATCGAGATATCAAAGGTGCCGCCGCCAAGGTCATAAACCGCATAAACCCCTTCGGCTGCATTATCCAACCCGTAGGCAATCGCCGCCGCCGTTGGCTCGTTGAGCAGGCGCAAGACCGACAAACCAGCAAGCCGCGCCGCATCCTTGGTCGCCTGGCGCTGGGCATCATCGAAATAAGCCGGCACGGTGATCACTGCGCCGACCAGTTCCCCCCCCAACGCCGCCTCGGCACGCATGCGCAAGGTGCGCAGAATATCGGCCGACACTTCGACCGGGCTTTTTATGCCGGCCGCCGTATGCAGACGCACCATGCCGGGCGCATCCTCAAACTCGTAGGGCATCGACTCGCGATGGGCGATGTCCTTGAAGCCACGGCCCATGAAGCGTTTGACGGAAACGATGGTATTGCGAGGGTCGAGCGATTGTTGTTCCTGCGCCGCAAAGCCGACCTCG
>JBIKLY010000162.1:0-3778 GCA_044359525.1 Rhodocyclaceae bacterium | reverse complement strand
TCGCTGACCAGCCGGAAAACGCAGCGCTCGGTGATGTAGAGCACGCTCTGGCCGCGCTGTGCGGCGTAGCTGCCGCTGAAGGTGCGGTGTTCGACTTCGTTGATGAACTTGCGCGATTTTCCTTCTTTCAGAATTTTCAGTTGCCCGTCGGTAACGGCAATTTTCAGATCGCCCGCCGTAAACGTTCCGGCAAAGACGACTTTTTTCGCGTTCTGGCTGATGTTGATGAAACCGCCGGCACCAGCCAGTTTGGGGCCGAATTTGCTGACGTTGAGGTTGCCTTCGCGGTCGGCCTGCGCGAGGCCGAGAAAGGCCAGGTCGAGGCCGCCGCCGTCATAGAAATCGAACTGGTTGGGCTGGTCGATAATTGCTTCGGCATTGATCGCCGCACCGAAATTCAGCCCGCCAGCCGGAATGCCGCCAATCACGCCGGGCTCGGCGGTGAGGGTGAGCAAATCGAGGATGCGCTCTTCGGCGGCAATCGACGCAACGCCCTCCGGCATGCCGATGCCGAGATTGACCACCGCACCCGGAATCAGCTCGAAGGCGGCGCGGCGGGCGATGATCTTGCGTTCGCTCATCTCCATTGACGGGATAGACGACAGCGGCAGGCGAATTTCGCTGGAGAAGCCGGGGTTGTAGGACTCAAGGAAGGTTTGCATGTGGTATTCGGGCTTTTCGGCGACCACGACGCAATCGACCAGCACACCAGGAATCTTCACCTGACGCGGGTTCAGCGTGCCGCGGTCGGCAATCCGCTCGACCTGGACGATGACAATGCCGCCGGAGTTGTGCGCGGCCATGGCAATGGCCAGCGCTTCGAGCGTCAGCGCCTCTTTTTCCATGGTGATGTTGCCGTTCAGGTCGGCGGTGGTGCCGCGAATGATGCCGACGTTAACCGGGAAAGCCTTGTAGAAGAGGTATTCCTCGCCGCCAATCTGCATTAGTTCGACGAGTTCTTCGGTGGTGCAGGCGTTGATCTTGCCACCGCCGAAGCGCGGGTCGACGAAGGTGCCGAGGCCGACACGGGTGATTTGCCCCGGCTTGCCGGCGGCGATGTCGCGCAACAGGTGGGTAATGACGCCTTGTGGCAGGTTATAGGCTTCGATGCGGTTAGCGACGGCGAGTTGCTGCAGTTTGGGCGCCAGCCCCCAGTGCCCGCCAACGACACGTTTTACCAGGCCTTCATGACCAAAGTGATTGAGGCCGCGCTCCTTGCCGTCGCCCTGGCCGGCGGCGTAAAACAGCGTCAGGTCGCGCGGCGTGTTTTCCTCAAGAAAGCGTTTCTCCAGGGCAACGGCGATATTTTCGGCGAAACCGATACCGACAAAACCGCCCGTGGCGACCGTATCGCCACTGCGGATCAGGCGCACGGCTTCAGCGGCGGAAACGATCTTGTCTTTTTGCGGCGGCGCGTTGCCGGTCAGCATCGGGTGGTGGAGATGTTTGCGCATAACGGTGTTCCTGCGGGGTTTGTCTGTCTGGAAGTATGCCGCAAGCGGCAATGGCCATGCGGTCAATTTCATCGGCCGCCCTTGAAATCGGCTGGGAGTGCCCCACCTATCCGGCATCAACTTATTTTACTGGGGAGCCTCCATGCGCCTTGACAAACTGACCACCAAATTCCAGCAGGCGCTATCTGACGCGCAGAGCCTGGCCATCGGCCACGATCAACAGATGATCGAGCCGCAGCACTTGTTGCTCGCCTTGTTGCAACAGGACGACGGTGGATCTTCGTCGCTGCTCTCGCATGCCGGGGTCAATGTGCCGCCACTCAAGGCTGCGCTTGATCAGGCAATTGACCGTCTGCCGAAAGTCGAAGGGCATGGTGGCGAGGTGCAGATTGGCCGCGATCTGACCAATCTGCTCAATCTCACCGACAAGGAAGCGCAGAAGCGCGGCGATCAGTTCATCGCCAGCGAGATGTTTTTATTGGCACTGTGCGATGACAAGGGCGAGTGCGCCCGTCTGGCCAAACAGCACGGGCTGGCGAAGAAGTCGCTGGAGCAGGCGGTGTCCTCGGTGCGCGGTGGGCAGGGCGTCGATAATCAGGAGGCCGAAGGACAACGCGAGTCGCTGAAGAAATACTGCATCGACCTTACCGAGCGCGCCCGTCTGGGCAAGCTCGACCCGGTGATTGGCCGCGATGACGAGATTCGCCGCACCATCCAGATCCTGCAGCGGCGCACCAAGAACAACCCGGTGCTGATCGGTGAGCCGGGCGTTGGCAAGACGGCCATCGTCGAAGGCCTCGCCCAGCGCATTGTTAACGACGAGGTGCCCGAGACGCTCAAGGGCAAGAAGGTACTCAGCCTGGACATGGCGGCGCTGCTGGCTGGCGCCAAATATCGCGGCGAATTCGAGGAGCGCCTGAAGTCGGTGCTCAAGGAAATCGCGCAGGAAGAAGGGCGCATCATCGTCTTCATCGACGAGTTGCATACCATGGTCGGTGCCGGCAAGGCCGAGGGCGCCATCGATGCGGGCAACATGCTCAAGCCGGCGCTGGCACGCGGCGAACTGCATTGTGTCGGTGCGACGACACTCAACGAATATCGCAAATACGTCGAGAAGGACGCGGCGCTTGAACGGCGTTTCCAGAAAGTGCTCGTCGACGAGCCGTCGGTCGAGAGCACGATCGCCATTCTGCGCGGTCTGCGCGAGAAGTACGAACTGCATCACGGCATCGATATCACCGATCCGGCGATCGTTGCTGCGGCCGAATTGAGCCATCGCTACATCACCGACCGCTTCCTGCC
This sequence comes from Rhodocyclaceae bacterium, assembly GCA_044359525.1. Lineage (GTDB taxonomy): Bacteria > Pseudomonadota > Gammaproteobacteria > Burkholderiales > Rhodocyclaceae > CAJBIL01. The sequence goes on along the minus strand of JBIKLY010000162.1, from coordinate 1,022 downwards.
CGACAAGGCCATCGATCTGATCGATGAGGCGGCTGCGCGCATCAAGATGGAAATCGACTCACGCCCCGAAGTGATGGACAAGCTCGACCGGCGCATGATCCAGCTGAAGATCGAGCGCGAAGCGGTGCGCAAGGAGAAGGACGAGGCGTCGAAAAAGCGCATGCAGCTGATCGAGGATGAGCTCGTCAAGCTGGAGCGCGAATACAACGACCTGGAGGAAATCTGGAAAGCCGAGAAAGCGCAGGTGCAGGGCAGCGCGCACATCAAGGAAGAAATCGACAAAATGAAGGCCGAGCTGGCCCGCCTGCAACGTGAGGGCAAGCTCGACAAGGTCGCCGAATTGCAATACGGCAAGTTGCCGCAGCTAGAGGCGCAGTTGAAAGTTGCAGAAAAAGCGGGCGATGGCGCGCAGAAGAACAAGCTGCTGCGCACGCAAGTCGGTATTGAGGAAATCGCCGAGGTGGTGTCGCGCGCCACCGGTATTCCGGTGTCGAAAATGATGCAGGGCGAGCGTGAGAAGCTGCTGAAGATGGAAGAGCGGCTGCATCAGCGCGTCGTCGGGCAGGATGAGGCCGTGCGTCTGGTGTCTGATGCGATCCGTCGCTCGCGTGCCGGTCTGTCGGACCCGAACAAGCCTTACGGCTCATTCCTCTTCCTCGGCCCGACGGGTGTTGGCAAAACCGAGCTATGCAAGGCGCTGGCCGGCTTTCTGTTTGATTCCGAGGATCACATGATCCGCATCGACATGAGCGAATTCATGGAGAAACACTCGGTATCGCGCTTGATTGGTGCGCCGCCGGGCTATGTCGGCTATGAAGAGGGCGGCCATCTGACCGAGGCCGTGCGCCGCAAGCCGTATTCGGTGATCCTGCTCGACGAGGTCGAGAAGGCGCATCCGGACGTGTTCAACGTGCTGCTGCAGGTGCTCGACGACGGCAGGCTGACGGACGGGCAGGGTCGCACGGTGGACTTCCGCAATACGGTCGTCGTGATGACGTCGAACCTGGGGTCACAGATGATCC
>JBIKLY010000017.1:0-44714 GCA_044359525.1 Rhodocyclaceae bacterium | reverse complement strand
CGACAGACTGGCTGGACGGCTATCTGGCCAGGCGCTGGAACCAGACCTCGGCGTTCGGCGCCTTTCTTGATCCGGTCGCCGACAAATTGATGGTCGCTGCGGCGCTGATCATGCTTGTCCAACTCGGTCGGCTTGATGCAATTCTTGCAGCGATCATTATCGGTCGTGAAATCACGATTTCTGCCTTGCGCGAGTGGATGGCGCAGATTGGTGCCCACAAGAGCATCGCCGTTTCGATGATCGGCAAGATCAAGACTTTCGCCCAAATGGCCGCCATTCCCTTGCTGCTCTACCATGCCCCGTTCAATGGTTTCGATGTTCAACAGGCCGGCACCTGGCTGATTTACATTGCGGCTGTCCTGACACTCTGGTCGATGGGCTATTACATGCGCATGGCGTGGCCGCATCTGATTGAAGAAGACAGAAAACGTTGACAGCTTTCGCCAAGTCTTTATAATGCGCACTCGTTTCACGCGGGAGTAGCTCAGTTGGTAGAGCGATACCTTGCCAAGGTATAGGTCGAGAGTTCGAGACTCTTCTCCCGCTCCAGATTTGGCGAAAAGTGGTCGGTTTGCTTTTCCGGTAACAGCAGTACCTATCGTGAGGTAGGCTTGGCGCGATAGCAAAGCGGTTATGCACCGGATTGCAAATCCGTGTAGGTCGGTTCGACTCCGGCTCGCGCCTCCAGTAATGGTTTCAATGTTTCACGCGGGAGTAGCTCAGTTGGTAGAGCGATACCTTGCCAAGGTATAGGTCGAGAGTTCGAGACTCTTCTCCCGCTCCACATACGAAAAAGGGAAGGTGCCCAGGCACTTTCCCTTTTTTCCATTTCGGGGCAGGTATAATCGCCAGCCTCAGCCCGGATGGTGAAATAGGTAGACACAAGAGACTTAAAATCTCTCGGCCGTAAGGTCGTACCGGTTCGATTCCGGTTCCGGGCACCATCCTGCAATTCAGCGTTTTCCCCTTTGTTAGCCTTCCGATGATCATATTTGACCTTGCCTGTTCGCAGGACCACCAATTCGAAGGCTGGTTCAAGTCACAGGAAGACTACGATAGCCAGTTGTCGCGCGGCTTCATTGCCTGTCCGTATTGCAACGCCACTGAGGTTCGGCGGGTTCCTTCGGCGGTTCATCTGGCCAAGCCGGCGAACGGGCCGGCCCCGACCGTCGACGCGCCGGTTATTCAGACGCAGACAGGAATGCTGACCGCCTACCGGCAACTGGTTTCGGCAATGATGTCCAACTGTGAGGATGTCGGGAAAGGTTTTGCCGAGGAGGCCCGCAAGATCCACTATCAAGCCGCCCCCGAACGCTCCATTCGTGGCGAAGCCAGCGCAGCGGATTACGAGGCCCTGCGTGAAGAGGGTATCGAGGTGCTGCGCTTGCCGGTGGTGAAAAACGAGGATCTGAACTGAATGAACAGGCCGGTCATTTTGCAACTTTACATAATACAAATTATGCGAAGTCAAATATCCAGTTTGGCGGGGATTGTCGATTTCAGCCGATACCCCTCTCAAGCATTTCGCCTCTGCCAATGAATCCCGTCCTCGCCCCCGAACCACTGGTATTCGTTGACCTTGAAACGACCGGTGCGAACTTTGCCAACGACCGCATCATTGAGATCGGTCTCGTCGAGGTTGATGCGAACGGCGCACGCGAATGGAGCGCCCTGGTCAACCCGGAAACGACCGTCTCGTCTTTCATCACCGGTCTGACCGGCATCGATACCGCGATGGTCTCTGGCGCGCCGACCTTTGCGCAACTGGCGCCGTTGGTCATGGAGAAGCTGCGTGGCCGCCTGTTCATTGCGCACAACGCCCGTTTTGACTACGGCTTTCTCAAGCGCGAATTCAAGCGGCTCGACATCGATTTCCGCATGCCGACCCTATGCACCGTCAAGCTCTCGCGCAAGCTGTTTCCCGAGCATCACCGGCACAACCTCGATACGCTGGTTACCCGCCACGGCATCAACGCCAAGGATCGCCACCGCGCGCTGGCCGACGCCCGTGTCCTGTGGGACCTCTGGCAACGCTGGCATGAATCCCTGTCTGCCGAGAGCATCAAAAAGGCCGTCGATGTCATCGTTGGCCGCCCCGATCTGCCGCCGCAGATCGACGTCGCCGTGATTGACGACCTGCCCGAAGCGCCCGGTGCCTTTGCTCTCTTCGGCGAGGATGGTGGGCTGCTACAGGTCAAGCGCAGTTCCAACATCCGGCAACAGATACTGGCTGTTTTCGCCCCGGCCAATCGCGAAACCGCGCTGGCGCGCAATACCTGGCGTATCGAGTGGCATGAAGCTGCGGGGGAACTGGGCGCACGGCTGCATGAAATCAAACTGGCGCACCCGACGCGAAAACCGGTTGAAGATCTCTGTAGCTGGCAACTGACACAGCACGCCGAAGGCGATTTTCGTCCGCAGCTGGTTTATTCCCGTGATCTCGATTTTGCCATCGCTGACAATTTGTTCGGCCTCTACATGAACCGGCGTGAAGCCATTCACGCCCTGCGCAAGCTGGCTGATGCACACCGTCTGTGCCACAGCCATCTTGGCCTGGGTGAGACGGTCAAAGGCGAGGCCTGTGTCGCCTACAAGCAGAAGACCTGTCGTGGCACCTGCATTGGCAAGGAAGCGCCCTCCTTGCATAGCGCCAGAATGATGACGGCGCTGGCCAAATTCAAGGTGAAAACCTGGCCCTACAAGGGGCCGGTGGCCTTGGTTGAACGTGATGAATTCGGGATGCGTGAGGATTTTCACCTCGTCCATCGCTGGCGTTACCTCGGTACGGTGCACACCGAGCAGTTGCTGCACGAACGCTTTGAGGAGCGTATTGAAATGTCGTTTGACCCGGATATCTACCGGATCATGAGCAAGTTTTTGCAGGCCGGGAAGCTTCGCGTGCTGCCCCTGCCCGCCTTATTTTGAAATTTCGATAGTCACCGTCTTGCCGCTGTGGCCGCCGGCATCGCGCAGGCGCTTGGCGATATCCGTATTGTTTGTTTTTTCTGCCCAGTCGAGTGCGGTTTCGTCGTTCTCGGTGGTGATATTTGGGGCAGCTTCGTATTTCAGCAATACATTTACAACCTCGATATGCCCGTTACGCGCGGCAATCAGCAAGGCGGTCGAGCCATTTTCGGTCTTCGCGTCGATCTCGGCGCCGCGCTTCACCAGGTATTCGGCAATCGCTGCATGGCCGTTAAAGGCTGCATAACTGAGCGGTGACCAGCCGTACATATTCACCTCGGCTCCCGCTTCTACCAAACGCTTGACGAGCGGCAGTTTTCCGCCAAAGGCGGCCATGCGCAAGGCAGTGTCGCCATCACGGTTACGCACGTTGAGGCGGGCCCGACGTAGTATCAGCTGTTCGAGCAGCGCCTCATTGTTTTCCCGCACGGCCAGCATGAGCAGCGTATTGCCTGATACATCGACTGTATTGACGTCCACGCCACGGTTCAGCAGCGCGACAACCGCACCGGTATCATCCGATCTCAGGGCGATCAACATATCCTCATAAACCCCAGCGGAAACAAGGCCGGGCAGCATGGCAAACAAGGTGACAAACAGGATGGCAATAGTTTTCATTGAGCGATTCTCGTACGGGCTTCAGGGAAAAGGCGGAAAAAATTGTCCGTCGTCGCAGTAACAATTTCTTCGTAAGTCAGGCCGCGCAAGCGCGCAATTTCTTCGACGACGTGTTTTACGTAGCCTGGCTGGTTGAGTTTGCCACGATACGGCATTGGCGCAAGATAGGGCGAATCGGTTTCGACGAGCAGGCGATCAAGCGGAACACGCCGCGCCACTTCCTTGATCGTCAGGGCATTTTTGAATGTCACAATACCCGACAGCGAGATGTAAAAACCCTGTGCCAGTACCGCTTCGGCCACCTCCCAGGTCTCGGTGAAGCAGTGCATGATGCCGCCAACCTGCCCTGCCCCCTCCTCCTGCATCAGGCGCAGCGTATCGGCCGTCGCGTCACGGTTATGAATGACCAACGGCTTGCCGGTCGCACGCGCGGCACGGATATGTGTGCGAAAGCGCTCACGCTGCCACTCGGGGGCATCCTTGTGCCAGTAGTAATCAAGCCCTGTTTCTCCAATGGCGATCACCTTCGGATGCGCGGCCAGCGCCACCAACTCGGCAACGTCGGGTTCCCGGGCATCGGTTGATTCCGGATGAACGCCAACTGAGGCAAAAATCTGCGGGTGCGCATCAGCGAGCGCCAGAATGCGCGGCAGGTTTTCCAGATTGACGCCGATGCAAACCGCGCAGCCAACGTCGTTTTGCTGCATCAACTCAAGAATCTGCGGGAGGTTTTCGGCAAGATCGGGGAAATCGAGATGGCAGTGCGAATCGACAAGCATGAAAACAGCTAAATCGTATGTGTCGGGCGGCTCGATTGCATCACGCCACCAAGCAGGCCTTCAATTTTTCGCCGTGCCTCGACGCCGCTTTCGTCGTTCTTGAAATGTACGCCGATGCCCTGTGCCTTGCTGTTCTGGGCGCCTGCCGGCGTGATCCAGACCACGGTACCGGCAATCGGCAGCTTGGCCGGGTCATCCATCAGCGAGAGCAGCATGAATACTTCATCACTGAGGTTATAACTGCGCGATGTCGGAATGAAGATACCGCCGTTGCGCAGATGCGGCATGTAGGACGCATAGAGCGCTGATTTCGAGTTGATGTTCAGCGAAAGAACGCTGGGGCGGGGTGCGGCGGCGATGGCGGGGCTGGCAACTGCGTCTGACATATTCGCCTCAGGACGTCCGGAAAAGTGCCGCGTAGCTCAGAAAAAACTCTTCGAGAAACAAACGGCTGTTCAATGGTTGCTCACACTGTGCTCTGTATTGTATCGCTTTCCGGTTGAATGCCAAGAGTTTAGCCGCATCCGCCGAAGTCGCGATACTTTGCACGAGTTTGGCCTGGGTGACGAAGTAACGCAACGGCAGATGCTCACTCGCCAGCATCAGATCGAAAAGCCATTTTTGTGACCACTCGACGAGCCGTTTGAGCGGCGCGGGCGACTTCTCGGCTTTCAGTACTTTATCGACCGCAGCAGCGGCAGCCAGCGGATCAAGTTTGGCGCCGCGCGCCATTTGCTCGATCAGCGCATCGAGCAGTACCCGCTCTTCGCTGCTCCCAAGTTCAACTGCCAGCAACGGTGCGCCGCCGGCCAGTGCCAGCCAGCGCTCGGCCTCATCAACCCCCGACTGACGCAACCATTCCGTGGCGCGCGTCGGTGCGGGTAGTGGAATCGGCATCGCCTGGCAGCGGCTACGAATCGTCGGCAGCAAACGTTCTGCCTCATTAGAAACCAATAAAAACATGGTACTTGCAATTGGTTCTTCAAGCGACTTGAGAAGTGAATTGGCGGTCGCCCGGTTCATTGCTTCGGCCGGATTGATGAGGATCACGCGCGCGCCATGACGATGCGTTCCGATATGAAGGAAGTCGTCGAGTGCTCGAACCTGGTCAATCGTAATTTGTTGGCTCGGCTTCTTTTTCCCCGCTTCGGCAGCTTCGCCCCCTTCTTCGGCCAGCGCGTCGGGTTGCAGCAGGCGGAAATCCGGGTGATTGCCCTGCGCCATCCAGCCGCAAGCCGCGCAAGTACCACAGGCTTCGCCGGAAGGCAGGGGCGATTCACAGAGCAGCGATTCGGCGAATCGTCGCGCCAGATCAAACTTGCCGATGCCGCGTTGCCCCGAAAGCAGCAGTGCGTGCGGCAGTTGCGCCCGACGCGCGCCGAGTTGCTCCCATGCCAACTTGTGCAAGCCAATAATGTTCATTAACAATACCTTGAGACTGTTTCTTCAATCAATTTCTTGATTGATTCCAGCGGCTGATCGGCGTTAATCACCTGAATACGTTGCGGTGCGGCGGCCGCTCTTTCGAGATAAGCGTCTCGCACGCGATCATGGAAATCGGCACGCTCCTGTTCGAAACGGTCGAGATCGCGGACTTGTGCGGCAATCCGTTCGCGCGCCACAGCCGGCGGCAGATCAAAGAGCAGCGTCAGATCGGGCTGCAGATGGCCATGCACCCATTGCTCAAGCTGCGCGAACTTCTCCTTGTCCAGCCCGCGCCCACCGCCCTGATAGGCGTAGGTGGCATCGCTAAAACGGTCGCAAACTACCCAGTTGCCACGCTCCAGCGCCGGCTCGATGACGAGTGCCAGATGCTCGCGGCGCGCCGCAAACATCAGCATCGCCTCGGTTTCAAGGTGCATCGCCTCGTGCAGCAGCAACTCGCGCAGCTTTTCGCCCAGCGGCGTACCGCCCGGCTCGCGCGTCGACACCACGGTCAGGCCGCGTGCGCGCAAGGACTCGGTCACCCCGGCGATATGGCTGCTCTTACCGGCACCGTCGATGCCTTCAAAGGTAATGAATTTGCCTCGTTTCAACGCTTGCCGCCTCTCTGGTAACGATTCACCGCCTGATTATGCTCATCCAGCGTCCGGGAAAACTGGCTGCTGCCATCGCCGCGCGCGACAAAATAGACTGCCTGACTATCCGCCGGGTGCAAGGCCGCCTGCAGCGAAGCCAGGCCGGACATGGCGATGGGCGTTGGCGGCAGGCCGGTGCGGGTGTAGGTATTGTAAGGCGTGTCGGTGAGCAGGTCGCGCTTGCGCAGATTGCCGTCGAAGGCCTCGCCAACGCCGTAGATCACCGTCGGATCGGTTTGCAGCAGCATGCCCTGGCGCAGCCGGTTCACAAACACCGCAGCGACCAGCGGCCTGTCCTGATCGCGCCCGGTTTCCTTCTCGACAATCGATGCCATGATCAGAGCCTGATACGGGTCGCGATAAGGCAGCCCGCTTGCCCGCGTCGCCCATTCGCGGGCCAGGTGGCGCTGCATCGCCCGGTAGGCACGCGCCATCACGTCGATGTCGCTTGAGCGTTTGGAAAAAAGGTAGGTATCGGGGAACAACAGGCCTTCCGCAAGCGTTTCGCTAGCGCCAATGCGCTGCAGGATCTCGGCCTCGGTCAAGGCCTTGCTGTCGTGGCGAACGTCCGGATGCGCATCGAGCCGGTCGCGCATCTGGCGGAAGGTCCAGCCTTCGACAAAAACGATATCGGTTTGCGTCACGTCACCGCGCGTCAGTTTGCCTACCAGTTGCAACGGTGTGACACCACTGCTGATTTCGTAGCTGCCGGCCTTGATGGACGCCTCGACACGCATCGCCTTCCCAAGCACGATGAACATCCACGGGTTAAGGTCAGCGCCGGCGTCGGCAATTTGCTTTGCCACCGCGCGCAGACCACTGCCGGGAGGAATATGAAAATCGATGGCCGGTGCTTTCAACGCGATTGGCGAAGAAATCATCCAAACAAAAGCTGCACTGGCCGCGAGAGCGCTCAGAACGCCAAGGAGAATGAAGTTTTTAAGGAGTTTCAGCATCAAGCCTGCGCGACCGGCGGGTCGCGAATCCGGGAGGGGAGATTGGAGTTCGAGAGGCGATATAATAGCGCGAAACACCGCGCCCCGCGCCGGACAACATCCTTCTGAATACCGCGCAAAACCGCACTGGCAAGCGACCGGACAAACTGACTGAAAGCAACAACAATGAACTCCAACTGGCAAGCATTTCTCACCGCTTCAGGCGCCCACATCGACAATGGCGTCGTCAGTCATTTTGGCGATGCCGCTGCTGAACTTGTTGCCGCGCGCGATGCAAGCATCATTGCGCCGCTCAGCCACCTCGGCTTGCTGGAATGCAGCGGTGAGGAAGCAAAGACCTTTCTGCACAATCAGGTAACCAGCGATATCAATCATTTGAACGCCAATGCGGCCCAGCACTCGGCCTGGTGCTCCGGCAAGGGGCGAATGCTGGCGAGTTTTCTGCTTTTCCGGAGCGGTGCGGATTTCCGGATTCAGCTATCGTCCGACCTCGTCGCCATGATTCAAAAACGCCTGCAGATGTACGTTCTGCGCGCCAAGGTGAAAATCACCGAGTTGTCAGCCGCTTACGTATTGATCGGCCTGTCGGGTGCGCAAGCCGAGGCAGCGCTGCAGGCGGCAGATCTGCCCGTTCCGGCCAGGCTCCTGGATACCGCCCCGTTTGCCGATGGTACGGTGATTCGTCTTGCTGCGCGTTTTGAAATCGCGGTTGCCAGCGAGGCTGCCGCGGACTTATGGCAACGGCTTGCCGTCAATGCGCGCCCGGTTGGCACGCCGGTCTGGCAGTGGCTTGATATTCAAGCAGGTATTCCGCTGATTACCGATGCGACCAAGGAAGAATTCGTCCCGCAAATGGCCAATTTCGACCAGCTTGGCGGCGTCAGCTTTCACAAGGGATGCTATCCGGGTCAGGAAATCATTGCCCGCACGCAATATCTGGGCAAGGTCAAACGCCACCTCTACCGCATCCGTGGGGCTGCGCCGATGACCGCCGGCAACCCGATTTTCTCGCCGGAAAACCCCGAGCACCCCTGCGGCATGGTCGCCAACGCGGCCCCTTCGCCGGATGGCGGCTACACGGCACTGGCTGTAATTCAGGAGAACTTCGTCGATGCCGGCGATCTTGAGCTCGGTGCGCCGGGTGGTTCGCGTCTTGATACGCAGCTGGTTACCTTCCTGGCGTAAGCCATAGGGCAGGCCCGATGTGCCTGATCCTGCTGGCTTGGCAAGCTCACCCCGATTACCCGCTGGTCGTTGCTGCGAATCGCGACGAGTTTTTCGCGCGCCCTTCGGCGTCGGCCGCCTTCTGGAAAGAATCGCCGCAGGTGCTGGCCGGACGCGACCTTGAGGCCGGTGGCAGCTGGCTTGGCGTCAGCCGAAGCGGGCGTTTTGCCGCGCTGACTAACTACCGCGAAGGCGTGCAAAAAACCGCGAACCCCCCGTCGCGCGGCGCACTGGTGGCAGATTTCCTGACCGGCAGCAGCGACCCGGAAGCCTATCTTGCCGAACTGGCAGCGCATGGCGCGGATTACAACGGCTTCAACCTGTTTGTCGGTGACCATCAACGCCTCGGCTACTGCGCCAATCGCAGCGATAACGTATGCGCACCGCGTTGGCTCACGCCGGGCATCTACGGGCTGTCCAACCATCTGCTCGATACGCCCTGGCCAAAGCTCGCCAGCGCCAGGATCGCATTCGCCAGGGCACTGGCCGATCTGCCAAGGCGAGAACCTTTCTTTGATCTGCTCGCCGACCGCGAAATCGTCGCCGATCCGTATTTGCCTGAAACTGGGGTGCCGCTTGACTGGGAGCGGATTCTCTCGGCCGTGTTTGTCAGTTCGCCAAGCTACGGCACGCGCGCCTCAACCCTCCTGACGATGCATAAGAATGGGCTGGTGACATTGACCGAGCGCAGTTTTGGCGTTGGTGCAATGCCGCTCGGGGAAGCACACGCGTGCTTTCAGTCCTCGCTGATCTCGACCGGCGTGTAAGGAGCGACGAGATCAAACAGCTCGATGATGTCGGCGTTGCGCATCCGGATACAGCCGTGCGAGCCGGGTGCGCCCATCGTCGCCTGATCCGGACTGCCGTGAATATAGATGTAGCGGCGCATCGTATCGACCCCCCCCAGCCGGTTGCGCGCCGGCTCGCAGCCTGAAAGCCAGAGGATACGGGTGAGAATCCAGTCGCGACCGGGGAAGCTGGCGCCGAGCTCAGGCGTGTAGATTTCTCCGGTCGGCCGACGGCGGACAAAGACTGTATTCGCCGGCTGCGCGGCACCGATTTTTGCACGAATCAGATGACGGCCACGCGGCGTGCAATAGCTGCCGGAAAGCTCTCCCGCTCCATTGCCGGCGGTTGAAACCGCATAGCGCCGCACCACCCGACCTGTGTCGTCAAACAGCGTCAGGGTCTGCTGGCCAATTGATATCCGAATACCCGGCATACCCATGTTTACGTATCCCTTCTGGCACGCCTTGCGGCAAAAAATTCGGAGAGCATCTGACCGCACTCTTCCGCCAGAACCCCGCCCAGCACCTCGGTATGATGATTGAGGCGCGCCACCGCGAACAGATCGACGACACTGCCGTGCACACCGGTTTTGTAGTCGCGCGCGCCATACACAACCCTTGCCAGCCGGGAATGCAGGATCGCGCCGGCACACATGGCGCAAGGCTCAAGCGTCACAAACAGTTCGCAACCGGGCAGGCGGTAGTTTTCGAGATTACGCCCGGCATCGCGCAGCGCGGCGATTTCGGCGTGTGCGGTCGGGTCACTCTCGCCGATCGGTGAGTTGAAGCCACGCCCGACGATGATTCCATCACGCACCACCAGCGCGCCTACCGGCACTTCGCCCAGACACTCGGCAGCACGCGCCAGAGACAGCGCCTCACGCATGAAATATTCATCATTCATCGGGCGATTTTACCTTAGGACGCTGCTGCAGCGCGGACGTACGCATCGATGCTATTCTTTGATGTCATTGACCTTGATTCATCGTGCTTTGTCGCAGGCGGGTGTGAACCCCTGGCGGCAAGAAGGTTTGTACTTCCGGTAACGGGCTGGCAACGGAAACCCGTTACCAATTCACTGTAAGGAATAGCGCGCTGCGCCGACTAATTGGCAGGAACCGTTGGAGATACCCTGATGCATGCCATGCTGCCCCTGCTTTTTCGTACCGATTTCCCTGCCCTCCGGCGCCGAAGCGTTGACACGTTGCAATTGAATCTTGGTTACCGCTGCAACCAGAGTTGCCTGCACTGCCACGTCAATGCTGGCCCGACCCGCAAGGAAGAAATGACCAGCGAAACGGTCGACGCGGTGATCGCCTTTCTGGCGGCCAGCCCGGACGTGACGACGGTCGACCTGACCGGCGGTGCGCCGGAGCTGAATGCGAATTTCCACCGACTGGTGATTGCGGCGCGCGAACGGGGATTGCGCGTGATTGACCGCTGCAACCTGACAATTCTTGAAGAGCCCGGCTTTGAGGATCTGGCTGGCTTTTTGGCAAAGCATCACGTCGAAGTCGTCGCTTCGCTACCCTGCTATCTTGAGGAGAACGTCGATAAACAGCGCGGCAAGGGCGTTTTCGAGGCCAGTATCAAGGGGCTCAAGCGTTTGAATGCACTGGGCTACGGCGTGGCTGGCAGCAATCGCCTGCTGAATCTCGTTTTCAATCCGCAGGGACCGAGCCTGCCGCCGCCGCAAGAGCAGCTTGAAGCGGCTTACAAGGAACATCTGGCGCAGGAATTCGGCATCGTCTTCAACCAGCTTTTTACGCTGGCCAATCTGCCGATCCAGCGTTTCGGCTCGATGCTGGTATCCAACGGGCAGTTCAACAGCTACATGCAGTTGTTGCGCGGCGCGCACCGTGCTGAAAACCTCGAACACGTGATGTGCCGCAATCTGCTTTCAGTCGACTGGCAGGGCTACCTCTACGACTGCGATTTCAACCAGCAGCTTGGGTTGTCGATTGCCGGCCCTGGTCGCCCCCGCCTACATCTCACCGATCTGTCTGCCGACGCACTCGATGGCCAGCCAATTCGTGTGGCGGATCATTGTTACGGCTGCACGGCGGGTCAGGGGTCGAGTTGCGGTGGCGCGCTGGGTGATGAAACGGCGCTTGCCCCGAGTTGCCACCGATGAAATCACGAAAATTATTGCTGATCGCCGCACTGCTTGGCTTGGTGATCGCCTATTTCAGCCTCGACCTCGGGCGCTTTCTCAGCCTCGATTATTTCAAGAGCCAGCAGGCCACGGTCGAGGCCTGGCGCGCTGCGCAGCCAATCACGGCGGCGCTGGTGTTCTTTGTTGCCTACGTCGCGGTAACCGGTTTGTCGCTGCCTGGCGCGGCGGTGATGACGCTGGTTGGCGGTGCGGTGTTCGGCTTGTTGTGGGGCTTATTGCTGGTGTCCTTTGCCTCGTCGCTCGGCGCAACGCTGGCCTTCCTCGCCTCGCGCTTTCTGCTGCGCGACTGGGTGCAGCAACACTTTGGCGACCGGCTGCGGGCGATCAATAGCGGCGTCGAGAAGGAAGGTGGCTTTTATCTCTTTACACTGCGTCTGGTGCCGGCCTTCCCCTTCTTCGTGATCAATCTGCTGATGGGGCTGACGCCAATCAAGACGCGAACCTTCTACTGGGTCAGCCAGATCGGCATGTTCGCCGGGACGGTGGTCTATGTGAACGCCGGCACACAACTGGCGAAGGTCGACTCGCTGTCGGGCATCCTCTCGCCTGCCTTGCTCGGCTCCTTTGTGCTGCTCGGGGTTTTCCCGCTGATCGCCAAGAAGATCGTCGAGATCGTTGCCGCGAAGAAAGTCTATGAAGGTTGGCAGAAACCGTCTCGCTTTGACCGCAACCTGATCGTCATCGGCGGCGGCTCGGCCGGGCTGGTCACCGCGTATATCGCCGCAGCGGTGAAGGCCAAAGTAACGCTGATCGAAAAACACAAGCTCGGCGGCGACTGCCTGAATACGGGCTGTGTGCCGTCGAAGGCGCTGATCCGCTCGGCAAAGCTGCTGTCACACATGCGGCGCTCACAGGAATTCGGCATTCGCGGTGCAAGGGCTGAATTCGACTTTGCCGAAGTGATGGCGCGCGTGAAAAACGTCATTAAAACCGTCGAGCCACACGACTCGGTCGAGCGCTATACCGGTCTGGGCGTCGAGGTGATTGAAGGCGCGGCGAGGATGGTCTCGCCGTGGGCGGTCGAGGTCGTGCGCAACAGTGGCACAAGCGAGCGCCTGACGGCGCGCAGCATCGTCATCGCTACCGGCGCCCGGCCCTTTGTGCCGCCGATTCCAGGCATCGAGGAAGTCGGCTATCTGACCTCCGACAACGTATGGGAGCTGCGCGCGCTGCCGAAGCGGCTGGTGGTGCTCGGCGGCGGGCCGATTGGCTCGGAGCTGACGCAGGCCTTTGCCCGCCTTGGAGCACAGGTGACGCAGGTGGAAATGGCGCCACGCCTGCTGATGCGCGAGGATGCCGATGTCTCCGAACTCGTCGTGCAGCGCTTCCGCGCCGAGGGCGTCACGGTGTTGCTTGGGCATAAGGCGAAGCAGTTCGTCATTGAAGCGGGCGAGAAAATCCTGATCGCCGAGTGTGCAGGGATGGACGTTCGCATCCCCTTCGATGCACTGCTGGTCGCCGTTGGCCGCGCCGCCAACCTTAAGGGCTACGGCCTTGAGGAATTGGGCATCTCCGCTAACCGAACTGTTGAAACCAATGCGTTTCTGCAAACGAAATATCCCAACATCTACGCAGCGGGCGATGTTGCCGGCCCCTTCCAGTTCACGCACACCGCCGCGCATCAGGCGTGGTACGCGGCAGTCAATGCACTGTTCGATCCGTTCAAAAAATTCCGCGCCGATTATTCGGTGATCCCGTGGGCGACCTTCATCGAACCCGAGGTGGCGCGCGTCGGCATCAATGAACTTGAGGCAAAGGAGCGCAACATCCCGTGCGAAGTCACGCGCTACGAGATTGACGATCTCGACCGGGCGATTGCCGACAGCGAGGCGCATGGCTTCATCAAGGTGCTGACCGTGCCGGGTAAGGACAAGATCCTCGGCGTCACCATCGTTGGCGAACACGCCGGCGACCTGATCGCCGAATACGTGCTGGCAATGCGTCACGGCATTGGCCTGAACAAGATTCTCGGCACCATCCACATCTACCCGACAATGGCCGAAGCCAATAAATACGTGGCCGGCAACTGGAAGAAGGCGCACGCGCCGCAGAAGCTGCTTGAGTGGGTGAGGCGCTTTCACGGCTGGCGACGCGGATGACAGTGTTATCCATCATCGTTCCTGTTCTGAACGAGGGGGCGACGATTGCGGTGCAGCTGGCCGCCCTGCAGCCCCTGCGGGCGGCGGGTGTCGAGCTTGTGCTGGTCGATGGCGGCAGCAGCGATGACACGGCGAAGGTGGCGCGACCGCTGGCCGACCGCTTGATTGTCGCGCCGCGTGGCCGCGCCGTGCAGATGAACGCCGGCGCACGCGCCAGTCGTGGCGAGGTGCTGCTTTTCCTGCATGCCGATACGATACTGCCGGCGGCGGCTGATGTGCTTGTCGTACAAGCCATTGAAAATGGCGCGCAGTGGGGGCGCTTTGACGTGCGCATCGATGGCCGGCCGCCAATGCTGCGCGTTGTCGAGTCCATGATGAACTGGCGCTCACGGCTGAGCGGCATCGCAACGGGCGATCAGGCAATATTTGTGCGGCGTGAGGCATTCGAGCGCGTTGGCGGCTTCCCTGACATCCCGCTGATGGAGGATGTTGCGCTCTCCAAGCGACTCAAACAGATCGCTCCTCCGGTCTGCCTGCGCGAGCCGGTGACGACCTCCGGCCGGCGCTGGGAGAAGCACGGTGTGTTGCGCACCATCCTGCTCATGTGGCGTCTGCGTGCCGCCTATTTTTTAGGCGCCGACCCGCAGCAACTGGCGATCGCTTACGGCTATGCACCTCAAGCCGGTGAATCGATAGCGATTGCCGTTTTCAGCAAGGCGCCGCGCGCCGGTGAAGCCAAAACCCGGTTAATCCCCGCCCTCGGCGCTGCGGCTGCTGCGCGCCTGCAACGCCGGATGAGCTTGTGGTCGCTTGAAGTTGCCTGCCGCGCCGCGAATGGCCGAGTGACACTATGGGCGGCACCCGACCACCGGCAACGCTTCTTCCGCGCGGTGCAGGCGCAACACGGTATCGAACTGCGCAGCCAGACCGGCAGCGACCTCGGCGAGCGCATGGCCAATGTCTTTGCCGCACACGCCGGCCCGCTGTTGTTGATCGGCAGCGACTGCCCGGCACTGACCGCAGCGCATCTGGCGGCAGCGGCCACGGCGCTGCATGACGGCCATGACGCCGTATTCATCCCGGCCGAGGACGGCGGTTACGTACTGGTCGGCCTGCGTCGCCCGCAGCCACGCCTGTTTGAGGGCATCAGCTGGGGCAGCGACCAGGTCATGGCACAAACGCGCGAACGCCTCATGGCGCTGGGTCTGCGCTGGCTTGAACCGGCAACGCTGTGGGATGTCGATCGCCCGGAAGACCTCTTGCGCCTCACAGGACTGGAAGGCTTTGCCCAATGATCAGCCTGAAACGTCGCCGTACTCTGCTTGGCCTGGCCGTCACCGCCACCGGGGTTTTGTTGGCAAAACTCGCCCGGGCAAACACCCTGATCGCCCAACGCCTTGCACTTCCCGGATTCTCCAGTGCGCAGCCAGGCAGCAGTTTCCCGGGCGGCTGGATACATCAGACGCTCCCCGGCGTCGAGCGGCCAAATCACTTCGAGTTGATGCGCGATAACGGGCAAACGGTATTACAGGTGCGCTCCGAGCGATCGGCATCGAGCCTGGCGCTGGCACAGCGCATTGATCCGGCCGCGACGCCACTGCTCAAATGGCGCTGGCGTGTTTCCAATCCAGTGGCCGGATCGGATTTACGTAGCAAGGGCGGCGACGATTATGCGGCGCGCATTTACGTGCTGTTTGATCTGCCAAGTGACCGACTGGGCATGGGCGACCGCATGAAAATTGCTGCGGCCCGCATGCTGCATGGCGTAGAAATTCCCGCAGCGGCCCTTTGCTACGTCTGGGGCAATGCCCAGCTTGCCGGTGAATCGGGCTGGAACCCCTACACCGACCGCGTGCGCATGATCGTTGTCGATTCCGGCGCCGGGCATGCCGGTCAGTGGCGCGAACAGGTCCACGATGTTGCTGCCGATTTTCGCGCGGCCTTCGGCGACCCTGTCCCGCAGGTCTCGGGGGTTGCACTGGGCGCCGATACCGACAACACCGGTGAGCAGGTTGAAACACGCTTTGGAGACCTTGTCTTCGAGGCGAGGTCATGAAGCGTCTGCTGCTGGTTGGCGGCGGCCACGCCCATGTGCATGTGCTGGCGGCACTGGCCGAAGCCCCGTTCGCCGGAACTGAAGTCACCCTGATCTCGCCCTACCCGCGCCAGATCTATTCAGGCATGTTGCCGGGCTGGATCGCCGGTCATTACAGCATCGACGACTGCGCCATCCCGCTTGACCGGCTGGCGCAGCGTGCCGGTGTGCGCTTTGTGAAGACGGCATGCAGCGGCCTCGATCCCGACGCAAAAATCGCGCACTGTGAAAATGGCGAGCCGATTGCTTTTGATCTCGTGTCGATCGACAGCGGCCCGACGCTGGCGCTGGCCGATTTGCCGGGGGCTGAGTTGTACGCGATGCCGATCCGCCCGATCGAAGGCTTTGTTGCAGCCTGGCCGGGAATACTTGAACGCGCAAGGCAGGCGCCGGCAGCCTTCAACCTGGCCATCGCCGGCGATGGCGCGGCAGGCACCGAGCTGGCCTTTGCCATTCAGGCGCGTTTTGCCGCAGAGGGGCTGACACAGGCCCAGGTGACACTGATTGGCGCCAACAGCGCGCCGTTGGCGGGCTTCCCGCAACGCTTGCGCAGCACGGTCAGCAAACTACTGGCTGAACGTGGCATTGCCCTTCTGGCAAATCGCCGCGTGCTCGCCTTTTTGCTGGGCCGCTTGCGCCTCTCGGATGAAACGCTGCTCGATGCCGACCTCAGCCTGATCGTCACCGGCGCCGCCGCTCCGCGCTGGCCAGCCGATAGCGGATTGGCTTGCGATGAAGCTGGCTTCATCCGCCTGACGCCGACCTTGCAGAGCATTTCCCACCCCTTTGTTTTCGCCGCCGGCGATGTCGCGGCCTACGCCGATCCACGCCCCAAGTCCGGTGTTTTTGCGGTGCGCGCCGGGCCGGTACTGGCGACCAACCTGCGCGCCGCCTGCCAGGGCGCGCCGCTGCAGCGATGGAGGCCGCAAGCGCAGGCGCTCTACCTGATCAGCACCGGTCAGCGCTACGCGCTGGCCGCATGGGGCGCATTGAGCTTCGGTGGCCGCTGGGTATGGCACTGGAAAGACTGGATCGACCGCCGCTTCATGCGACGGTTTTCGTAGTCACGCGTTATTGCCCGCCCACTGCGGGAAGATTTCCCGATCCTTTTCAGAAGTAAATCCTTAGAATCCTGCGTCTAAGCGTCCCATGGGGAGGGACGGTAGTTGAGAAAATCAGATAGCCCGCTCATTGACGACTGGATCAAGGATAAAAATTAAATGAAGACAAAACCTTACGCTATTCATCGCGTACCGCCGGCTAACACTTTTCGCCTCTGTGCCCTGCTTACCGCTTGCACCGCGGCCTGGGCCGACAGCCCCGCCGCACCGATTGAGTTGCCAACGATTCAGGTGATCGGTACCGCCCCCCTGCCCGGTGTCGAACGCCCGCTCAACCAGATTCCATCGAATATCCGCCATCTCGGTGCAAAATCGCTCGATGACGCCCAGGACGTATCACTGACCGACGCCCTGGCCACCCGGCTGCCCGGCGTCAATCTCAACGAGACGCAAGGCAATCCCTTTCAGGCCGATCTCAACTACCGCGGCTTTACCGCTTCACCACTGCTTGGCACGGCGCAAGGGCTGTCCGTATATGTGGACGGCGTGCGGGCCAACACACCGTTTGGCGATACCGTCAATTGGGACATGATTCCGCAGGTCGCCCTCGACAGCCTCACCGTCATCCCCGGTTCCAACCCGCTGTTCGGCCTGAACACCCTGGGCGGCGCCATCGCCATCGCTACCAAGGACGGTTTTCGCTTCCGCGGCAGCGCAGCCGAAGCCAAGGTCGGCAGCTTCGGACGCAAATCGCTTGAAGTCGAACACGGCGGCAACAACGGCAAGCTCGGCTATTACGTTGCCGCCAGCAAGTATCGGGAAGACGGCTGGCGCGACAACTCGCAATCGGACGTCCAGCAGTTTTTTGGCAAGCTCTCGTGGCGCGATGCCAGCACCGAGCTTGATCTGTCCCTCAGCCATGGGGATGCCGAGCTGACGGGTAACGGGCTGCTGCCCACCTCGATGCTCAGGCAAAAGCGTGAGCAGATTTTTACGCATCCGGACACCACCTGGAACAATCAGACCCAACTCACACTTTCCGCCAGTCACTGGCTTGACGATACGTCGCGGCTGTCCGGCAACCTGTACTACCGGACGAGCAAGACGCGGACGCTGAACGGCGACGGCAACGACGAATTCGAAGGGGGGGTGAATGACCTCGCTGCCGGCGGCACCGGGCTCAATATCGACAGCGGCGCCAACAACCGCACACGCACGCAGCAGGAAAGCTGGGGTATGGCCGGGCAATGGAGTCAAGCCACCGGTGATCACCAGTACGCACTGGGCGCCAGCCTCGATCTGGCCAGTGCGAATTTCCGGCAGAGTGAGCAAATCGGTTTTCTCGACGCATCGCGCGGCGTTGTGCCGACTGACGATGAAGAGCTTGAGAACAAACTGAGCGGTCGCACGCGCACGGCCAGCATTTACTTCACTGACACCTGGGCGCTGACGCCGGCATTGCATCTGACCGCCGCCGCACGCTACAACCATACCCGTATCCAGAATACCGACAAACTAAATGCGGTGGCGCCGAATCTCGATGCCGATTACACCTACAAAAAACTCAATCCGGCGCTCGGCCTGACCTGGCAGGCGGCACCGGCACTCACGCTGTTTGGCGGTTTCAATCAAGGCAATCGCGCGCCGACGCCGATCGAACTGGGCTGCGCCGATCCGGCCAATCCCTGCTCGCTGCCAAATTCCATGGCGGCCGATCCCTATCTCAAGCAAGTCGTCGCGCGCACGCTTGAAGTCGGTGCGCGTGGGCGTCTGCTGGGCAATATCGGCTGGAGCACGGCGCTTTATCGCACCAACAACATCGATGATATTTTGTTCGTCGGTACCTCGACCAGCCAGGGTTATTTCACCAACTTCGGCAAGACGCGTCGCGACGGCTTCGAACTGGCATTCGATGGCAAGGCCGGCAGTGTCGACTGGCAAGTGGCTTACGGCTGGATCAAGGCCACCTTCCAGGATTCGGCTTGCCTGCTGGCCGAGAACAACAGCAGTCGTGGTACGGCAGCAGCATGCACGTCCAGTGGCCAGGATGACGAAATTCTCGTCAAATCCGGCGATCGCCTGCCGGGCATTCCGCAACACAGCCTGAAACTCGGCCTGCGCTGGCATGCCGCACCGGGCTGGCGTCTTGGCGCCGATGTTGTGGCCTTTTCCAGCCAGTATCTGCGCGGCAACGAAAACAACCAGCATCAGGCTGGAACCAGCACCGATGCCCTTGGCAGCAGCCGGAATTTCGAGAATTCGGGCAAGACCGCCGGTTACGCCGTGCTTAACCTGAAGGCCGACTACCAGCTGGCGCGTGAATGGTCGCTGTTTGGCAGCGTGAACAACGTTTTTGACAAGCACTACGCCACCGGCGGTGCACTGGCCGAGAACCCGTTCGACGGCAGCGGCGCCTTTATTCCTGACTCCGACCAGTGGCGCCGCGAGTCCTTTGTCGCCCCCGGGGCGCCGCGCAGCTTCTGGCTTGGCTTGCGCTACCGCTTGCCCGGCTAGGGCGCCACTTCTGAAACACGAAAAACGCCGGGAGCCAAATTTCCCGGCGTTTTTTTGTTGCCCGCTTTCAAGGAAATATCCTCTGCCAAGGCAATAAAACGGTCCTGACGCCGGTTGAAAATGCACGGCAAGCCGGCTGCAACATCGCTATACTTACCTTCGTAATACCCACAAAAAAAATGCTCGCAAACCGCGTTGGCAAAAGCGGGCAAAGGAGTTCCCATGGAGCAGATAAAACTACCACGCGTGTTTTCCGGTAGCAGCCGGCAGCGCGAGCCTGAAGCCGCTGTTCGTGAATTGGCGCAAGCGATTGACCAGGCCGACATCGGTCTGGTTATGATTTTTTTCTCCAGCACCTATGAACAGGATCGTCTGAGTGCAGCAATCCGGGCGCATTTTGGCGGAGTTACTGTAGTCGGCTGCACTACGGCCGGCGAGATCGGTCCGGCGGGATATCACGACGGCAGTCTGTCCGGCGTCAGCTTTCATCGCGATGATCTGATGTTCGAGGTCGCCATCCTGGAAAACCTGTCCGCCTTTGATTCCCACACGGGGCAGCGTTTTGCGCACGATCTGAAAGAAAAGCTCCGGCAGCGCGTGCCGGCGCTGCCGCCGCGCAACAGCTTTTCCTTCATGCTGATCGATGGCTTATGCCAGCGTGAAGAGGTGGTGGCCAGGGCTTTTCATGATGGGCTGGGCGGCATTGCGCTGGTTGGCGGCTCGGCCGGTGACGATCTCGCGTTTACGAAAACAACGGTGTTTTTCGATGGGCGCTTTGTCAGTGACGCAGCGTTGCTGCTGGTCGCAGCGACGCCTTTCCCGCTGATGGTTTTCAAAACCCAGCATTTCGTCAGTGGCGAAGATTTGCTGGTCGTCACCGAAGCGATTCCCGACAAACGGATTGTCATCGAAATCAACGGCTGTCCGGCTGCCGAAGAATATGCCCGCGTTATTGGCATCGAGATCGATCGACTTGACGCACAGGCGTTCGCAGCGCATCCGGTTGTCGTCAAAATCGGCAACGCTGATTTTGTCCGGTCGATCCAGAAGATGAATGCCGACGGTTCGCTTACCTTCTTTTGCGCGATCGACGAAGGCATCGTATTCCGCGTCGCAAAAAGCGTCGATATGATTGAAAACCTCGAGACCGCGCTGGCCTCTGTTACTCAGCGTATCGGCCCGCCTGTGGTGATCCTTGGTTGTGACTGCATCCTGCGTCAGCTGGAGTCGAAACAGCACAACCAGCGCCAGCGGATCGGGGAACTGCTGGCAGGCAGCAAAGTGGTCGGTTTCAGTACCTATGGCGAACAGTACTGCGGCATGCACATCAACCAGACATTTACCGGCGTCGCGATCGGTAGCGGAAAACGCTCATGAGCAAAGTACTGGACCTGCGCTGCGACCCGCTTGATGCGGGGGGATTGCAGCGGGAGGTTTTGCGGCGTGACAAGATCATTCACGCCCTGATGCGGCAGGTTGAACACAATCTCAGTGCCGTTGATACCGATTATGCCTTGCTGCAAAACACTTTTGTGCTTGAGGAACAGGTTCGTGCACGCACTGACGAACTGAGCCGCACACTGGACGAACTCGAGACGGCACGTAGCGAGACCGAAGCTGCCAGCAAACGGCTCGCAACTGCAGTAGAAAGTATTTTTGAAGGTTTTGCGCTGTTCGACCCGGCAGACCGGCTACTGATGTGCAACGATGCTTTCAAGCGGCTCTGGGGTCTGGACAGTGAAGTCATCGGCCAGCATGTCGAAACCTTGCTCAGCAAGGCAGCAGCCAGCCAGGGCGAAGACGCTGCCGCGTGGTTGCAGCGCCGACGCGAAGCGCATCAGTCCGGCACGGGCAGCGACGAATACGCGTTACCGACAGGGCAGTACATTCAGGTTCGCGAGCGTCGAACCAGTGATGGTTATACGGTCGGCATTTATACCGACGTAACCAACCTGAAAGCCGAGGAAGCGCGTTTGCGCCAGCAGCAGCTGGCCAGCAAGTCGCGTTTGCTGCAAGCGACGCTGGATGCCATCGTGCAGGGCATTGCGGTGTTTGATCGCAATCTCGAACTGGCGGCATGGAACCGGAACTTTCTGATCCTGCACGACCTGCCCGAATGCCTTGCCTGCGAAAAAACCCCGTTAACTGACTTCCTCACGCTTGATTCAGGGCTGGTTTCGGCAACGCCTGATGTGGCGTCGTTGGCAACCGAAGTCATTGAACGTTTCGAGCGTGATCTGGCCTCCGGACGTGTCGTTGAACTTTGCCGGTCACCAATGCAGGACGGCGGTTTTGTCATTACGGCGACGGATGTTACGGGGCGTCGCCATATCGAGCGACAGGTACGTGACCTGCTTGATCATCAGCAGGTGATTTTCAACAATGCGCACGTCGGCATCGTTTTTTTGCGCCAGCGACGCATTGTTTCGTGCAATCAGCACATGGCCGATATCTTCGGATTCGACAAGGCGGCCAGCCTGGTCGATCAAACCACCGAAATTCTCTATCCGTCGAAGGATTTCTTCGAGATCGACGGCCCCGTGTGTTATGGCGAACTGGCCGAGCGCGGGGTCAGTGACCGGGAAATCCTGCTGCAGCGCCGCGATGGCAGCCCGGTCTGGATTCACCGTACCGGGCGTCCGGTTGATCCGCGTGCGCCAAACGACGGGTCGATCTGGGTTTTTTCCGATATTTCGGAAATGAAGAGCAGCCAGGAACAGTTGCGTTTGAGCAAATTGCTGTTTGAAAACAGCAACGAAGGCTTGATGGTGACTGATGCCAATAACCGCATCGTCAGCGTCAACCGTGCCTATACCGAGATCACCGGCTATACGAGTGAAGATGCAGTCGGTCGCCTGCCAAACATCACAAAATCCGATGCGCATCCGCCCGAGTTTTACCAGGCCATGTGGCAGCAACTGGACGACAGCGGCCACTGGGCCGGCGAAATTTTTGCGCGGCGCAAGGACGGGCAGATTTTTCCGAAGTGGCTGACGATCAGCGTTGTCAAGGATGGCAGCGGTGCGGTGACAAACTACGTCGCATCGTTCTCCGATATTACCGACCGCAAGTCGGCCGAGGCGAAGATCCGCTTCATGGCGCATCACGACAGTCTGACCGGTCTGCCCAATCGCGTTCTGCTACGTGACCGCTTTGATCAGTTGCACCTTCGCATCCAGCGCGAGGGGGGCTTTCTTGGGCTGTGCTTTCTGGACCTCGACCATTTCAAGCGGATTAACGACACCTATGGCCATCGCTGCGGCGACCAGCTGATCATCCGGACAGCTCGCCGGATATCCGATTGCCTGCGCCAGTCTGACACCGTCGCGCGGCTGGGCGGTGACGAATTCATCATTCTCATTGAAGGCCAGAATTCTCCGGCGCACTTTGCCAGCGTGGCACAGAAAATCCAGCGATCGCTTGAAGAGCTGATGGATATTGACGGACAAATTTGCAGCACCTCGGCCTCGATCGGCATTGCCGTGTTCCCCAACGACGGGACCGATTTTGACACCCTGCTGCAAAAAGCCGATACCGCGATGTATCACGCCAAGAGCAGCGGTCGCGGCACTTACAGCTTTTTTGACGCCCGCATGAACAGTGATACGGCCTCCCGCCTCGATATCGCCCAGCGCCTGCGTAGCGCGTTGAGCAAGAAGGAAATGCGCCTTGTCTATCAACCGCAGTTCGCCTTGCCTGAGCGCCGGATTGTTGGTGTTGAAGCCTTGTTGCGCTGGCGCTCCGAGCCCCATGGCGACGAAGCGCCCGATCGCTTCATCCCGATCGCTGAGGAAACCGGGCAGATCCTGCAGATTGGCGAGTGGGTTTTGTACGAAGCCTTGAGCCAGGCCCGTCAATGGCGTGATCGCGGCATGCCGCTGCGCATGGCGGTCAACGTGTCAGCAGTCCAGATTTACCGCGGTGACTTTTCACGCCTGTTGGAGAAGGCTTTGCGCGATACGGGTGCCGACCCTGCGTCAATCGAGATCGAGCTCACCGAGTCGACGGTGATGGCCGACACAGAAAGCATTCGCGATATCTTCGATCAGATCAGGCAGCTTGGCGTTTCGGTAGCGATTGACGATTTTGGCACGGGCTATTCGAGCCTCGCCTATTTGCGGCGTTTTCACGTGAATAAGCTGAAGGTTGACCGCTCATTTGTGCGCGACATTCCGCATGACGAAGAGAGCTGTGCAATCGCCGAAGCCATTATCCACATGGCGCACTCGCTGCGCCTCGGGGTAATCGCCGAGGGTGTCGAAACACTGGAACAGCTCGAGTTTCTTGGCCGTATCGGATGCGACGAAATCCAGGGCTATCTGCTTAGCCGCCCCGTGCCTCCGGCTGAGGTGGAGGTTCAAATCAGCGCTGCCACCGGTCCCGGTTCATCGCCTGGTTCAGTGCGCGACAGTGCGGGAAATTAAGCTACTCCCACTCAATCGTCGCCGGCGGCTTGCCTGAGATATCGTAAACTACCCGGTTAATACCGCGTACTTCATTGATGATCCGGTTTGACACCTTGCCGAGCAGGCTGTGCGGCAACTCGGCCCAATCCGCAGTCATGAAATCCTGTGTTTCGACGGCGCGCAGGGCGACGACGTATTCGTAGGTGCGCCCGTCGCCCATCACGCCGACCGACTTGACCGGCAGGAAAACGGCAAAGGCCTGGCTGGTCTTCTCGTACCACCCGGCGGCGCGCAGTTCGTCGATGAAGATGGCGTCGGCGCGGCGCAGCAGGTCGGCAAACTCAGGTTTCACTTCGCCGAGGATGCGCACGCCAAGTCCCGGGCCGGGGAAAGGATGGCGATAAACCATTTCGTGCGCCAAGCCAAGGGCGACGCCGAGTTCGCGCACTTCGTCCTTGAACAGTTCGCGCAAAGGTTCGAGCAGCTTGAGGTTGAGTGTTTCCGGCAGGCCGCCGACGTTGTGGTGGCTCTTGATGGTGTGCGCCTTCTTGGTCTTGGCGCCGGCTGATTCGATGACGTCCGGGTAGATGGTGCCCTGCGCCAGCCATTTGGCGTTGGCCAGCTTCTGGGACTCGGCCTGGAAGACTTCGACGAATTCGCGACCGATGATCTTGCGCTTCTGCTCGGGGTCGGAGACGCCCTTGAGATGGCCCATAAACTGTTCGGTGGCATCGACGTGGATGACCTTGACGCCGAGATTACGACCAAAGGTTTCCATCACCTGCGCGCCTTCGTTGAGGCGTAGCAGACCGTTATCGACGAAGACGCAGGTCAGCTGGTCGCCGATGGCGCGGTGGATCAGCGCGGCAGCCACCGATGAATCGACGCCGCCGGAGAGGCCGAGAATGACTTCCTCGGTGCCCACCTGAGCGCGGATTTTAGCGATCGCCTCGTCGATATAGCCCGGCATCGTCCAGTCGTTCTTGCAGCCGCAGATGTCGTGCACAAAGCGGGCGAACATCTGCTTGCCCTTGAGCGTGTGCGTGACTTCCGGGTGAAATTGCACGGCGTAGAACTTGCGTGCTTCGTCGGCCATTGCGGCGATTGGCGTCGATGCGTTGCCGCCGATGACCTTGAAGCCGGGTGGCAGTTCGGTGACCTTGTCGCCGTGGCTCATCCAGACGTCGAGCAGGCCATGGCCCTCGTCGCTAACGCGATCCTCAATGCCCTTGAACAGCGCCGAATGGCCGCGTGCGCGCATTTCGGCGTAACCGAATTCGCGGTGCGTTGATCCTTCGACCTTGCCGCCGAGTTGCGCGGCCATCGTCTGCATGCCGTAGCAGATACCGAGGACGGGAACGCCGAGTTCAAAAACGATTTGCGGGGCCTTGAAGTCCTCGGCCGCGTAGACCGAATTCGGCCCGCCGGAGAGGATGATGCCCTGCGGATTGAACTCACGAATGAAGTCTTCGGAAACATCGAAGGCGTGTAACTCGCAATAAACTTGCTGCTCGCGTACGCGGCGGGCGATGAGTTGCGAAACCTGTGAGCCGAAATCGAGAATGAGGATTTTCTGGTGAGCCATTTTCAAACCTTGAATGAAGAAGGGCGGCGAAGAGGTAACAAGCCCTTGGCCGCCCTGCTGTACACGGAATCAATCAGTCGATGTGGTAGTTCGGTGCTTCCTTGGTGATCTGCACATCATGCACATGCGACTCGCGCACGCCAGCCGAGGTAATTTCAACGAAAGTTGCGCGTTCGTGCATCTGGTCAATCGTCGCGCAGCCGAGGTAACCCATCGAAGAACGTAAGCCACCCATCAACTGATGAATCACGGCGAGCACCGATCCCTTGTACGGCACGCGGCCTTCGATGCCTTCGGGAACCAGTTTGTCGACGTTGGCGGTGCTTTCCTGAAAGTAGCGGTCCGCCGCGCCGGCGGCCATGGCACCGATCGAGCCCATGCCGCGATAGGATTTGTACGAACGTCCCTGAAACAGTTCGATCTCGCCGGGCGCTTCTTCGGTACCGGCAAACAGACCGCCGAGCATGACGGCATTACCGCCAGCAGCGATGGCCTTGGAGATGTCGCCCGAGTAACGGATGCCACCGTCGGCAATCATCGGCACACCGGTACCCTTGAGTGCGTCGGAGACCATCTGGATCGCCGTTATCTGCGGCACACCGACACCGGCCACGATACGCGTCGTGCAAATCGAACCAGGACCGATGCCGACCTTGACGCCATCGGCACCATGATCGATCAGCGCCAGCGCTGCGTCGGCGGTGGCAATATTGCCGCCGATGACTTCAACCAGCGGGAAATTTTGCTTTACCCAGCGGACGCGATCAAGCACGCCCTGCGAGTGACCGTGCGCCGTATCGACAACCAGCACGTCAACACCTGCCTCGGCGAGCAACGCAGCGCGCTCTTCGGTACCGGCACCAACGCCGATTGCGGCACCGACACGCAAGCGGCCAGAGGCGTCCTTGCTGGCATTCGGGTGTTCGGTGGTCTTGATGATGTCCTTGACGGTAATCAGGCCGCGCAGCTCGAATGCATCATTGACCACCAGCACGCGCTCAAGGCGATGCTTGTGGATCAGGGCCTTGCCTTCTTCGACCGAGGCGCCCTCCTTCACCGTCACCAGTCGCTCCCGTGGCGTCATGATGTTGCTTACCGGCTGATCGAGGTTGGTTTCGAAACGCAGATCACGGTTGGTGACGATGCCGACCACCAGCTTGCCTTCGAGCACCGGTACGCCGGAAATCCTGTGCAAACGCGTCAAAGCCAGCACATCACGTACCGGCATGGTCGGCGGAACCGTGATCGGATCCTTCAGAATGCCGGACTCGAAGCGCTTGACCTTGGCAACCTCGGCTGCCTGCCCCTTCGGGCTGAGGTTCTTGTGCACGATGCCGATGCCGCCTTCCTGCGCCAAGGCAATGGCCAGGCGGGCTTCGGTAACGGTATCCATGGCAGCGGACACCAGCGGCATGTCGAGGGTAATGTTGCGTGTCAGGCGCGTTCTGAGGCTGACATCGCGGGGCATAACTGAGGAGTGGGCGGGTACGAGCAGGACGTCATCGAACGTCAGCGCCTTCTGGATTAAACGCATGTCCTTTTATCCGGAGTCACAAAAACGTATTATACAGCATGCCCCGTTAAGACAGGATGACCATGAAGCGCTTAAGCCTTGCTGTTGCTGCCCTGCTTGCTGCCACTGCTGTAAATGCGCAGATTTACGAGTGGAAGGATGCCAGCGGTAAAACCGTGTACTCCGACATGCCGCCGGTTGGCGCAGCCCGCTCAGTTCAGAAAATCGAAGCAGGCGCGCCGGCCACGAATGCGCCGTCGCAAAAAACGGCTGCCGATCGTGAAATGGATTTCCGGAAACGCCAGAAGGACGCGCAGGATAGCGCAGGAAAAACACAGAAAGAGCAGGCGGCCGCGACCGACAAGAAAGACAACTGCGACAAGGCACGCCTTTATTTGCAGAGTCTTGAGTCCGGTGAAAGAATCGCCCTGCGCGATGAAAAAGGCGAACGCTATTTCATGGAGGACGGGCAGCGTCAGCAGGAAATTGCCAAAGCTAAGCAGGCGGTGCAAAGCAGTTGCAAGTAGCGCGGTCGTCTACTCGGCGTCGCCCTCGCCGGCGCCTTTTTTCATGATTTTCCCCTCTGCAGCACGCTGTTTTCGCACTTCCTTCGGGTCAGCAATCAGCGGGCGGTAAATTTCCACCCGATCCTGATCGCGCAACAACGCATCAGGTTTGGTCAGCTTGGCAAAAATTCCCAGTTTGTTTTTCGTCAGATCAATTTCCGGATACTTCAGCAGTACGCCGGAGGCTTCGATCGCCTGACGCACGGTCGCTCCCTGCGGCAGTTTTTGGGCAATGATTTCCTGCTTGCCGGGCAGCGCATAAACCACTTCAACATTCACCATTTCAGACATTTGGCACACCATAAACTTGTGCTGCACGTTTCACGAAGGCATCGACAAAGGTATTGGCAATTTGGCTGAACACCGGACCGATGACCTTTTCGAACATCTTGCTGGAAAACTCATAAGACAGCTGAAACTCGATCTTGCAGGCATTTTCGGCCAGCGGCTTGAAGCGCCATATTCCTTCAAGCCGGCGAAACGGGCCATCGATCAGCTTGATGCTCATCCGCAAGGGCACTACTTTCTGGTTCTCGGTGGTGAAATGCGATTTGACGCTGAGGTAGTTGATGTACAGGGTGGCTACGGTTTTTGTGTCATCGCGGAATTCAAGTCGCGTCTGGCTGCACCAGGGAAGGAATTGCGGGTAGTCCTCGACCCGGTCGACAAGATCAAACATCTGCTGCGCCGATCGCTCGATCAGTACCGATTTTTCAACCAAGGCCATGCGCTGCCGTACCCTTTGAATCCTGTAGAATCGCGCATTCTAGCATTCCCGTGCAAAAACCTCCGAGAGTCGCATCATGAGCATCATTGCCAACAAAAAAGCCTTTCACGACTACTTCATCGAAGAAAAATTCGAGGCTGGGGTCGTGCTCGAGGGCTGGGAAGTCAAGGCGATCCGTGCCGGGCGCGGGAACATCAAGGAATCCTATGTCGTGATTCGCAGCGGCGAAGTTTTCCTGTTCGGCATGCACATCACGCCCTTGCCCGAGGCATCAACTCACGTTACCCCGGACCCGATCCGCACGCGGAAACTGTTACTTCACGCCAATCAGATCAGCAAACTGATCGGGCAGGTCGAGCGCGCCGGTTATACGCTCCTGCCGCTTGACCTTCACTACGTAAAGGGCCGCATCAAGGTTGAAATCGGCCTGGCCAAGGGCAAGAAGCAGCACGACAAGCGCGAAGTCGAAAAGGAACGCGACTGGGATCGCGAAAAAGCGCGACTGATGCGCGTCAAGGCCTGATGGATCAACTCCTCTACTGGGTCGGTATTGCCGCCGTCGCGGTTAATGCGATTACCGGCGTCCTTGAAGCCGAGCGCAAGCAGATGGATCTGGTGGGCGCCGTGATGGTTGCCATTGCTACCGCACTCGGTGGCGGTACTTTGCGCGACGTGCTGCTCAATCGGGAAGTGTTCTGGGTCGCCAATCAAACCTATCTGGCAGCCGGGGGCATCGTAGCAATCGCTACGTTTTTCTGGGCTCGCCGGCGCAAGATTTCTCCCGAACTGTTTCTTTACCCGGACGCCATCGGCCTTGCACTGTTCACCGCTATTGGCACGCAAGCCGCGCTGCAATGGCATGCGCCCTGGCTGGTTGCCAGCTTGATGGGCGTCATTACCGGTGTTTTTGGCGGGGTGCTGCGCGACGTTTTCTGCAATCAGCTACCCTTGATCTTCTTGCCGGGGGAACTGTACGCTGCAGCTGCCTGGATTGGCGCACTATTGCTGATTGGCCTGCAGTCGCTGGGGGTTGATGCTGCCCTGTCGGCATGGGTCGCCATGGGGGCAATTCTTGCCCTGCGCACGGCAGCGATTCATTTCAAGATCCGCCTGCCGACCTTTAATCGCGATAGGTAAGACACCAACTCATTACCCATGAAAACTTCCTGCCCCGCTGTCGTTCAATACGCTTACCGACCAACGCTGGCTGCCCTGCTGGCCTTGATGCTCGGCGCCTGCAGCGTTACTCAAGCGCCTCGCGCCTATCAGGCGGAAACTTTTACATCAGAAACGCCGTTTCAGTATTACAGCAGCCGCGAACCGGAAGGCGCTTGCGAAATTGGCAAGCGCGCTTTGCTAAGCCATGGCTATCAGATCGAGGGGGCGCAGTTACGCAATATTCGCGGCGAAAAGTATTTTCAACCGACGCCGGAGCAGGTCACAAAACTGACCATTACCCTGGCGTGCCTTCCCAGCAGCCTGGGCGCTGTAATTTATGCGAGCGCCATGGAGACGAATTTTGAGCTCAAGTCACGTGGCAGCAGTGCCGGGGTCAGCGTGGCGGGGATCGGGTCCTTGTCACTGCCGTGGGCTGCGGACAAGGATACGCTGGTGAAGGTCGGCGAGGTGACGATCACGGCCCCGGATTTCTACCAGCGTCTGTTTGAGCTGATCAAGACGCTCGATGGCTGATTGTCTTGCGCTTCCAGTCACGCCAAAGCAAAACGCCCCGAAGCTCGGGGCGTTTTGCTTAGTACCGGCTTGCGACAGATTCAGACCTTGTGTGCCGCCAGTAGCGTCCACGTATCGACCACCGTATCCGGGTTCAGCGAGATGCTGCTGATTCCCTGATCCATCAGCCACTCGGCCAGATCGGCGTGATCCGACGGCCCCTGGCCGCAGATGCCGACATACTTGCCCTGCTTGCGGCAGGCAGAAATGGCCATTTCGAGCAGCGCCTTGACCGCCGGGTCGCGTTCGTCGAACAGCGAGGCAACCAGACCGGAATCGCGGTCGAGGCCGAGCGTCAGCTGCGTCAGGTCGTTGGAGCCGATCGACATGCCGTCGAAATGTTTCAAAAACTCGTCGGCGAGCAGCGCGTTGGACGGGATCTCGCACATCATGATCAGCTTCAGGCCGTTCTCGCCGCGCTTCAGGCCATGCTCGGCAAGCAGCGTTTCGACGGCGGCGGCTTCGCCGACAGTGCGCACGAAAGGCACCATCAGCTCGACGTTGGTCAGCCCCATTTCCTCGCGCACCTTTTTCATGGCAAGGCACTCCATTTCAAAGCAGTCGCGGAAGGTGCTGGCGATATAGCGCGAGGCGCCACGGAAACCGAGCATCGGGTTTTCTTCTTCCGGCTCGTAGGCGTCGCCGCCGAGCAGCTTGCGGTATTCGTTCGACTTGAAGTCGGAGAGGCGGACGATCACCGGCTTCGGCCAGAAGGCGGCAGCGATGGTTGCCACGCCTTCAACCAGTTTCTCGACGAAGAAATCCTTGGGGCTGGCGTAGCCGCGGGCGCGGCGTTCGATTTCCTCGCGCCGTGATGCCGGCTGACGGTCGATATCGAGGATGGCCTTGGGGTGCACGCCGATCACGTTGTTGATGATGAACTCGACGCGTGCCAGACCGACGCCGCCATTCGGTAACTGCGAAAACTCGAAGGCCAGTTCGGGGTTGCCGACGTTCATCATGATCTTGACCGGGATCTCGGGCATCGCCGTGATTTCGCGCGAGGTCACTTCGAAATCGAGCTTGCCGCGATAGACGTGGCCGGTGTCGCCTTCGGCACACGAGACGGTGACGATCTCGCCTTCCACTAGCGTTTCAGTCGCATCGCCGCAGCCGACAATCGCCGGGATACCCAGTTCACGCGCGATGATCGCCGCGTGGCAGGTGCGCCCGCCTCGGTTGGTGACGATCGCCGAGGCGCGCTTCATCACCGGCTCCCAGTTTGGGTCGGTCATGTCGGCAACGAGCACGTCGCCGGGCTGGACCTGATCCATCTGCTTCGGGTCGCGCACAACGCGTACCGGGCCGAGGCCGATCTTCTGGCCAATGGCGCGACCGGAGGTCAGCACTTTCGAGAAGCTCTTCAGCTTGAATTTCTGCAAACGGTCGTGACCGCCTTCCTGCGACTTGACCGTCTCCGGGCGCGCCTGCAGCACATACAGCTTGCCGTCGCGGCCATCCTTGCCCCATTCGATGTCCATCGGGCGGCCGTAGTGCTGCTCGATGATCACGGCGTAACGGGCAAGTTCTTGCACTTCGGCATCGTTGAGCGAGAACTGGTGACGCTCGGTTTCGGCGACATCGACGGTCATCACCGATTTTCCGGCCGCTTTTTCGCCGGTAAAAACCATCTTGATCAGCTTCGAGCCGAGGTTGCGACGGATCACGGCATGTTTGCCGGCAGCCAGCATCGGCTTATGCACGTAGAACTCGTCCGGATTCACGGCACCCTGCACCACCGTTTCACCAAGGCCATAGGAGGACGTAACGAAAACTGCATCGCGGAAGCCGGATTCAGTATCGAGCGTGAACATCACGCCGGCGGCGCCGGTATCGGAGCGCACCATGCGCTGCACGCCGGCCGACAACGCGACATCGGCATGGACGAAGTTCTTGTGCACGCGGTACGAGATGGCGCGGTCGTTGTAGAGCGAGGCGAATACTTCCTTGATCGCGTGCAGGATGTTGTCGAGCCCGTGAATATTGAGGAAGGTCTCCTGCTGGCCGGCAAATGACGCATCCGGCAGGTCTTCGGCAGTGGCTGAGGAGCGCACGGCGAATGACATGTCGGCTGCACCTTCGTCATTGCATTCGGCAACCAGACGCTGGTACTGCGCGGAGATTTCAACAGTCAGTGCGGTCGGGAACGGCGTATCCATGATCCAGTTGCGGATCTGCTGGCCGCAGACGGCGAGCGCATTGACGTCTTCGACGTCGAGTGCATCGAGGGCTGCATTGATTTTTGTATCCAGACCGCTCTGCGCCAGAAAATCACGGTAGGCCGCTGCCGTCGTCGCAAAGCCGCCCGGCACACGTACGCCGGAATCGGCCAGCTGGCTGATCATTTCGCCAAGCGACGAGTTTTTGCCGCCGACCTGTTCAACGTCGGTCATGCGCAGCTTTTCAAGGGGGATGACGAGAGGCTCCATGCGGATTCCTTTTAAAGGTTTAAATCAAGAAGAAAACGGTTCTGAAAATTCGCTACTCAGCCGGCGGGCAGCAGTTTCTCGCCGTGCGACAGAGCGCAGCGTCTGGGCCAAGGATTCGCGAACGAAATCAATGTGTGTTTCAGCGGCAGCCCGGGCGACTGCCGGCTTGCGCTCGCAGATTGCTGCGTAGATACCGGCATGCTGACTTTTCAGGAGTGAGGTCGCAGCAGGAATGCTGTTGAGTTCGCCCAGATTGAGCCGGATATTGTCTTGCATCAAGCGCAGCAATGCCGCCGAGAGATGGCCGATCAATACGTTGTGCGTTGCTTCGCCGATAGCCTGGTGAAAGGCGATATCCGAACTGGCTCGATGATCGAGATCTTCG
Source organism: Rhodocyclaceae bacterium (assembly GCA_044359525.1). Lineage (GTDB taxonomy): Bacteria > Pseudomonadota > Gammaproteobacteria > Burkholderiales > Rhodocyclaceae > CAJBIL01. Next base: position 12,020 of record JBIKLY010000017.1, on the reverse strand, counting down.
GTATCAAAAGCATCGTTCATCGTTTCAAATGCTTTTTCAAGCCGTTTCAGATCAGATTCGGTAGCCCGTTCAGCCGCCCACTCGGCGGCCTGGCCTTCGAGCATCCGGCGAAACTCAAGCAAATCCTCGCGCAAACCCGGATGCGCCCCCATCATGTCCTGCCAGGGGTCAAAAAAAGTTGACTCAAGGCGGTCGGTGACATAGGTGCCACCACCCTGAAGACTCTGTACCATACCCTTCGACGCAAGTTTCTGGATCGCCTCGCGCAGCGAGGGGCGCGACACGCCCAACTCGATGGCGAGTTCACGCTCAGGAGGCAGACGGTCCCCCGGTTTTATTGAACCTTCCAGAATACGACGTTCCAAAGAGGCAGCGACTGCATCGGAGACGCGTGGTACCTGAAATCTTTTTTGCGGCTTGGGCAATGTTGTCGATCGATTGGTAAGACCACGTAATTCTAATCAGCTAACAGACAAATCGCAAGGCGGTAATTTTTTCTCTCTGTATTGACTAAAGCGTTGTGATACCGTACATTTTCGCCATCGTACAAAACTGGTCTTACCAATTTACCAAAGGAGCGGCGATGCAACGAAACATCCCACGCGGTTCACGTCCCACGGACGTTTATTTCTTTGCCACCTGTCTCGTTGATCTGTTCTGCCCGGAGGCCGGGATGGATGCCATCACCCTGCTCGAACGCGAGGGGGTGACCGTTCATTTCCCGGAAAACCAGACCTGTTGCGGCCAACCCGCTTATACCAGCGGCTATGCCGACGAAGCCCGCGCCGTGGCATTGACCCAGATGCAACTATTTCCGAATGACTGGCCGGTTGTTGTACCGTCCGGCTCCTGCGCCGGCATGATGCGGCATCATTACCCCAAACTCTTTGCCGACGATCCGGTCATGAAACTTAAAGCGGAGGCTTTGGCCGAGCGCGTTTTCGAGCTCTCCGAACTGTTGCTCAATGTCCTTAAGGTGCAATGGCAGGATTCCGGCAAGCCCGCGACGATCACGCTGCACACCTCCTGCGCTGCGCGCCGCGAAATGGGCACGCACGAGCATGCCCGCGCCCTCCTCGCCCAGTTGCCCAGCGTCAATGTCGTCATGCAATCGCACGAGTCGGAATGCTGTGGCTTTGGTGGTACGTTTTCGCTCAAGCACCCATCGATCTCCTCGGCAATGGCCGGCGACAAGGCCGACGCACTCAAGGAAACCGGCGCAGCGGCTTTTATTTCCGCCGACTGCGGTTGCATGCTGAACATCAACCACACCCTGCAGAAGCGCGGCGACAGCTTTCAGGGCAAACATCTGGCGACCTTCCTTTGTGAACAACTGGGAGAAAAATCATGAGCGCGCGCGACAACATCCTGCAGCGCCTGCGCGACGCGCCGCAAGGCAAGCCGGTTTTGGCGCCCGATGTTCCCGACTTCTATGCCACGGTACGCAGTGCAGCGCCGACGGAAGATCGCGCCGCCCGTATCGAACGTTTCTGTGAAAAAATGGCTTTCTGGCGCGGCGAAGTGGTTCGCGTGACGCACGTCAACTGGGCCGAAACCTTGCGCTCGTTGTGTGTCGCAAAGAACGTCAATTCCTTGCTCTACGGCGCGCAGACGGCGCACTCGGCCACTCTCGAAGGTGCCGGCATCAAGGGCTTGAAACCTTACGACCGCCCGATCAACGACTGGAAGCCGGAACTCTTTCGCGACACCGATGCCGGCTTCACTTCGACGCGTGGTGGCATTGCAGAAACCGGCACGCTGATCGTCTGGCCCGATGCCCAGGAACCACGCCTGATGTCGCTCGTGCCACCGATTCACTTCGCTCTGCTCGATGCAGACAAGATCTTTGACAACCTGTTCGAAGCAATGAGCACCCAGGGCTGGGGGGCCGATGGCAATATGCCGACCAACGCGTTACTGATATCGGGCCCGTCCAAGACGGCCGATATTCAGGTGACGCTGGCCTATGGCGCACATGGCCCGAAGGAACTGGTCATTCTGCTTCTGGTCAATGAGGAGGAGCTGTAATGGGTGCCCACGAGAATAGCCAGACGCTCAAGTTCGTCCCGGCCAGCGAATTCAAACAACGCACCAGCGAAGCCGTTTCCGATGCGCATCTGCGCAAGAGCTTTCGCGGTGCAATGGATTTTTTAATCGCCAAGCGCGTCACGCAGTTTCCTGACCCGGTGGCGCTCGAAGTGCAACGCAGCATGGCTGAGCATATCCGTAAATACAGTCTGGCGAACCTGCCTGATCTGCTCGAAAAACTCGAACGCAAGCTCACGGCCAACGGCATCCAGGTGCACTGGGCCGAAAACGCCGAACAGGCCAATGCGATCATCATCGGCATCGCGCAAAAACATTCGGCAAAGCTGATGGTCAAGGGCAAGTCGATGGTCAGTGAGGAGACCGAGCTTAATCACGCGATGGAAGCAGCCGGCATCGAGGCGCTGGAAAGCGATATGGGTGAATATATCGTCCAGCTCGACGGCGAAAAGCCCTCGCACATCATCATGCCGGCGATCCACAAGACCAAGCAGCAGATCGCCAAGCTGTTTGCCGAGAAAGTTCCGGGTGCCAGCTACACCGAGTCGGTCGACGAACTGATTGGCATCGGGCGCGCCGTACTGCGCGAAAAGTTCATGACTGCGGAAATCGGCCTTTCCGGCGTGAATTTTGCCGTTGCAGAAACCGGCACGCTGTGCCTGGTCGAAAACGAAGGCAACGGTCGCATGTGCACCACCGTACCCAATGTCCACGTAGCGATTACCGGCATCGAAAAGATCGTTGAAAAACTCGAACATGTGCCGCCGCTACTTGCCTTGCTGACCCGTTCGGCAACTGGCCAGGCGCTGACCACCTACGTCAACATGATCAGCCGGCCACGCCAGCCCGGCGAAAAAGACGGTCCGCAGGAAGTGCATCTGGTGCTGCTCGACAACGGTCGCACACAGGCCTACAACGACGAACAGATGCGCTCAACGCTGCAATGCATCCGCTGCGGCGCGTGCATGAACCACTGCCCGGTCTATACACGGGTTGGCGGCCATGCCTACGGCACGACCTACCCCGGTCCGATCGGTGAAATCATCTCGCCGCACATGATGGGTCTGGCCGCAACGCACGCGCTGCCGACCGCCTCCAGCTTGTGCGGCGCCTGCGGTGAAGTCTGCCCGGTAAAGATTCCAATCCCCGATCTGCTCATCCGCCTGCGCGGCGAGGCAACGCATGATGCACGCCCCGGCCACGCGCCGCTGGTCGGCCAGGGCGCGGCAAAGAGCGCGCTGATGGATGCGATCTGGGCTGGCTGGGCGGCCCTCTACACGCGCCCCCGTCTGTACCGTGCCTTCGGCTGGCTGGCCACACGTTTCCGTTTCCTGACGCCACCAATGCAATCGGGCTGGACGTACAGTCGTACGCCGCTCAAACCTGCGGCACGCTCTTTGCGTGATCTGCTGGCAGAGCGCCGGAAATAAGCATACTAAAATGGACTCAATGGAATCGACGGAATTGACAGAATTGACAGAATTGACAGAATTGACAGAATTGACCAAGCCGACTGACCCGGCACTCATTCGCACTGCTTTTTTTGTCTCCGATGGCACGGGCATCACCGCCGAAACGCTTGGCCACAGCCTGCTCACCCAGTTTGAAGGGGTGAGAATAAGGCAGGTGCGCATGCCGTTCGTGAATTCGGTAGAAAAAGCACGCGAATGCGTTGCGCGGATTTCGCAGGCGGCACGCGATGACGGCGTGCGGCCGATCATTTTCACAACGCTGGTGGAGCCTGACCTCAATACGATGCTGCGACAGACCGATGCGCTCTGTCTGTCCTTTTTCGAGACCTTCATCGGACCGCTGGAAGCGGAATTGGAGGTCAAGTCCACGCACACCATCGGGCGTTCGCATAGTTCGACCGACAGCAACTCCTATAAAGATCGCATGGAGGCCATTAACTACACGCTGGGTCACGACGATGGCATTACCATTCAGGGACTGGAAGAAGCCGACGTAATCCTCGTCGGCGTATCGCGCTGTGGCAAAACGCCGACCAGTCTTTATCTGGCCATGCAGTTTGGTCTGAAGGCAGCCAACTACCCGCTGATTCCCGAAGACTTTGAGCGCCGGGCGCTCCCCGACGGGCTGGAAAAGCACCGCGCAAAACTCTTTGGCCTGACCATCCAGCCGGAGCGCCTGCAAGTCATTCGCAACGAAAGACGGCCAAACAGCCGTTATGCGGCCATCGAAAACTGCAAACAGGAAGTGGCTGAAGCGGAAAAAATGATGCGCAAGGAAGGCATCCGCTGGCTCGATTCGTCGACCAAATCAATCGAGGAAATCTCGACGACAATCCTGCAGGAAATCAAGCTGGAACGGAACTGCTTCTGAGCAGGCAGTTGCAGAGCCGGATTTACACCATGCTTCTCCAGCGCCTTATGCCCTGCAGCCCGTACCGGGTGCAGTGGATCAGCAAGCAGCATCAGGAAAACTGGTAGCATAAACCCCGCCCTTTGGTAGACGAAAAACCGAGGGAAGCTCAGTGATGAAAATGCTCGATACCGTGCTCGCGCAAGCGAGCCGCTAAGAAAGGGAAATCATGACCACCCTCGAATTGAAACTGAACCTGCCGGACCGCTTGGCGCGCGAGGCGCAGGCTGCTGGACTACTCACCCCTGATGCGCTGGCTCAGCTGCTCAAGGATGCGATACGTCGGCGCGCCGGCCAGGCTTTGCTTGCCGGCGCGGCACGCGCCACGCAATCCGGTAGCAAACCGATGTCGATGAAGGAGATTCAGGCAGAAGTGAACACTGTGCGTAGCGCCCGTAAAACCCGCACCAACGTATGAGGCTGGTGGTCGACACGAATGTGCTGGTCTCTGCCTTTCTCTGGCAGGGCACACCCGGTCGTCTAATTGAGCAGGCCGGCGAGAAGGAGATCGAACTTTTTACCAGCCGTACCTTGCTCGATGAGTTGGCCACCACACTGGCCAAGAAGAAGCTGGCCAAACCAGTGCTCGCCACCGGACTGACGTCCGATCAGATACTGCGCAACTATCGGCGACTGGTCACGCTGGTGACCGCACGGCAACTCTTACAACAGGTCTCGCGTGATGCTGACGACGATATAGTGCTCGCCTGCGCACTCGCGGCCAGCGCTGATTTGATCGTCTCCGGCGATGACGATTTGCTCGTCCTCAAGGATTTTCAGGGCATTCCGATTGTGACGGCTGCGCAGGCTGTCGCTCGGATCAACTGATGAACAAAAGGTCGCAGCAAGCGGCCCTTCTTCTTTAGCAGCTACCCGCACAACGGGTAGAAGCTGTTTTTTGATGCTGCCCCAATGATCCGGTAGCATAAACCCGCCCTTTGGCAGACGAAAAACCGAGGGAAGCTTAATAGCCAAAGCATGATAAGGTAACACCTATTACCCATCAAGGAATAGCGTCATGCCACAGCCCCACATCGCCGCTAAAACCGTCTCCGTTAAACTCGACGCGGAGACCCGGACCCGTGTAGAAAACCTGGCCGAAGCGCGACATCGTTCGGCGCACTGGGTCATGCGTGAAGCTATTAGCCAATACGTTGATCGTGAAGAAAAGCGCGAAGCCTTCCGGCAAGACACCCTCAAGGCATGGGAGGACTACCAGGAAACGGGGTTGCACGTAACGGCTGCTGAGGCTGATGCCTGGCTTTCCACCTGGGGAAGCGAAGCCGAATTGCCGGCCCCCGTATGCCACAAGTGATCTTCGCCCCGGGCGCGATCCAGGACCTGCAGCGCTTGCGTGAATTTTTGCGGCCAAAAAATCCACTGGCCGCCAAGCGCGCAGCCGAAACAATCCTGAAAGCACTGCAAGTGCTTGGGCAGCAACCCCAAATTGGCCGACCGGTTGAGGATCTGACCGAGACTTTCCGGGAGTGGATGATCGATTTTGGCGACAGTGGCTATGTCGCGCGGTATCGTTTCGAAGGTGGCATTGTGACCATTCTTGCGCTACGGCATCAAAAGGAAGTGGGTTGCTGATCTTTTATCGGATGTTCGCCAGAGGGCGCACCAAATGGCGATCTACACCACGCGTTAGCCGCAAGGTCAATATCCACGCCATTCTTCAGGCATACGAATAACGCCCAGCCCCCTGTTGCGCGTGACATAATGCCCAGAGCAAAAAATCAGGCCGGATAAAAACAGGGGGACTGCACTTGGCTTCGCTCATACCCGCCATCGGGACCTGCCTCGCACGCATGACCGGCGGCGAAAAGCGCCTCGCGCGGCGGCTTGAAGGCAAGCTCGAAGACGACTACCTCGTCTGGTACGACGTACCGGTCGGGCGCGGCAACGTGCATCCCGACTTCATCGTCTTCAACCCGCGCCGTGGCCTGCTTGTGCTGGAGGTCAAGGACTGGAAGCTCGATACCATCCAATCGATGGATCGCAATTCGGTCGACCTGATCACCAGCCACGGCATCAAACGCCAGGCCAACCCGCTCGAACAGGCCCGCCAGTACGCGCATCAGGTGGTCGACATCCTGAAGGCCGATACGCAGCTCACCTTCTCCTCGGGCCGCATGCAGGGCCAGCTCTTCTTCCCGTGGGGCTACGGCGTCGTGCTCACCAACATCAGTCGAAAGCAGTTCGACGCCACCAACCTCGCCGAAGTCATCGAGCCGCAGCGCGTTGTCTGCAGTGACGAAATGACCGAAGCCGTCGACGCTGAAGCGCTGCAGGAACGTCTGTGGGCGATGTTCCCCTTCCACCGAAGCGTGCCGCTCTCACTACCGCAAATCGACCGCATCCGCTGGCACCTGTTCCCCGAAATCCGTATCGCCGCGCCAGCGCAGAGCAGCCTGTTCGACACCCCGGAAAACGAACCGGAAATCGAGAAAATCCCCGACCTCATCCGCGTCTTCGACATCCAGCAGGAACAACTGGCGCGCAGCCTTGGCGACGGCCACCGCGTCATCCACGGCGTCGCCGGCAGCGGCAAAACGTTGATCCTCGGCTACCGCGCCGAATACCTCGCGCAGATCTGCACGCGCCCTATCCTCATCCTCTGCTACAACAAGACGCTGGCCAAACGGCTGGCGCGCACGATGGCCGCCAAGGGGCTGGCCGAGAAAGTCACCGTTCAGCATTTTCATCAGTGGTGCCGCGCGCAACTCATCGCCTACAACGTCGGCCTGCCAGCGGACAACAGCGATAAGGAAGCCTTCTTCGCCGACATGGTCGACAAACTGATCCGCGCCGTCGACAGCGGTCTCGTCCCCGCCGGCCAGTACGACGGCGTGCTGATCGACGAAGGCCACGACTTTGCGCCGCAGTGGCTCAAGCTCGTCGCGCAGATGGTCAATCCCGAAACCAACGCCCTGCTCGTCATGTACGACGACGCCCAGTCAATCTACGGGCGCAACCTGCGCGGCAAGTTCAGCTTCAAGCAGCTCGGCATCCAGGCGCAGGGCCGCACCACCATCCTCAAGATCAACTACCGCAACACGCAGGAAGTGCTGCAACTGGCCAGCGGTATCGCCAGCAAACTGCTCGAAGCCACAGCCGCCGATGAAGACGGCGTCCCCACCGTCGCCCCGATCAGCGCCGGCCGCCACGGCCCCAAGCCGCTCGTCATCAAACTGCCGACGCTCAAAGACGAAGCCGAATACATCGCCGAACACCTGAAAACCGCGCACCAGAACGGCACCCCGTGGCGCGACATGGCCGTCATCTACCGCGAGTATGCAAGCGTCGGCAAAGAAGTCCTCGCCACGTTGCGCCGGTTGGGCGTTCCGGTGACTTATCACACCGACATCAAGTTTTCTGAAGGCGAAGATACGGTCAAATTTCTCACCATGCACAGCTGCAAGGGGCTGGAATTCCCGCTGGTGGCGATACCGGGCGTGGGGCTGCTTGGCGTTGATGAGCGGGGCAAGGAAGACGATATGCGGCTGCTGTATGTGGCGATGACGCGGGCGACGCGGGAGTTGGTGGTGGTTGGGGGGTAGAGGGGAATTTATCCGCTCTATTTAATGCTGTAGAAATAAATGCGAAGCTGACCCCAATGATCTCGATAACTCACAAGGAACTGGACGAGTTCGGCGACATTAAGATCACTGGCTATTCTGTTCCCACGGTTCTCGACAAAATTGATGGCAGTACGTCAAGTCCGCAAAGGCAGTTTATTTGCCGCAAAGCATGCGGAGAATGGCTGGTGCATTCGCCGCATGCTTTGCACTGCAGACCGAGCAGACTGGCAGCACGACGGAAGCAACGATCCCCGCCAGCCCGTAACAAACGCCCACCCTGGCTGCTTCTGATCAGGGCATTACAAGCGTTGGCGGACCGTTTCAAACAGGCAAACGGCGGCAGCCGCAGCGGCGTTCAGCGACTCGGTATTGCCCGGCATGGGAATGCGCACCTGCAGTCGCGCTGCGGCACTCACTTCCGGCCGGACCCCCTGCCCTTCATTGCCGAACACCCAGGCCAGCGGGCCTTTGAGATCAGCTGAATAGAGCGAGCCGGGGGCATCCAGCGCAGTCACCACGCCTTGGCCACGATAGCCACCGAGAAAGGCCGGCAGATCACAACTTTCATGGATATCGACCTGGAAATGCGCGCCCATCGCGGCACGCAGGGTTTTGGGCGACCAGGCGTGCGCGCAGTCGGCGGAAAGCAGTATCTGTTTGAAACCGGCGGCTGCCGCGCTGCGTAGAATGGAGCCGACGTTGCCGGGGTCCTGAATGCCATCAAGCAATACCGCGTCGATTTCCTGATTCAGGCCGTGCGCCGGCCGGGGCTGGGCAACGATGGCCATGATGCCGCTTGGTGTCTCGACGGTCGCCAGATCGTCGAACAGCGCATCGGAGAGAACCGTGATTGTTTTGCCGGCTTTGCCACTATCCAGGTAGCGGGAAATCTCCCGCCGCAGCGCGCCGCTTTCACTGATCAGCACTTCGACCGGCTGACCGCAATGCGCGATGTAGGCCTCGATCAGGTGCATGCCGTCGAGTATCGTCTGCCCGCTCTTGCGGCGCTCGCGACCACTCTGGCAAAGCTTCTTCAGCGCCTTGAAGTGCGGATTGTCACGCGATGCAATGTGTTTCACAGAAGCAGCAGCTGAGCGACCGGCGCGTAGCTGCGCCGATGGATAGGCGTCACGCCATGTTCACGCAGCGCCTTGAGGTGCGCTGCGGTCGGATAGCCCATGTGGCGGTCAAAGCCGTACTGCGGGTAGCGTGCGTGCAACTCCAGCATGCCGGCGTCGCGTACCGTCTTGGCGAGGATCGAGGCGGCGGCAATCGAAGCCACCTTGCCGTCGCCGCCGATGATTGCCTCGGACGTACACGCCAGCTTTGGGCAGCGATTGCCGTCAATCAATGCGTGACTGGGCCGTGTGCCGAGGCCATCCACCGCGCGCTGCATTGCCAGCAGACTGGCTTGCAGGATGTTGATACGGTCGATTTCTTCGACATTGGCTTCAGCTACCGCCCAGGCCAGTGCCTTGGCGCGAATTTCCACCGCCAGAAGTTCACGACGTTTGGCGGAGAGTTTTTTTGAGTCGTTCAGCCCGGCAATCGGCCTGGCCGGATCAAGAATCACCGCAGCAGCCACCACAGGCCCGGCCAGCGGCCCGCGCCCTGCCTCATCGACCCCGCAAACCAGCCCTTCAGGCTGCTGCAGCAAGGGCATCGTTGAGCACCGGTGGTGGCAGGCAATCGAGAATTGCGGCGGCGGCCTTTTCGGCGGTGTTCTGCCTGAGTTGCAGGTGTATTTCGCGAAACACTTCGCTGATTTTTGCGCAGCTCGCCTTGTCGGCGTAGAGATTAAGCAGCGCCTGCGACAGATTCTGTGGTGTCGCATCGTCCTGAATGAACTCCGGAACGACAAACTTGCCGGCCAGGATGTTGGGCAGCCCGACATAGGGCAAATAACCCATGCGCCGCATCATGCGGTAGGAAAAAGGCGCCATCTTGTAGGCGATAGCCATCGGTCGCTTGAGCAAGGCGGCTTCGAGCGTTGCCGTGCCGCTCGCGACGAGGACGGCATCGGCCGCCATCATCGCTTCATGAGCGTGACCAAACAGCATACGAATCGGCAGTTCGCGTGCGTTGCAGCGATACAGCGCTGTTTCGAAAAGCAGGCGGGTTTCACGCGTCGCCAGCGGTACCAGAAAGAGTGCGTTGGGCAACTGTCGGTTGATTTCACGCGCCGTTTCGATGAACAAATCAGCCATGTACTGCAACTCGGACTGCCGGCTGCCCGGCAGGAGCGCAAAAATCGGCTGCTGCGGTGACAATTCAAGCACTTCCCGCGCACCCACACGGCCATCTTCAACGGGCAGCATGTCGGCCAGCGGATGCCCGACGTAAGTCACCGGGATGCCCTGCTTCTCGTAGAGCGCTGGCTCGAAGGGAAAGAGCGCCAGCACACGCGACACCGCAGCGCCGATCTTGTGGATGCGCTCGCCACGCCAGGCCCAGATCGACGGACTGACGTAATGGATGCTGGGAATACCGCGCTGTTTGAGGTTTTTTTCCAGCGCCAGATTGAAATCCGGCGCATCAACCGCGATGAACACGTCGGGCGGATCGGCCAGCAGACGGCGCTGGAGTTTGCTGCGGATGCCCGAAATCTCGCGATAGTGCTTGAGCACCTCAACATAGCCACGTACCGCAAGCTTTTCGAGGGGATACCAGGCGTCGAAGCCCTGGCCGATCATTTTCGGGCCACCGATACCGTAAAAAACGGCGTTCGGCAGCTTTGCCTTGAGGGCGCCAATCAGGTGACTGGCCAGCAAATCGCCGGAAGCTTCACCGGCCACCATGGCGATACGAACAACCCCTGCCGTCATCGGATGATGCCGCGCCTGGATACGGCCAGAAAATCGAGAATCGGCTGAATCTCGGGATGTGCCTTGACCTCTTCTTCGAGCTTGGCACGTGCCTCATCGAGCATCAACCCCGATTTGTAGAGCGTGCGATAGGCGCGCTTCAAGGCCATTAGAGCCTCCGGCGAGAAGCCACGACGCTTGAGCCCTTCGGCGTTGATGCCAAAAGGACTGGCGGTATTGCCGGCAGCCATGACGAAGGGCGGAATATCCTGCAGCACGACCGTACCGACGGCCGTCATGCTGTGCGCGCCAACGCGGCAGAATTGATGCACACCGGTGTAGCCGCCAAGCACGGCCCAGTCATCGACGTGAACGTGGCCGGCCAGTTGCGCATTGTTGGCAAAGGTGGTGCGGTTGCCGACCTGGCAGTCATGCGCGATATGCACGTAAGCCATGATCCAGTTGTCGTCGCCAAGCTGCGTGACCCCGACATCCTGTGCCGTACCCAGGTTGAAAGTGCAAAATTCGCGAATGGTATTGCGGTCGCCGATTTCGAGACGTGTCGGCTCCCCTGCGTATTTCTTGTCCTGTGGTACTTCACCGATCGAGCAGAACTGAAAAATCCGGTTGTCGCAGCCAATGCGCGTATGCCCGGAAATTACGACATGCGGGCCTATGGTGGTGTTTTCACCAACGACGACGTGCTCGCCGATGATCGAATAGGGGCCGACTGAGACGCCGGCAGCGAGTTTGGCGCCGGAATGAATGATTGCTGTGGAATGGATCATGCGGGAGCCTTTGTCAGGCGACGTCGCGCTTGGCGCACATCAATTCGGCCTCGGCGACAATTTCACCGTCCACGCGGGCTTCGGCCTTGTACTTCCAGATACCGCGTATCTGTCGCTTGATTTCAACGTGTAAATGCAACTGGTCACCGGCCGTCACCGGCTTTTTGAAGCGTGCGCCGTCGATTCCGACAAAATAGAAAACCGAGTTGGCGTCGGGCTTTGATCCCATGGTCTTAAACGAAAGTATGCCGGCAGCCTGCGCCAGCGCCTCCATGATCAAAACCCCGGGCATGACCGGATGATGCGGGAAATGACCGACAAAAAAAGGCTCGTTGATTGTTACGTTCTTGTAAGCATGGATAGTTTTGCCGACCTCATAGTCGACCACGCGATCGACAAGAAGAAACGGGTAGCGA
>JBIKLY010000089.1:0-13826 GCA_044359525.1 Rhodocyclaceae bacterium | reverse complement strand
ACGCTGTCGCGATAGGCAAAGCGGCAGGCGGCACGCTCGAAGCGCACCGACTCGCCGCTACGCATGTCGCAGGCTTCGAGCGAGTGGAAGCGCTCGGCGACCTCCAGCCCATAGGCACCGATGTTCTGGATCGGCGCAGCACCGACCGTACCGGGAATCAGCGACAGGTTTTCCAGTCCCGCCCAGCCTTGCGTCAGCGTCCAGTCGACAAAGTCGTGCCAGTTCTCACCTGCCCCGGCGCGTACGTACCAGGCGTCGGCGTCTTCGCCGGCCAGCTGGCGGCCCTTGATTGCCATGTGCAGCATGAGGCCGTCAAAGTCACCGGTCAGGACGAGGTTGCTGCCACCGCCGAGTACAAAGCGGCGCATGTCGTCGGGCAGGCAGTCGCCAGCCAGTGCTTTGAGTTGATCTGCCGCGTCAATCCGGGCGTAGAGCGCTGCGTGTCCGGGCAGCGCCAGCGTGTTGCGCGCTGCCAGGTTGGCTTCGCGTTCGACGAAGCCGGGAAATGTTCCTGAACTCACCGATCCCCCCGGTTTTCCACGCTCAGAGCAGTGGCGCGAGCCAGCGCTCGGCTTCGCTTACGCTGAAACCGGTGCGTTGCGCCCAGTCCTCAAGCTGGTCGCGGCCGATCTTGCTGATCGCGAAATACTGCGCCTGCGGGTGCGCCAGGAAGAAGCCGGAAACTGCTGCCGCCGGGGTCATTGCGAAAGACTCGGTGATGCCCATGCCGGCGTTGGCGGGGGCGTCGAGCAGCCGGAATATCGGCCCCTTGGCGGTGTGATCGGGGCACGCCGGATAGCCGGGCGCCGGGCGGATGCCAAGGTATTCTTCCTTGATCAGCGCGTCGTTGCCGAGCGTTTCATCGGCGGCGTAACCCCAGTAATCGCGGCGAACCTGCGCGTGCAACCACTCGGCGCAGGCCTCGGCGAAGCGGTCGGCGAGCGACTTGAGCATGATCGCGCGGTAGTCGTCGTGCGTTGCGGCGAACTCGGCGAGCTTCTTCTCGATGCCGAGACCGGCGCTGACCGCGAAGACGCCGACCCAGTCGGGCGTGCCCTTATCTGCAACGAAATCGGTCAGGCAGTAGTGCGGCTTGCCGGACGGGCGTTCGTGCTGTTGGCGCAGGCTATGCCAGGCCATCAGTTTTTCGCTGCGCGACTCATTAGCGTACAACTCAATGTCGTCACCGACGGCGTTGGCCGGGTAGAGGCCGAAGACGGCGTTGGCGGTGATCCACTTTTCTTTAATGATTTGCGCCAGCATGACCTTGGCGTCGGCAAAAACACTGCGTGCCGTTTCGCCCACCGTCGCGTCGTCGAGAATTTTCGGATAGCTACCGGCCAGATCCCAGGTCTGAAAGAACGGGCCCCAGTCGATGTATTCGGCGAGCGTTGCCAGATCGACAGCGCGCAATACGTGCAGGCCGGGTTTGTTCGGCGCAAATGGCTGATATGCGGCGTCGCCGTTCCACCGGAAACGATTGCTGAGTGCGGCTTCCAGCGAAACGAGCTGAACGCCCTTCTTGCCGGCGTGTTGCGTGCGTACACGTTCGTAGTCGGCAGCGACTTCGGCCTTGAAGCCGGCCGCATTGTCGATCGACAGCAGCTTGGTGACGACACCGACAGCGCGCGAGGCGTCCGGCACGTAGACCACCGGTCCGGAATAGTGCGGCGCGATCTTGATCGCCGTGTGCGCACGGCTGGTCGTCGCGCCGCCGATCAGCAGTGGGATGGCCAGGCCATTGCTTTCGTCGCCGAAACCGAGACGCTGCATTTCAGCGGCGACGTGGCTCATTTCCTCAAGCGAGGGCGTGATCAGGCCGGACAGGCCGATCGCCTGCGCACCGTGCTCCTTCGCCGCATGCAGAATCTTGTCGCAGGACACCATGACGCCGAGGTCGACGATGTCGTAGCCGTTACAGCCGAGCACGACGCCGACGATGTTCTTGCCGATGTCATGAACGTCGCCCTTCACCGTGGCGATGATGATTTTGCCTTTGCTCGTCGCGCCGGTGCGCAGCTTCTCGGCCTCGACGTAGGGGATCAGGTGGGCGACCGCCTGCTTCATGACGCGCGCTGATTTGACGACCTGCGGCAGGAACATCTTGCCGGCGCCGAAAAGGTCGCCGACGACGTTCATGCCGTTCATCAACGGGCCTTCGATGACCGCCAGCGGCGGCTTGCCGGCGGCTTCCAGTGCGGCACGGCATTCCTCGGTATCGGCGACGACGAATTCGGTGATGCCCTTGACCAGCGCATGCGAGAGGCGTGCTTCGACGTCCATTTCACGCCAGCTCAGATCGGGGCCAGTGTCTTTCGCTTTGCCTTCCTTTACGGTTTGCGCAAATTCAACGAGCGCTTCGCCGGCTTCCGGATTGCGGTTGAGCACGACGTCCTCGACCTTGTCGCGCAGCGCCGGATCGAGATCGTCGTAGATGCCGACCATGCCGGCATTGACGATGCCCATGGTCAGGCCGGCCTGCACCGCGTGGTAGAGGAAAACGGTGTGGATCGCCTCGCGCACAGCGTCGTTGCCGCGGAAGCTGAACGAGACGTTGGAAACGCCGCCGGAGATCTGTGCGAAAGGCAGATTGGCGCGAATCCAGCGGCAGGCTTCGATGAAGTCGACGGCGTAGTTGTTGTGCTCTTCGATGCCGGTGGCGATGGCGAAGATGTTCGGGTCGAAGATGATGTCTTCGGGCGGGAAACCGGCTCCGCCCTGCTCCGGCAATGCCACCAGCAAGTCGTAGGCGCGCTTGCAGATTTCGGTCTTGCGCGCGTAGGTGTCGGCCTGCCCGGCTTCGTCGAAGGCCATGACGACAACCGCCGCGCCGTAGCGCATTGCCAGTTTGGCGTGATGCAGGAAGGCAGCCTCGCCCTCCTTCATCGAGATCGAATTGACGATGCCCTTGCCCTGAATGCACTTCAGGCCGGCTTCGATCACTTCCCACTTCGACGAGTCGATCATCACCGGCACGCGCGAGATGTCCGGCTCGGAGGCGATCAGCTTGAGGAAGCGATCCATCGCCGCCTTCGAATCGAGCATCGCCTCGTCCATGTTGATGTCGATCACCTGCGCACCGTTCTCCACCTGCTGCCGGGCGACGGCCAGTGCATCGTCAAGACGGCCTTCGAGGATCATCCGGGCAAAAGCCTTTGAGCCGGTGACGTTGGTCCGCTCGCCGACGTTCACGAAGAGCGATTCCTTGCCGACGTTGAACGGTTCGAGGCCCGACAGGCGCAGCTTCTTTTCAACGTCGGGAATGGTGCGCGGCGCGATGCCAGCGACGCCCTGGGCAATCGCCGCGATGTGCGCCGGCGAAGTGCCGCAGCAGCCGCCGACGATGTTCACGAAGCCTTGTTTCGCCCAGTCGACGATTTCAACGGCCAGCTGCTCGGGCGTCTCGTCGTAGCCAGTCGGCGACAGCGGATTGGGCAGGCCGGCATTCGGGTGCGCCGAGACGAAGCAATCGCAGATGCGCGACAGTTCCTCGACGTACTGACGCAGTTCGGCGGCGCCGAGCGCGCAGTTCAGGCCAAACGACACCGGCCGGATGTGGCTCAGCGAGTTCCAGAAAGCTTCGGCAGTCTGGCCCGAGAGTGTGCGGCCGGAAGCGTCGGTGATCGTTCCCGAGATCATCACCGGCCAGCGCCGGCCGACCTTCTCGAAAAACTGCTCGATCGAGAACAGCGCGGCCTTTGCGTTGAGTGTGTCAAAAATCGTCTCAACGAGCAGGATGTCGGCGCCACCATCAACCAGGCCGCGAATCGCTTCGCTGTAGGTGTCGACGAGTTCGTCGAAGCTGGTATTGCGGTAGCCGGGGTCATTCACATCGGGCGAGATCGATGCTGTGCGCGAGGTCGGGCCGAGCACGCCGGCCACAAAGCGCGGCTTGGCCGGGTCTTTGGCGGTGAACTCATCGCAGGCTTCGCGCGCCAGTTTTGCACCGGCAACGTTCAGTTCATAGACGATGCTTTCGAGCTTGTAATCGGCCTGCGACACCGCCGTCGCGTTGAAGGTATTGGTTTCAAGAATGTCGGCGCCGGCCGCCAGATACTCGGCATGGATGCCGCGAATCACATCGGGCCGCGTCAGCAGCAGCAGGTCGTTGTTACCCTTCAGGTCGTGCGCGTGCCCGGCAAAGCGCGTGCCGCGATAATCGGCCTCCTGCAGTTTGTGCCGCTGGATCATCGTGCCCATCGCGCCGTCGAGGATGAGGATGCGCTGTTCAAGCAGGGTTTTCAGTTCGGCGGTGCGGTCGGCTTGCATGGTTTACCTTGAATAATGTGGTGCTGTGTAAAGCAAAAAACCCATCGGCGCAAAGCTCGACGGGTTTTTGTGTTCGCGGGCTCGCTTTAGCGGCATTTCTAACGCGCCCGCAATCTGTTCAGATCAAATCGGCGCGAACCTGAAACAGCAACAGGCAGGAGCGCGAATTTACGCGCCAAGCCCTTGATTGTCAATCTGGAAGGTCTGCAGAAATCAATGTGGTTGGCGAAAACGCAAGAACCACGATATTCTTCCCGAGCAAAGTGTAAAAGTGTAAAAAAAGCGTTGTCGAGTGCATAATTCATGTGATCTGAAATGAAAATGAACCTGCATGCCAGCGCGTTGTCTGTTTCGCAAGCAAAACAAAAATCGATGCTCGTGCAGACCGGGGAGTTGGCTTGGAACCCTTAAAGAAGAAACGCGCATCACCGAAGAAGGTGATCACGCCGGGTGTTGAGAAACCGGTAAATTCGATGAGTCCGGCGAATCCGGCCAAACCCGAAGAACGACCATTCATTGTCGGTGTTGGCGCCTCGGCCGGCGGCCTTGAGGCACTCAGCCAGCTGCTACCCAATCTGCCCAAGAACCTCGGCCTCAGCTATGTGGTGGTGCAGCATCTGTCGCCGACCTATCGCAGTTTGATGGCGCAACTGCTCGGCCGCGAGACGACGATGCCGGTCAAGGACGTCGAAGACGGGGTGATGCCCGAACCGAATACGGTTTATATCACCCCGCCAAACCGCAATATCACGTTCAATGCCGGTTGCTTCCGCCTCGTCGAGCCGGCCAAGGAGTCACTGCCGAAGCCTTCGGTCAATCTGTTTTTTGCCTCGCTGGCCGAAGAGGCTGCCGAATTCTGCATCGGCATCATTCTCTCCGGCACCGGTTCGGACGGCGCGGCGGGCATCCATGCGATCAAGGCGGCGGGTGGTTTCACCTTCGCTCAGGACCCGAGCACCGCCAAGTACAACGGAATGCCGCAGTCGGCAATCGATACGGGCAGCGTGGACTGGATCCTGCCGCCGGAAAACATAGGCGCCGAAATCGGCCTGATCGTGCAGAACCGGGGGCGCCTGCCGATGACCACCCAGGCCGCCGACGCACCGGCGACGCTGAAGACCCTGCTGGCCAAGGTGCGGTCGCGAACCAGGGTGGATTTTTCGCAATACAAGGAGCCTACGCTGTGGCGGCGCATCGAGCGCCGCATGGCAGCCAATCACGTCGGTACGCTGCAGGACTACCTGAAGCTGACCGATGAAGCACCGATTGAGCTCGAAAAGCTGTGCAAGGACATCCTGATCTCGGTCACTTCGTTTTTTCGTGACACTGAAGCCTTTATCGGCCTTGAAAAAGTCGTGACCCGCATCTTGTTGGGCAAGCAGCCGGGTGAGGACATCCGCATCTGGGTGGCCGGCTGTGCGACGGGCGAGGAGGCCTACTCGCTGGCCATCCTGTTTGCCGAGCATCTGGGCAGTGCGTTTGATCAATACCGCATCCAGATTTTTGCCACCGACATTGATCTCGAAGCGATGGGGCGGGCGCGCCGTGGGATCTTCGCGGCAACCAGCCTGGCGCATATGGATCGAAGCCGTCTCCGGGCGCATTTCACGCCGCACGGCGACCGTTACGAGATCAACAAGAACCTGCGTGACGTGGTGATTTTTGCCCGCCAGGACCTGGTGCAGGATCCGCCTTTCCTGCGCCTTGACCTGGTCACCTGCCGGAATGTCCTGATCTATTTTCAGAGTGAGCTGCAATCCCGTCTGCTGTCGGTGTTTCACTATGCGCTCAATCCCGGCGGCTACATGTTCCTCGGCAAGTCCGAGAGTGTTTTTCAGCAGGAAAACCTATTCGAACCGGTCGACAAGGAAGCGCGCTTGTATTGCCGCAAGGGTGGCGTGACACGCATGCCGACGTTTCGTCCGGATGCACAACACCCGCCAGCCGGGCTCAATCAGCGGCAGGAACCGGGCAAGCTGTCGGGCACCAGCTTTGAGCATTTGTTGCTGGAAGCCGCAGGGCGCCATTTCATTCCGCTGACTATCCTGATCAATGGCAAGTTTGAAATCCGGCATATTCATGGTGACGCCAGCCGTTTCCTGAACATCGCGCCCGGGCGGCCGGCGTTTGATCTGATTTCGCTGATCCGGCGGGAGTTTCGCACCGAAATTCAGGTGCTGTTGCGGCAGGCGCAAGTCAAGCATCTGGTCGCGTATGGCCGGCCGCGCCACATCAAGGCGGTCGATCCGCAGCGTGGCGTGCGTATTTCCATCCACCCGATCCCCGATGCCGGGCAGGATGCCCTGTTCATGGTCTGCATCGAGTGGATTGCGCCGGCCGGGGTGAAGGCGGGTAGCGATGACAACGGCACGATTACCGACCGGGAGCTGGAAGACGAGCTGGCGGCGACGCGCGAGCACTTGCAGACCCTGGTTGAAGAGCTGGAAACCTCAAATGAGGAAATGCAGGCGCTGAACGAGGAAATTCAGGCATCAAACGAGGAAATGCAGGCCTCGAATGAGGAGCTGGAGGCCTCGAATGAAGAGCTGCAATCGACCAACGAAGAGCTCGCCACAGTCAACGAGGAATTGCAGATCAAGACCACCGAAATGATGGAACTCAACGTTGATCTGGAAAGCATCCAGAACAGCGTTGATTATCCGCTACTGGTGCTTGACGGCAATCTCGGGCTGTTGCGTTATAACCGTGCCGCCATACACCTGTTCAAGCTGGGTGTGCCCCAGGTCGGCCGCAATATCCGCAATCTGCCGCTGCCCAGTGAAATGCCGGATCTCGTCGACGATATCCAGAAGGTCATCGACAGCCAGACCCCGATGGATCGCCAGATCGTCAATGCCAACAAGCGGCATTATGCCTTGCACATCTCGCCGTTATTGCGCGAGCAGAACCGGGTTGCTGGCGCAATCCTGCTCTTTGCCGATAACACCGTATTTTACGAAACAGAAAGAGGCGCGCGCGAAACGCAGGAGCGGCTGCTTGCGGTGATGAACAACTCGGTTTCCCTGATGGCCGTGAAGGATGCTTCCGGGCGTTACCAGTTTGCCAACCCTAAGTTTGAGCGAAGTTTTGGCTTTGCCCCCGGCCAGGTTATCGGCAAGACGGATTTTCATATCTTTCCGCCCGAGCTGTCTGACCTCTTTCGCGAAGGCGAGCTTGAGGCCATGCGCTTGCGCAAGGATATCTCGCGTGAAGAGACCTTCCGCCAGGACGGAGAAGAGCGGCATTTTCTGGTCGTGCGCTTCCCCTTGTTTGACGACGATAGCGCGATTACCGGTGTCTGCTTCCAGGCCACCGATATCACTGAACGGAAAATGGTCGAGGAGCAACTCCGGCTGGCGGCGCGTGTTTTCGATCGTGCCGCTGAGGGCGTCATGGTTACCGACATTGATCATCGCATCCTGACCATCAACGACGCCTTTTTAAGCATCACCGGCTATGCCCGCGAGGAGGTGGTTGGCAAGACCTCGGATTTACTCAATTCAGACAAAACCCCGCCGGAGTTTTATGAGAACGTGTGGCACGAGGTTGAGACCCAGGGCTGGTGGCAGGGGGAAATATGGACCCGCAGGAAAAATGGCGAACTGTTTCTGGAACGGCGCTCGATCAACACGGTGAAGGATCAGCAGGACAAGGTGGTCAACTATGTATCGATGTTTAGCGACATCACGCTGGTTCGCGAATCGCAACAGCGCGTCGAGTTCCTCGCGACCCATGATGACCTGACCGCGCTGCCCAACCGCGCCCTGTTCAATGACCGGCTGACCGTCGCGCTGGCTCGCGCTTCACGCTCCCGCGAGAATCTTTCAGTGCTCTTTCTTGATCTCGACAATTTCAAGGTGATCAACGATACGCTGGGGCACGATACCGGCGATCAGTTGCTCAAGCAGGCGGCAGCGCGGCTGACCGAGTGTGTCCGCGAAGAAGACACCGTGGCGCGCCTCGGGGGCGACGAGTTTGTTGTTCTGCTCGTCGCGTGCGAGCGCATGGAGGCGGCGAGAACGGCCGAGCGGATGATAAAAACCCTGTCCGCCCACTATCTGTTGGGTGAGCATGAGGTGGTGGTCAGCGCCAGTATCGGGATCAGCATGTTCCCGGAAGACGCCAATGACACGGCCGGCTTGATGCGCAATGCCGATGCAGCCATGTATCGCGCCAAGGATCAGGGGAAAAATGCTTTCCAGTTTTTTACTGCTGAGCTCGCGGAGCATGCCCGCCAGCGCCTCGGCATGGAAACTGGCTTGCGCCACGCCTTGGCTAATGCTGACCTGCGCCTTGAATTCCAGCCGCAGGTCGATCTTGTCAGCAAGGCGGTCCTTGGGGTTGAGGCGCTCGCCCGCTGGCGCCGCGACGGTGAAAGTATCTCGCCGGCGGTGTTCATTCCGGTGGCTGAGGAAAGCCACCTGATCATCCTGATCGACGAATGGGTGATGGCCGAAGCCTGCCGGCAAATCATCGCCTGGGATGCGGCCGGACTGCCCGCGTTCAGGGTCAGTGTGAATATTTCTGCACGGCATTTCCGCAAGTCCGACATGGTGGCCGACATCGTACGCATCATTGCCAGCCATGGCGTGGCGCCGCAGCGGCTCTGTATCGAGATCACCGAGGGCGTGCTGATCGATACCGAGCGTGCTCAGCGCATGCTTGAAGAACTGGTCAGCGCCGGCCTGCACATCAGCATCGACGACTTCGGGACCGGCTTCAGTTCGCTGTCCTACCTCAAGCGCTTCCCCATTCATGAACTGAAGATCGACCGGAGTTTTGTTGACGGGATTGCCAGTGACGCCGACGACCGGGCGATTTCCGCTGCCGTGATCGCCCTTGCCAATCATCTAGGCATGTCGGTAGTGGCCGAAGGGGTTGAAACCAGCCAGCAACACTATGAATTGAAGCAGCTTGGCTGCGCCCAGGGGCAGGGTTACCTTTTTGCCCGCCCGATGTCGGCAGACCGCTTTGCCGACTGGTTGATGTACCGGCAGGAAGAATAGCTGCCATGTCGAATCCGCCGGATCTGAGCAACAAGCCGGACCCGGTGCAACTACCCGAAGCGCCCTCGTCCACCGGGACGGATGACCGGTCTGAAGCTTTGAGCTATACCCTGGACAAGGCCGACAACATTGTCGCCGTGGGTGGTAACTGGGATGCGTTCGCCCGGGAAAATGACGGGGAAAGCCTGCTGGCCAGCAAGATCATCGGTTGCAAGCTTGACCAGTTCATTCACGGCGATGTTACCCGCATGTTTGTGAACACCATGATCATGTCGGCGCGCACCCTGCAGCGCCCGATACTCCGGCCGTATCGCTGCGATTCGCCGACATTAAAGCGTTTCATGGAAATGACCGTGCTGCCTGGTGCGCAGGGCGCGGTCGAAGTGACTCACCGTGAGCTGCGCAGCGAGCCGATTGCTCACCCGATGCCGGTGTCTGCTGCACCGGCGGGCGCCGGCAACAGCTTTGTCAAGCGTTGCAGTATCTGTAACCGGGTCAAGGTTCAGGATGTCTGGAGCGAGCTTGACGCGGCAATTGACGCCGCTCGTCTACCGGCCGGCGCGCACGGCATAAAAGTCATTTACGGGGTGTGTCCTGACTGTCTTGCCGGGCGGGCCGTGCCGCGTTAGCAGGCGCGAACGGTAGACCGGTTTGCAGTAACTCAAAGAGAAAGGCCTGGGCCGGCAGCGAGAGTATCTTGCTGCGCAGGTGCACGACGCTCCACGGCTGGGTCAGCGGGAAGCCCTCAACCGCCAGTATGGTCAGCCCCTCTCGTTTGAGATTGTCGCCGAGGGCGTGGCGCGACAGTATCGACAGCCCCATGCCGCTGGCCACCAGCTCGCGGATCGCTTCATTGCTGGCCAGTGACAGGCGTACCTTCAGTTGAACCCCGCAATGCTGCATATGCTGATCAACCACGTGGCGGGAGCCCGAGCCGTTTTCGCGCAGCAGGAAAGGTTCGTCTGCCAGATCCTGCAGAACCAGTTTTTTACCGACACCCCAATGCGCGGCCGGCGCCAGCACCACGTACTCATTGTCGAGAAAGGTGTGGCTGACGATATCCAGATCACCTGGCGGGTAGGACATCACATACAGGTCGTCCTGATTGCTGCGCAGGCGTTCGACGATCTTCGCCCGGTTGGCGATTTCCAGCTCGATATCGATCTCCGGATATCGCTGGCAGAAGGCGCCCAACATGCGCGGCAGAAAATATTTGGCCGTGGTGACCAGGGCAACGCGCAGTTTGCCGCGTTTCATTCCTTTAAGCGCATCAATCGCCGATTCGAAGCGGTTCCACGCGTCGTCCAGATTGCGCGTGGTGGATAACAATTCTTCGCCGGCTGCGGTCAGCGCAATTTCCCGCCCGGTTTGCTCAAACAGCGGCAGGCCGATCGTCTCGACAATCTGCCGGATCTGGATGGACACCGCAGGCTGCGTCAGGTGCAGCGCTTCGGCGGCCTTGGTAAAGCTTTGCAGACGCGCCACGGCGGCAAAGGTTTCAAGCTGGCGGAAGGTGATTCGGCGTCTTGGCATATAAGCTCAGGCAAATGATTAATATCAATTTGTTTAATTGGATTTTATATCAAGCGACGGTGATAGTGGCGTTGTCCCGAAAGCAAAGCAGTAAATAGCGGGACAACCAAAATCATTCGAACCGCTTTCTTTAGGAGATTCATCATGCGCAACTACCCCTCAGATAGCCCCCAAGCCATGGCTCGTATCGTTGCCCTCGCCTTGCTGGCCGATGGTGCCATTGATTTGAGCGAAATCGAATCCCTCGAGCGGTACGAGATCGTCAGCCGCCTTGGTCTCGATCAGTCTGGCTTCGACAAGGTAGTGCATGAATTCGCTGAAGATATGCTGACCTATGCAAATCGGATGCCATCGGGGCAGCTTGAGCTTGATCAGGATGCGACGGCACTGCTGCTTGGCGAAATCCGTAGCCCGTTGCTGCAGAAAAAATTGCTGCGTGCCATGCTGGATATCGTCAATGCTGATGGCCGACTGGCCGGGAATGAGGCAGTGCTGGTCTCTAAAGCAATGAAGTTGTGGGAGGTTGATCTTTATGAAGTGTCGCACGGCCCAGCACTGCGCAGTCGCCGCTGGCCGCCGCAGGTGAAGCGCTTCAGAGCCGCCTGAGTAAAACAGCCGGTAGCGATACCGGCTGTTTTTTTCATTTCTTACCGTTCAAGCTGCTGATCGGCATTCCGGTCGATGATCTTTGTGCGCTCCGGTTTCAGGACTGACGATGGTCAAGCGCTATCGGCTCGATTGCAACAGTCAATTAGACTGATCGACGCCCATATTGCATACTCAAATCGGCAACTACTTCAAAACAACCTCGGGAGAAAATCATGTCGAACGAAGCAAAGTGTCCGTTTTCAGGTGGTGCAGGCAAGCACGCTGTGGCTGGTGGCGCGCCAACGAACGCAGACTGGTGGCCGAATCAGCTGAAGCTCAATATTCTGCACCAGCATTCTTCAAAGTCCGACCCGATGGGCAACGCATTCAACTATGCCGAAGAATTCAAGCGCCTCGACCTGAATGCCGTGGTCAAGGATCTGCATGCGTTGATGACTGATTCGCAGGACTGGTGGCCGGCCGACTACGGCCACTACGGCCCGTTCTTCATTCGTATGGCCTGGCACAGCGCCGGCACCTACCGGACGACCGATGGACGGGGCGGTGCCGGTTGTGGCGCACAACGCTTTGCGCCGCTTAACAGCTGGCCGGACAACGGCAACCTCGACAAGGCGCGCCGGCTGCTCTGGCCGATCAAGCAAAAATACGGGCGAAAACTCTCCTGGGCCGACCTGATGATTCTCGCCGGTAACGTCGCCCTCGATTCAATGGGCTTCAAGACCTTTGGTTTCGCCGGTGGGCGCGAGGATATCTGGGAGCCCGAGGAAGATATTTACTGGGGCGCGGAAGGCAAATGGCTGGACGACCAGCGCTACAGCGGCGATCGCCAGCTGGAAAACCCGCTCGGTGCGGTGCAGATGGGGCTGATCTACGTAAATCCGGAAGGCCCCAATGGCAAGCCGGACCCGGTGGCCTCGGCCAGGGATATTCGCGAGACCTTTGCCCGCATGGCAATGAACGATGAGGAAACCGTGGCGCTGGTCGCCGGCGGTCATACTTTCGGCAAGTGTCACGGCGCGGCCGATCCGGGAAAATATGTCGGTGCCGAACCTGAGGGGGCGGACATCGAAGCACAAGGCCTCGGTTGGAATAACGGCTTCGGCAGCGGCAAGGGCGTCGACACAATCACCAGCGGCCTTGAGGGCGCGTGGACGAACAATCCGATCCAGTGGGATAACGGCTACTTCGAAAATCTGTTTGGCTATGAGTGGGTGCTCACCAAAAGCCCCGCCGGTGCCCAGCAGTGGACGCCGAAGGAAGCCTCGGCTGCAACCACGGTGCCCGATGCGCACGACCCGACCCGTCGCCATGCACCGATGATGAGCACGGCGGATATGGCGCTGCGCATGGACCCGGCCTACGAGAAGATTTCACGCCGTTTCATGGCAGACCCGCAGGCGTTGGCCGACGCCTTCGCCCGTGCCTGGTTCAAGCTGACCCACCGCGACATGGGCCCGATCGCCCGCTACCTTGGTCCGCTGGTGCCGAAAGAAGCGCTGATCTGGCAAGACCCCATACCCGCTGTTGATCACAAATTGGTCGATGATCAGGATATTGCCGCACTCAAGGGCAAAATCCTCGCCTCCGGCATTTCCATCGCCCGTCTTGTTAATACGGCCTGGGCATCGGCAGCCACATTTCGCGGTAGCGACAAGCGAGGCGGCGCTAATGGTGCGCGGATTCGTCTCGCGCCGCAAAAGGACTGGGCAGTCAATGAGCCCGCTGAACTTGCGAAGGTGCTGGCGCAGCTGGAAGCGATCCAGAAAGACTTCAACAGCGCTCAGACGGGCGGCAAGAAGGTTTCTCTGGCGGATCTGATTGTTCTGGGTGGCTGCGCCGCCATCGAGGCCGCTGCAAAGAAGGCTGGTCACGAGGTCAAGGTGCCTTTCTCGCCGGGGCGCATGGATGCCTCGCAGGCGCAGACCGATGTGGATTCTTTCGCGCCGCTGGAGCCGGCCGCCGACGGATTCCGCAATTATTTGCGCAACGGACTGGAAGGTTCGGCCGCACAATTGCTGGTCGATAAAGCGCAATTGATGACGCTGACCGCGCCCGAGATGACCGTGTTGATCGGCGGCATGCGCGCCTTGAATGCAAATGTGGCGCAGGCCGGGCATGGCGTGTTTACGCATCGCCCGGAGACCCTGAGCAATGACTTCTTCGTCAATCTCCTCGACATGCGCACAAAGTGGCGGAAGTCAGCCGCCGTGGATGGTGTGCTGGAGGGGCGTGACCGGTCAACGGATGCCTTGCGGTGGACGGGCACGGTCGTCGATCTCGTCTTCGGATCAAACAGCCAGCTCAGGGCGATTGCCGAAGTGTATGCGTGCAGCGATTCGCAAAAGGCGTTCGTGGATGACTTTGTAGCCGCCTGGAACAAGGTGATGAACCTTGACCGGTTTGATCTTT
>JBIKLY010000088.1:0-13889 GCA_044359525.1 Rhodocyclaceae bacterium | reverse complement strand
ATTCTCTACGCCGGCAAAGATGAAAATTATGCAGAAGCCGCACGCGGCGCGGCGCTCGAAACGCGGGATGCCATCAACCGCTACCGCTGACCAACCCGGCCCCTGAAAATATTGCATTCAGACGCCCTACACCACTGCGAGCCCCAGCCATGCCATCACCCCTGATCCGCCGACTGCTTGTTGCGCTAGCCGCCCTCCTTCTGCTCGCGGCCGGCCTGTGGTGGGCTGGCCGGCCAAAACCGGTCCTCGTCGCGTTCAAGGAAATCGATCTGGGCAGGGTCGAATCAAGCATCGCCAACACGCGCGCCGGAACCGTCGAAGCCTGCCAGCGCACCAAGCTATCGACCATCATGGGCGGCCGCATCGAAGTGCTCGCGGTGAAGGAAGGTGAGCGGGTGAAGAAAGGCCAGCTGCTGATGAAGCTCTGGAACGACGATCAGCAGGCGCAAAGCACCCTGGCGATGACGCAGGTTGAAACCGCGAAAAAGCGCGTCACCGAAGCCTGCACGGTGGCCGCCAACGCCGAGCGTGAGGCCGAGCGCCAGGCCTCACTGCGCGCCAAAGGCTTCGTTTCCAGTGCCAGGGAAGATTCTGCACGCAGCGAGGCACAAGCCAAACGCGCCGGCTGTGATGCGACCAAAGCCGACGTCGCGCAGACGCAGGCCAAGGTTAACGCAACGCGCGTCGAGCAGGGGAGAACCATTCTCTACGCACCATTCGACGGCACCATCGCCAAGATTGTCGGCGAAGTCGGCGAGTATTCGACACCTTCGCCACCCGGCGTGCAAACGCCACCAGCCATCGACCTGATCGACGACTCGTGCGTCTATGTAAAAGCACCGATGGATGAAGTTGATGCACCGAAAATCCTCGCCGGACAAATCGTGCGCATCAGCTTCGACGCGCTGCCGAAACAGACTTTTCCGGGAAAGGTGAGGCGTGTTGCGCCCTATGTTTCCGCCGTCGAAAAACAGGCGCGCACCGTCGATATCGAAGCAACGCTCGACAACCCCGACGCGCCCGGCAAGCTGCTGGTTGGTTACAGTGCAGACATTGAAGTCATTCTCGCCATTCGCGAAAACGTAGTTCGCGTTCCCACGTCGGCACTGCTCGAAGGCAGCCGCGTGCTGGTCGGTGGGGCCGATGGCAAGCTCGCAGAACGCAAGGTCAAGACCGGTCTGGCCAACTGGGAATTCACCGAGGTGCTCGAAGGACTTGCGGCCGGCGATCGCGTTGTCACCTCGCTGGAGCGCGAGGGCGTCAAGGCCGGTGCGACCTTCTCGACAGAAGAAAAAGCAGCCCCGGCGAGCAGGTAATGAGCAGCACGCTGATCGAGCTTACCGGCATCGAGCGCGTTTTCCAGCTCGGCGACAGCGAGGTGCACGCGCTACGCCGCCTCGACGTAAGCATCGGCGCTGGTGAATACGTCGCAATCATGGGGCCGTCCGGCTCGGGCAAATCGACGCTGCTCAACCTGCTCGGCCTGCTCGACCGCCCCAACGCCGGCACCTACCGGCTCGAAGGGAAAGACGTCACCACCCTGACACCCGAAGAACAGGCGCGTGTGCGCAGCGAGCGCATCGGTTTTGTCTTCCAGAGTTTTCATCTGGTACCGCGCCTGACCGCGGCTGAAAACATCGCGCTACCGATGACGCTGGCCGGCATCGCACCGGCACTACGCGCCGAGCGCGTCGCACAGGCGCTCAAGGATTACGGACTGAGCAACCGCGCCGATCACCGCCCGGACCAGCTCTCCGGCGGCCAGCGCCAGCGCGTCGCGATTGCCCGCGCAACGATCATGCAGCCGGCGATGATCCTCGCCGACGAACCAACCGGCAACCTCGATCGCGCCACCGGCGAAGAGGTCATGCGCCTGCTCGAAGAGCTTAATGGCCGCGGCGTCACCCTGATCGTCGTCACCCACGACACCGCCCTCGGCGCCCGCGCGCGGCGGCAGTTGCTGATGGAAGACGGTGCGCTGCAACGGGATTCGAAATGAATACAAACCCTTCACCGCAAAGGCGCGAAGAGCGCGAAGGGCCGCAAAGAAAAACGATTCTTGTCTTTTTCTCCTTTGCGATCTTCGCGCCTTTGCGCCTTTGCGGTGAAAAAAAGCCATGCGCACGCCTGACCTGATCCGCTTTGCCCGCGACGCGGCGACTGGTAGCCCGCTGCGTACGGTACTGTTGGTTCTCGCCATGTCGATCGGTGTCGCGTCGGTGGTTATCCTGACAGCCCTCGGCGACGGCGCGCGGCGCTATGTGATGAACGAGTTTTCGTCGCTCGGCAGCAACCTTGTCATCGTCCTGCCCGGCCGTTCGCAGACCGGCGGCTTCAACCCGGCCAACGCGATCACCAGCACGCCGCGCGACCTGACCATCGACGATGCCCAGGCGCTGCTGCGCGCCAGTGCCGTACGCCGCGTCTCGCCGCTAATCATTGGCACATCGGAAATCAGCGTCGGCGGCAAACTGCGCGAGGTGATGGTCGCCGGAACCAATGCGCAATTTCTCGACGTGCGTAATCTCAAGCTCGGACAGGGGCGTTTCCTGCTCGAAGGCGACTGGCGACGCGGCGCCGCCGAAGCGGTGATCGGCGCAAAAATCCGCGAGGAAATGTTCGGCCGCGAAGCCGCGCTCGGCCAGCTGGTGCGCATTGGCGACCGGCGCTTCCGCATCGTCGGCGTGCTCGCGTCTGGCGGCCAGGGGCTGGGCATGAATACCGACGAACTGGTCATCGTGCCGGTCTCACTGGCGCAGGCGATGTTCAACAGCAACACGCTGTTCCGCATCATGGTCGAAGCGCACAGCCGCGAAGGCATCGAGCCAGCCAAAGCGCAGGTCAGCGAAATCCTCAAACTGCGCCACGAGGGTGAAGAAGACGTCACGGTGATCACGCAAGACGCGGTACTCGCCACCTTCGACAAACTGCTCGGCACGCTGACCCTCGGCGTCGCCGGCATCGCGGCGATCAGCCTGGCGGTGGCCGGCATTCTGGTGATGAACGTGATGCTCGTTTCGGTGACGCAGCGTACTGCCGAGATCGGGCTGCTCAAGGCGCTCGGCGCCACCGGCAACACCATCCGCCTGGCTTTTCTCACCGAAGCGAGCATGTTGTCGCTGGCCGGCGCGCTGCTCGGCTATGCGCTGGGCGAAGCCGGCGCCGCACTGATCCGCCAGCTCTACCCGACCTTCCCGGCCTTCGCGCCCAACTGGGCCGTATTGGCTGGCCTCGGCACGGCACTGTTCACCGGCATCCTGTTCGGTGTTCTGCCAGCGCGCCACGCCGCGCAGCTCGACCCGGTGCAGGCGTTGGCGAAAAGATGATGTTGAAAAATTCAAGAGCCAGCGCTTTCAACGCAGAGTACACGGAGACACAGAGTACACAGAGAAAAGCTTTTACCTGTTTGTTTTTCTCTGTGCTCTCTGTGCCTCTGTGCACTCTGTGTTGGAAGAGGTTTCAACGATGATGCGTTTTTCCGACGCCTTGCAACTCGCCCTGCGCGCCATCACGGCGCACCGGCTGCGTAGCTTTCTGACGCTGCTCGGCATCGCCGTCGGCATCGCGGCGGTGATCCTGCTCACCTCGATTGGCGAAGGCATCCATCGTTTCGTGCTCGCCGAGTTCACCCAGTTCGGCACCAACGTGATCAGCATCACCCCGGGCAAGGTCAAGACCTCCGGCCCGGCGCCGACCGGCATCCCCAGTTCGGTTCGACCGCTCTCGCTGGACGATGCTCGCGCCCTCGAACACCTGCCGCACGTCACCGCCCTGTCCCCGGCGGTCTGGGGCAATACTGAAATCAATGCCAACGGTCGCCTGCGCCGCACGACGGTTTATGGCGTCGGCGCCGACATGCCCAAGGTATTCAGCGTCAAGGTAAAGAGCGGGCAGTTCCTGCCGGCGGAAGACTCGGAAAACGCACGCGCCTTCGTCGTGCTGGGTGCCAAGCTGAAAAACGAACTGTTCGGCGCCAGCAATCCGCTTGGCGCCCGCGTACGCATCGGCAATCTGCAATTCCGCGTGATCGGCGTACTCGAAACGAAGGGGGATTTTCTCGGCATCGACCTCGACGATACCGCCTACATCCCGACAGGCCGTGCGCTCGAACTCTACAATCGCGACGGAATGATGAAGATCGATCTGGTCTACGCCGCCGGCACCCCGGCAGCACAGGTGAGCGCATCGATCAAGACCCTACTGACAGCCCGCCACGGACGCGAGGACTTCACCATCACGACACAGGAAGACATGCTGAAAACGCTGTCAAAAATCCTCAACATCCTGACCATGGCGGTCGGCGCATTAGGTAGCATTTCCTTGCTGGTGGGCGGTGTCGGCATCGTCACCATCATGACCATTGCGGTCACCGAACGCACCGGGGAAATCGGCCTGCTGGTGGCGCTCGGTGCGCCACGGCGAACGATCCTCGCGCTATTTCTTGGCGAGGCGGTGGCGCTTTCGGCACTGGGCGGGGTGATGGGCCTGCTACTCGGCTTCGGCCTGGCGCAGCTGATTCACCTGCTGGTGCCGGCGCTGCCGGTGCACACGCCGATCACCTTTGTTGTTCTGGCCGAAGCCATCGCTATCGCCATCGGCCTGCTTGCCGGCGTGCTGCCGGCGCGACGCGCGGCGCGCCTCAATGCGGTAGATGCGCTGCGGGCAGAATGACGAAAAACGAAGCGGCAATCCATGCTAAATTGGCGTGTCACGTGCAGGAGGAAAACATGAGAGGAAACTTTGGCGCGAGCGTGCTGATTCTGGTCGGCATCGTTGCCCTGGCAGTCAACCTTGGCGCGCTCGACATCAACTTTGTCCAGCTTATCCGCACCTGGTGGCCACTACTGCTTATCGTCCTTGGTATTGGCATGTTCTTTACCCCGAATGGCGGCGGCAAAGACAAGCCGGGCTAGAACGCGATGCAAGGATAGTGTGCGAACACCTTGACGAGGAAGGGAGCGCATGTTTTCTATTTACGGGTTAAGTGGGCCGGTTTTCCACGGAACGCTGGAAACGCTCAGCCGCATCCCGCAAGTAACGCGTCGCGTTGCGGTCCGTCCCGTCAGGCGTGTTGAGGCAGATTCCGGTGCGGCACTCGATACCGTAGCGAGCACGCCTATTCACGCCAGCGCCCCCGGAGAACAGGCGATCAGCGCCTACCAGGAAATGCTGCAGATCGATCAGGAGCGTGGCCCGCTCTATCATGCGCACCAGATCATGCAGCACGAAGTAATTACGCTCTTGACCGACGACGATGTCGAACTCGCCTGGCACAGGCTGATCGACCATGGCATTCATCAGGCCCCGGTGCTTGATACAGCAAACCGTCTGGTCGGCATCGTCAGCGAGCGGGATTTACTGACCGCCTTCAACGTCGAGCATGGCCGTGTTCGAGATGCATTGTCCCGAAAAGTCAGCGACGTCATGAGTACGCCGGTGGTCAGTGCCGACCCGGTTACCGACATCCGGCGCATTGCCGAGGTGATGCTGACACGTGGCGTTGATGGGGTACCTATCGTCAACAACCAGGACGCTCTGGTGGGCTTTATCTCACGTAGCGACGTGCTGCGCGCAGTCATCGCCGAACCCCCGTTAAGTCTTTGGCGTTGAGCATGGCAGCAACGACTCAGAACATTCTGCGCAGGCCCGGCAGACAAAGGATCCAGCGATGAGCAGTGGTGGATGGAGTTGCCCACACGAGGTGAATGGCAAGTGCAGCAAAGTAAACAATCTGCCGTGCGACCCAGGCATGAAAGGCTGCGAGCTACACGGTCGCTACGCCTTTTTCAACGATGAAAAAAATGAGCGCTTGCGGCAGAAACAGGCGCGTAACAAAGATCCGGATCAAGGCGCTGAAGCAGAAGGCTCAACTCACATCAGCAGCCTCCACAAATGAAACGCGGCGCAATGCCGGAGGCACGCGCCGCGTCTGCTGCAAACACCGGTTTCAGGCCTTGGGTTTTGACGGAGTGCTCATTTCACTCTTGCCATCCTTCGCTTTATCACCCGGACAGGCTAAAGCAGACACACTCACAAGGGCCAGCGCCAAGGCCATCAGGCCAGCGGTTAGTTTTTTCATACGCTTCTCCTCGTTGCAGCCGACATTGGCAATGACTCACTCTAGGCCGAAGTCAGCGCAAACTCAACCATTTTTGCGGCATGGATTTCAGCCACGCACGCCCTTTTTACTGGAATAAATCATGCGCCTCGACGACGAAAATGAAAGCAGCAACGTGGAAGACCGGCGCGGCGCAAGCGGCGGCATGGGCCGGGGCAGCCTCGGTATCGGCGGGCTGGTCCTCGCGCTGGCGGCAAGCTATTTTCTTGGCATCGATCCCTCGGTGATTCTCGGTCTCGTCTCCAACACCAGCAGCCACGCGCCACAGGAGGCTACCCAGGCGCACAAGCCGCCGGCCAACGACGAGATGGCGAGGTTCGTCTCAAAAGTGCTGGGCAGCACGGAAACGACCTGGCATGCGGTATTCCGTGAAGGAGGCGGCACCTATCGGGAGCCGAAGCTGGTGCTGTTCACCGGCGCGACGCCGACTGCCTGCGGTACCGGCCAGACGGCGATGGGGCCGTTCTACTGCCCGTCGGACCAGAAGGTCTATATCGACCTCGCCTTTTACCGCGATCTGAAAGAGCGCTTTCACGCGCCCGGTGAATTTGCCGAGGCCTACGTGATCGCCCATGAAGTCGGCCACCATGTACAGAATCTGCTCGGCATTTCGACCAAGGTGCATGAGGCGCAGCAGCGCGCCGGCAACAAGGGCAAGGTAAACGCGCTGTCGGTCAGGCTGGAGTTGCAGGCCGACTGTTTCGCCGGCGTCTGGGGCCACCGCGCCGACAGCATGAAGCACATCATCGAACCGGGTGAAATCGAACAGGCGCTGACCGCCGCCTCGGCGATCGGCGACGATCGGCTGCAGAAGCAGGCGCAGGGCTATGCTGTTCCCGAATCGTTCACGCACGGCTCCTCCGAACAACGCGTGCGCTGGTTCAAACGCGGCATGGAAAGCGGTGACATGCGCCAGTGCGACACCTTCAAAGCCGCGTCGCTGTAGGAGATTCGAGACGTGCCCAGCCTTGCCGTCACCATTCGCCACTCTGCTGCCGGCCTGCTGGCTTTGGCCCTCCCGTTGCTGGCGCATGGCGGACTGCCGCAATCATCAAGCGTTCCCGGCGGTGTTGCGGTGATCGCACTCAACGCAGTGTCGGCGAATGCCGGAGCGCCGCAAGCCTGGCTCGGCGACCAGCCGGTTCTCGTGACGGCGGAGGCCAATCGCTGGTACGCGGTGGTCGGTCTGGCGCTCGATACGCCGGCCGGCCCGCACGAATTGCGCGTCAAAACCGGCGATCAAACGAGTGCGCTGCCCTTCACGGTCAGCCCCAAACACTACCCCGAGCAGCGCATCACGCTGAAGGATACGAGCAAGGTGCAGTTGTCGGCCGACGACGAAGCGCGCGCGACGCGCGAAATTGCGCTGATTCAGGAGCTGAAGCGCCACTGGCGGAGCGCACCGGACACCGACCCGAGCTTCCTGCTACCGGCTAAAGGGCGGCTGGCCGGGCGTTTCGGCTTGCGCCGGTTTTTCAACGGCGAGCCGCGTTCGCCGCATGCCGGCCTCGATGTCGCCGTCGGGCGCGGCACGCCGATCAAGGCCAGCGCGCACGGCACAGTGCTGGCGGTCGATGATTATTTTTTCAACGGTAAAACGGTTTTTGTCGATCACGGCAACGGGCTGATCACCATGTACTGCCATCTTGACCGGATCGACGTGCAATCCGGCGAGTCCGTGCGCAAGGGGCAGGCGCTGGGGCTTTCCGGCAAGACGGGCCGCGCCACCGGCCCGCACCTGCACTGGAGCGTCGTCCTCAACGGGGCAATGGTCGATCCTGAACTGTTTATTGCGGCAAAACGCCGCCCGTAGGCGCAGCTTTCAGAAGCGCTCGTCTTCTCGCAGAAAACGCCACTGCCCGAGCGGCAGGTCGCTGAGCTTGACGGCGCCGATGCGCACACGTTTGAGGCCGACGACGTGTAATCCGACCAGTTCGCACATCCGGCGGATCTGGCGCTTGCGCCCTTCGCGCAGCACGAAGCGCAACTGATCTTCGTTGAGCCACTCGACTTTGGCCGGCTTCAACTGCCTGTTGTCGAGGCTCAGCCCGTGATTCAGCAAAGCCAGCCCGGCAGCATCGAGCCGGCCTTCGACGCGCACCAGATATTCCTTGTCGACCTGCGAATCCTCACCGATCAGTTGCCGTGCGACGCGACCATCCTGCGTCAGGACGAGCAGACCGGTGGAGTCGATATCCAACCGACCGGCCGGCGCCAGCCCCTTCAAATGCCGGGGATGAAAAGCCGGCGTATCTGCCGTGGCGAACTGGTTTTCCGGCTGGATCAAGGTAACGGCAGGCGTAAAGCCGGGCTCCGGCTGACCGGACACGTAACCCACCGGCTTGTGCAGCAGGATCGTCATCTGCCACGTTTGCTGGATTTGCGCTTCTCTGGCCAGGGTGATATTGACGGAAGGATCGGCGCGGGTGCCGAGTTCGGTCACCCGCAGCCCATCGACAAAGACCCAGCCACGCTCGATATAGCCGTCGGCATCGCGCCGCGAACACAGGCCACGCTCGGCCATCAGCTTGGAGATGCGCACGCCGCTTTGCACCGTGCCTTTTTCTGTCACTGGCGCTGCGGGTGACTTGCGTACCGCGAGCGGCGATTTCGGCACAACCGGTGCACGCGACGGCGTGCCCCGGGGTTTCTCCTGGAGGGCCCGTGCTTTGGCTGCGTAGGCAGCATTGGTCTGCGCGACCTCGGCAGCCGTCTTGCGCTTTGGCGCACCGCCACGCACCGGTCGCCGATCCGTGCTGGCAGGTGCTTCAGTACTCTGCCCCCTGGGCGGCAAGCCCAAGGGTTTACGCGGCGTATCGGCCATCGATCAACGAACGTCGAGCAGTTCGACTTCAAACACCAGCGTTGCATTCGGCGGGATCACACCACCGGCGCCGCGCGCACCATAGCCGAGTTCCGGCGGAATGGTCAGCTTGCGCACGCCACCGACCTGCATGCCCTGTACACCCTCATCCCAGCCAGCAATAACGTTGCGCTGACCGAGCGGAAACACGAAAGGATCGTTACGGTCCTTGCTGGAGTCAAACTTGGTGCCGTTGGTCAGCCAACCGGTGTAATGCACGATTACATCCTGACCTGCTGTCGCAGTAGCACCCGTTCCGACGGTGAGTTCTTCAATCTGCAAGCCGCTTGCTGTAGTGGTAACAGACATCGTTATTCCTCTAAAATTTGAAAAGACGAAGTTTAGACCAGTGCCCGCCTCCGGGTCTATGTTGCTGCACAGGGGAAGCATGGTCGTTACGCAGCGATTAGCGAATTCGAGTAGATTTTCGGGTATTTCCATCTTCGAGATTGAATGATATTGTTCAGGTTGTCAGACAACATTACAAAAATACCATTTAGCGGAGCGAGACAAATTGAACAAACAAAAGCCAAGCATCATTGGTCGCCAGGCTGCGGTTTTGGTGGCCTTCATTTTCGCCAGTTCTAATATTTACGCAGCAAACGACACGATCCGGATTGGCGTCTCGTGCCCGATGACCGGCGGTTCGGCCGACATGGGCGTAAGCGTTCGCAACGGCATCCGTCTGGCGGTGGAGGAAATCAACTCCTGGGCAGGCGGCGTAGTTGGCAAGAAAATTGAACTGGTTGAACGTGACGACCAGGGGAATCCTGAAGTCGGCAAAAAAATTGCTGAGGAGCTGGTCGGCAAGGAAAAAGTATCGGCAACCATCGGCGCATGCAATACCGGTGTTGGCATGGCGATGCTGGAGACCTACCAAAATGCAAAAGTACCCCTGATTATTCCCGTTGCCACCGGCACGCCACTAACCAAAAAATTTGCTGCCGCAAGCGAGCATTACATCTTTCGCGTCTCGCCGCGCGATGAAGTGCAGGCGCCATTTATCGTTGCCGAGGTAATGAAGCGCGGCTTCCGCAAGATTGCGCTATTTGCCGATACCACTGGCTACGGCGAAGCGGGGAAAAATGATGTGGAGACAGCACTGGCCGCACAAAACATTACGCCGGTCTCAGTCCAGCGTTTTGCGCTGGGTGTGAAAGATCTGTCAGAGCAGGTCAATCTGGCAAAGGCTGCTGGTGCGGATGTTGTAATCAGCTACACCGTAGGTCCTGAAGCCGCCGTACTGGCGAAGAGCATCGCCAAACAAAAATGGAACGTGCAAATCATCGGCAGTTGGCCACTCTCCTGGCGTAATTACATCGACCCGGCCGGTGAAGCCGCTGAGGGCTCGCTGGTTGCGGTCTCCTTTATTCAACAAGCCAGCTTCCAGAGACGCAACGCCTTCATTTCAGCCTACCAGCAGAAATACAATAGTCCGATTATTCCAGCGCCAATGGCTGCAGCTCAAGGCTATGACGCGATGATGATTCTGTTTTTTGCCATTCATCAGGCGCAAGGTGACGAGCCGGCGAAAATCAAGGCAGCACTTGAAAACCTTCAGCGACAGGTCGCCGGCGTGATCACCACGTACGACAAGCCGTTCTCGAAAACCGACCATGACGCATTGAGCAGCAACATGCTGGTCATGGGTATTGTGCGCAAGGGGCAGGTCGACTATGCCTACAAGCAGGATGCGCAGAAAAGCTTTGTTGTTCAGCGCAAGGCGCCGTAAAAGCAAATCCTGACAAGCCGACGTGAACCTCTCCCCGGCTTTCGGATAAACTGGTCGAAATAGCCCGGCCGGAGAGTCGTAACATGGATGTACGTTCGATCATTGCGCCTGTCGTAACGGACAGGGAGGCGCTGCTGGAATTTATTGACGGCTTGACTGATCACGCACAAAACATAGAGCGGGATGTTGCGCGCCTGAAGAGCAGCCCGGGAGATCGCGAGACGATCGCCAATCTTTTCCGTGCAATCCATAACATCAAGGGCGATGCCGCTTTATGCAAGGTCAACCTGGCGGTAGCCATCGTGCACCCGATGGAAACCGTTCTGGCCCGTTTTCGCAACAGCGAAATTCTGTTCAGCGATTTTCTTGCTGAAGCACTTCTGCTCGCTCTCGATCGTCTTGAATTGGCCGCCGAAGGCCTCGCTTCGGGCAAGTCGCTGGATGGATTACGCTTGCTGCCCATGGTACAGGGACTGGAAAAGATGGCCCTGTCCACTGCGGAAGACATGGATAGCTGTGCCAGCGAACTGATTGAAGCTGTCACTGGATTTCGTCCGGCAGCGGCCGCGTCCATTCCGACTCGTGGAAAAATTTCCTCCCTACCAAGCGGCTCAAAATCCCCACAGGCTGAGGATCTCCGATTCTTCCGTTCGCTTGCCAACCAGTTCGAAGCCCGCTCCCCTCTTTTCAAGGGGCGCACGATGCGTATCCTGCGCCTGGCGCTTGAAACCAATCAGCTTGCAGAGATCAGCATCAACCCGGTACAACTTGAAGCAGCAGTATACATTCACGACATTGGCATGATGCTCCTGCCTGAATCGGTATGGCTGAAAGTCGACCGCATGACCCCGGATGAAAAAACCATACTCCATACCCACACGGAATTCGCATCAGGGATTTTGTCACGTATGGCCGGCTGGTCGGAAGCCGCCGAGATGGTTGCACAACACCACGAAATGCCGGACGGCGCAGGCTATCCGAACGCCTTGAAATCCGCACAAATCTGCCCTGGTGCGAAGATACTTGCAATCGTCGATGCCTTCGAGGCCGTCATGCTGAAACACATTCACCGTGGCCGGAACCGCTCTGTGCTGCGCGCAATTGCGGAAGTCAATGCATGCGATAACCAGTTTGCGCCGGAGTGGATAATTCCCTTCAATCAGGTCATTCGCCGTACGGTCGAAGCCTGATGCCGGACCAGGCTGTCGATCTTGAGCGCCGCTTCGGGGGCGTCGGTCGTCTTTACGGGCCTGATGCACTACAGACGTTTCGATCGGCTCACGTTTGTATTGTCGGCATTGGTGGCGTCGGTTCGTGGTCGGCTGAAGCGCTGGCCCGCTCATCAATCGGGCACATCACGCTGATTGATCTCGACATGATTGCCGAATCGAACGTCAACCGGCAGATTCACGCGCTTGGCGATGAATTCGGCAAGGCCAAGGTAAGCGTCATGGCAGAGCGCATTCGTGCGATCAACCCCGCTTGCCGCGTCACTGAAATCGAAGAGTTTGTTTCAGCGGACAATCTGGACGATACGCTTGGCGCTGATTTTGACTACGTGATTGACGCAATTGATCAGGTTCGAACAAAGGCGGCAATGATCGCCTACTGCAAAGGCAGAAAAATTCCGTTGATAACCGCCGGCGCAGCGGGCGGGCAAATTGACCCGACGCGCATCCAGCGGGCCGATTTGGCGCACACCATACAAGACCCCTTACTCTCAAAAGTTCGAGCACTGTTGCGCAAGGAATATGGGTTTTCTCGTGACCAGAAAAAGAAATTCAATGTACCGGCCGTGTTTTCGACAGAGCCGCTGCGCTACCCGGAAAGCCCGGCTGCCTGCGGTATCGTGCCAAAGCCGGCCGGGTTAAGCTGTGCCGGCTTTGGCTCTTCCGTATGCATTACGGCAATTTTCGGCCTGTTTGCAGCAGCCGAAGCGCTGAGGCACCTGGCAAGCAGAAAACCACTCGATTAACAGCGCACCCGGCAGCACGATGCTGCGTTACGGGGCATCAGGCTTTCGACTCAAGCCAGACACCAAGCCCCTGTGCGTTGAGATCCAGATCTGCCGCATAGATTTCCAGAATCCTGGCGGGCTGAAGTCGACAACCAAAACGCTTCGCCTCATCAACCAGAAGGTGTGCAAGACCAGCGCGAATACGCGAGTGCCGGTCTGGTCCAGCCGCCTTTTCGAAGCGGGCAACGGCCAGATGCGCGTCAATGAGCCGATGCAGGTCGAGTTCTTTTGCTGCGATATCCCTGACCTGGCTGTAATGCGTCAGATAGATTGCTTCCGGTTGATAGCTCAAAAGCAAATCAAGCGAAGCATGTAAAGCATCAGGGTCAAACTGCACAGGCGTCGTTGTCGGAAAAATAAACTGGCGCCCATCCGTATCAAGTTCGCGGTAGGAGAGTCCGAAAGTATCACCGGCAAAAAAGTGCCCGCTCTTGTCATCACGAATACAGATGTGATGCCTGGCGTGCCCGGGCGTATCACGGCACAAAAGCTTTCTGCCGGCGAGATCGATCTCCAACCCATCGGCCGCCTCGACAATTCGAGCCGCATCAACCGGCAAGACCTCACCGTAGAGTCGACGCATTTCCGCCGGCCCATAGACCGCGGTTGCCCCCACAACCAGCTTCGATGGGTCAGCCATGTGACGTGCGCCCCGAGGATGAACCACCAGACGAGCGTTCGGAAAAGCGCGCATCATGGCACCAGCGCCGCCCGCATGGTCGAGATGCACATGTGTAAGAATCACATAATCAACGCTCTCGGGATGTAGTTCCAACTCACTCAGCGCCGCCAGCACGCCATGAACTGACTCATTGCTGCCGGTATCCACCATAGCAACACGCCCGTTTTCGACAAGCAGATGTATCGAGGCCATCAAGGGGCGTACGTAGTAAGCATCGACGGCATAGATGCCGTGCTCATAGCGGATCAGTGAGCTCATGTCCGGCAGTTCCAATTAAAGAAGGTGCGATTATAGATGTCAT
This sequence comes from Rhodocyclaceae bacterium, assembly GCA_044359525.1. Classification (GTDB taxonomy): domain Bacteria; phylum Pseudomonadota; class Gammaproteobacteria; order Burkholderiales; family Rhodocyclaceae; genus CAJBIL01. Next base: position 176 of record JBIKLY010000088.1, on the reverse strand, counting down.
CGAACAGTGCTTGTACCAGGCAAGACAGTTTCTTTTTTAATCACAATTGGCCAAGCCGGCAGGAGGCACGACTGGAGAAGAGTAGACGACACAAAGCCCTCGACGCTGAGTAGCGTTGAGGGCTTTGTAATGGGGAGCCTGGCGGTGACCTACTTTCACACACGGTAAGTGCACTA
>JBIKLY010000161.1:0-3842 GCA_044359525.1 Rhodocyclaceae bacterium | reverse complement strand
GCTGAGGATCTGAGCAAAAAGCTGGTAAAAGGCGGCTGCTTCATCGACGTAAAAGCCTGCTTCAACGCCGAAGAGCTGCAGAACGCCGGAATCCGCGTCTGGCGGCTTTGACTTTAAGTAGGGTCAGACTCGATTAAAATTTAATCGAGTCTGACCCCATTTAATTCATATCAAATGCAAGCCCTTCGCACCGTCACGCACTGCAACCGTTACCAGACGACGATCAAAGGTCGCAAGTTGTCCGCCGTGAGCAAGCGCCAATCCCAACAGATAACTATCCGTCACTTGCCCGGAGCTCAATAGTCGTGCCATATCAAACCGCTCGGTATCAAGCAAGCTGATGTCGTCAGGCCAATACACATGGCCAGGTAATGCGCGCAAGCCTGCCATCAAAGGCGCTACAGCAGACGGCGTGCCCGGCGTGTTTGGATAACGGGCATGCCCCACGATGCGTAGCACGCCATTTTCGGTCAAGGGGCAGGTAGCCCAGGATTGCTGGTGGGCAGCAAACCATTCGTGCGCTGCATCGTGTTGAATATGCGCCGGGTCGATTAAGGCGATCAGCACGTTGACATCAAGCAGAAACGTCATCAGGGCAACTCGTCGCGCAACAAATTAACCAGTTCAGGTGTAACCGGCACGGCGCCGGGGCGTGGCGTCAGCAAAGGAACGCCATTGCGCACAGTCGGCGTTACCGCGACAGGCTTTAATGCCTGCCGTGCCAGCGACGAAAGGATTTCTCCAACGCTCCGGTGCTGTGCCTGTGCCAGCCCTTTGGCAGCGGTTAAAACATCATCGTCAATAGATAAAGTGGTTCGCATACTTAATCTCCCACAAAACCGCATCAGTCATCGCGCATCATACATCAAGCGATAGAAGTTTAAGTGGGGTCAGACTCGATTAAAATTTAATCGAGTCTGACCCCATTCTGCGGGCAACCGATCCATTTGGACTAGGAAATCCAGGGTGGGTGTTGGTATGACTGTCATATTCATGGCTTACCTTCGCGTCGCTACCGTCACCGAGGCGTAGCTCGGTGTCACCGGAGAAAATGTTCGGAAATTTCCGGGGGCGTCGGAGAAAAGGGCGTGCTGTGCTGTTGCATAGTTCCGGGGCGTTGTTGATGCCGCGATTGCTGGTGCAGATACCTCCGTCCATCTGAGCTATTCCGCTCACCCAACCTGTAAGGAACCCCGATGAAACTCATTCTGAAAAAATATGCTCTCGCACTGGCGCTTGCCGGTGCTTGTAGCCTGGCTTCGGCCTCGACCGACGTGACCGGCAGCGGCGCCGGCAATCAATCTTTCAACGCAGGCGTGCTGAACGATACCTGGACTTTGGCCCATAGCAGCGTGACGGGGGCTTTTGTCGATAGCATCAACTTTTCTCTGACGAGTCTTTCCGATTTCAGCTTTTCGTCCAACACCATGTATCTGAAGGGCAAGAGCGATTTCTCGTCGTTCGGTGTGCAACTGGACGGCACGCCGCTGGCCGTTTCGGCCATTGGCAAGTTCCTGTTTGCCGGCGATGAATTCCAGCTTGCTGCCGGTTCGCACACTTTGCAGTTCAGTGGCGTCGGCGTGCTTGCACAGGGCGGTTCGTATCAGATTCAGATGTCGGCCGCGCCAGTGCCGGAGCCTGAGTCCTATGCGCTGCTGCTGGCCGGCCTTGGGCTGGTCGGTGCCCTTGCCCGTCGTCGCGGCAAGCTGGTAGCTGTTTAGATCGCTGGCTGTGGTGGATTGAGCGGGGCGGCTGTGTTGCCGCTCCGTTTGTTTTTTGTGTCCAGGTGCCAACGTAAGGACTGAAGCGTTGTTTGCGCGCACGTTTTTGCGATCCGGTTTATCTGTGCCAGGCCTGAAGCAGAGCGGGAAGTTTTCTGTCGAGCAGGGTCGACGGCGCGAGATTTAGCATGCCGATCTGCCGGAGTTTGTTCTGGCGCTCTTTTTCCAGCGGCTTGAACTGGATGCCGATCAGGTTGTTGTTAGTGTGCGCGATTGTCCCTTCAACGGCGAACAGGGAGTCGTCGTTCAGGTGCAGTATTTCGAGCGTACAGTGTTCTCCTTGCCCGAAGTTCAGCTGAAACAGCTTGGATTCGAACAACGCGCCAAACAGCGAGATGTCAAGCAAAGCCCCGCGATAGGCCATGAAATGAAGGCGCAACTCACCTCTGGAGTGAAAAGGAAAACGGGGATGGTGGCGGCGCTCATCTGAAAACATGTTTTGATGTCCCGGTATTTTGAAATTTTCCAGGATGCTACCGATAGCATGTTGCGATTTGTTGTCAACGGACTGGGTCTTTTGAATTAAGTAGGGTCAGACTCGATTAAATTTTAATCGAGTCTGACCCTACTTAATTCTACTTAATTTTTGGGCGCCCTTTGGCGAGTGGGGTTGCCCGGCGTTGGGTTGTTTGTTGAATCGTTGAATAAAATTGGCCGCCACCCAGGGCCCAGCCTTTGTGCGTGCACTCGCGTAGCACCTTGAGTTGCTCGGCATCCAGCGGTTCTTTTACGATGTTTTGATAGGCGGCTTGCCGCTCGGCATCGTTGCTGCCCAGTTGCAGGTAGAGAAGGTGCGGCGTAAGCAGCGCATCAAAGCTGCCGTGGGAATTCGCCTGGTAGCTCGACCAGGCGAATTCGCGCGGGTGGCGTACCATGCCGGCGCGCACCGGGTTGAGCTCGATGTAACGCATGCATTCGAAGAGGTAACGCTCTTCCTCGACCACTGTGGCGCGGTAGCGGCCTTCCCACAGGGTGCCGGTGCGCTGCTGGCGGTAGTTGAAGTACTGAACGTAGCGCCTACCCAGGCTTTGCAGCGTTTTTGGCAGGCTATCGGCCGTCTCCGGCGAGGCGAGCAGATGGATATGGTTGGTCATGAATACGTAAGCGTGTATCGCCAACCCGAAACGCTGCGCTGCCTCCAGCAGGGTCTCCTTGAAGAACCGGCAATCCTCATCACCAGCAAAAATAGCCTGCCGGTTGTTGCCGCGCAGGATAACGTGTTGCGGCACACCTGCCGCAAAATAACGAGGAAGTCGAGCCATCCAAAAACTGTAGCATAGTTTTTAAGTGGGTAGAGTAGAGAACAGGTTCTCACCTGCCCTCCCTCATCAAACCGTGCATGCGGTTCTCCCGCACACGGCTTTCCGATGTTCTTCATACCAAGGCATGCGCCGAGCGCCATCCCGCTACCGCAGGAACCTTGTACAGCCCGTAGCGCCCATACAGATCGGCACTCGGGAAACGGCGCAGGCCAGTTCCTCTGTCCTTCACCTTGTGGCGCTTCATCAAGTGGGTTCGCAACCGGTCTTCCGCGTGATTCCTGACCTTGCTCATCGCCAGACTTGAGTTCCGATAGTGGAAGTAGTTTGCCCAGCCTCGCAGGCTGCGGTTTGCCCTTTCCACTATGTCGCCCAAGGGGATGGCGGTCAGTTCCCGCCCTGTCAGTTCCGTCAGCCTCGCCTTGATCTTCTTCAGCGATTTGTCTGCCGGCCGGACGTTCGGGTACGGCTTTCCGGTGCTTGCCCCTCGACTCATCTGAATCGTAAACCCGAGGAAATTGAAGCTTGCTTGAGTGGCATCCACGATATGAGTCTTCGCCTCGTTGAGGCTGAGGTCCAGTCGTTCCAGCACGCGACGCACCACTTTCAGCGGCTCCTCTACATCTTTTCGGCACATGACTACAAAGTCGTCTGCGTAGCGCACGATATGCGCTTGCAGCTTTCCTTTCAGGTGCCGCCGTTGCCATATCCGGTCAAGAATGTGCAGGTAGCAGTTGGCCAACAGCGGGGAAATGACTCCACCTTGCGGCGTTCCCTTGCGATTGGCTTTGCCGCCGCCCAC
>JBIKLY010000160.1:0-3856 GCA_044359525.1 Rhodocyclaceae bacterium | reverse complement strand
TCTGGTTGATGGGCGATCTCTCGCAGACCGGCGAACCGGGCCTTGCGCTCGGCATCCTTGCCGCCGCGCTGCTCGTCTCACTGCCTTTCGCGCGCGAACTCAATCTACTGGCACGCGGCGCCGATACGGCACAAACACTCGGGGTGGACGTCCCCCGCCTGCGCCGCGGCGTCTATATCGTCGCCGCGCTGGCCACCGCCGCCGCAGTCACGCACGCCGGCTCGATCGGCTTCATCGGCCTGATCGTTCCACATCTGGTGCGCCTCGCCAGCGGCAACGATCAGCGCCTGTTGCTGCCTGCGTCGGCACTGGCCGGCGGCAGCCTGCTGGTGATCGCCGACACGCTGGCACGTACCGTCGTCGCACCCATGCAATTGCCGGTAGGCGTACTCACCGCATTGATCGGCGTGCCGGTCTTTCTCTTTTTGCTGACGCGCGATACGCAGGCGAGGCGCGAATGACGGCAATCGCGCCCCTGCTCGAAACTCGCAGACTCAGCGTCAGCATTGGCAGCAATTCCGTTTGCCGCGATCTCGATCTGACGCTGCAGCCGGGCGAACGCCTGGTCATCCTCGGCCGCAACGGCGCCGGCAAATCGACGCTGCTCTCGGTGCTGGCCGGATTGCGCGCCGCGCAGTCTGGCGCGGTGCTGCTCAAGGGCAGCAGCTATGCGGCGCTTGGCCCACGCCAAAGCGCGCTGATTCGCGGCTGGCTGCCGCAATCGCGCGGCGACGCTTTCGCCTCGACGGTGCTGGAGACGGCGCTGGTCGGTCGCCACCCACATCTGGCACGCTGGGATTGGGAGTCGGCGACAGATGCAAAAATTGTTCGTCAGGCGTTGGCTGCGGTTGATCTGGCCGAATTCGAGCAACGCGACGTGCAGACGCTATCCGGTGGCGAGCGTCAGCGACTGGCGATTGCCACGCTGCTGACGCAGGCGCCACGACTATTTCTGCTCGACGAACCGATCGCCCACCTCGATCTGAAACACCAGATTGCCATGCTCGAACTGTTCGCCAAAGCGGCGCGCGACTGCGCTGCCGGCGTGGTCATGGTCCTGCACGAACCGGCGCTGGCCTGGCGCTTCTGCGACCGCGCCCTGCTCATTCACGGCGACGGCACGACCGAAAGCGGGCCGGCGAAAGAAATGCTGACTGCCGAACGCCTCTCGGCGCTCTACCAATATCCGCTGCAGGCCGTCGAATGCGACGGCCGGATCAGCTTCATCCCCCGCTAAGCGAAAACAGACATGACTGAAGATCAGAGCAAGGAAGTGCGCCACCACGCGCGCATGGAACGCAAGAAAGCGGTGATCGACGAAAAAATTGCCGCCGCACAGGAAGCGCGCGGCGTACTGGTGATCAACACCGGCAACGGCAAAGGCAAATCCTCCGCTGCCTTCGGCGTTGTCGCGCGTGCGCTCGGCCACGACATCAAGGTCGCCGTCATCCAGTTCGTCAAGGGGCGCTCCGACACCGGCGAGGAGGGCTTCTACCGGCGTGTTGCCGAGACCATTCCCGGCTGCCTGAACTGGCACGTCTCGGGCGAAGGCTTTACCTGGGAGACGCAGGACAGCACGCGCGATGCGGCTGCGGCAAGCGCCGCGTGGGACATCGCCTGCGGCTATCTGGCCGACCCGGAAATCGGCCTCGTCGTTCTCGACGAATTCACCTACACGCTGAAGTACGGCTGGCTGGACATCGAGCCGGTACTTGCTGCGCTGGCCATCCGCCCGCCCATGCAACACGTCATCATCACCGGCCGTGGCGCACCCGAGGCGCTGATCGACGCCGCCGATACGGTGACCGAAATGGCGCTCGTCAAACACGCCTTCAAGGCCGGCGTCAAAGCCATGCCCGGGCTGGAGTGGTAATGCCTTCCTGCCCGGCACTCTTTGTCGCTGCGCCGGCCTCCGGCCAGGGCAAAACAACGGTCGTCGCGGCACTCGCCCGACTGCACGCACGGCAGGGGCGCAAGGTTCGCGTCTTCAAATGCGGTCCGGATTTCCTCGACCCGCAGATCCACGCCATCGCCAGCGGTGCGCCGTGCTACAACATCGATCTGTACATGTGCGGCGAGGCCGACGCAGCGTGGCGGCTGGCCGAAGCGGCTGAGCATGCCGACCTGATTCTCGTCGAAGGCGTGATGGGCCTTTTTGACGGCCAGCCGGCGGGTGCCGATCTCGCCGCCCGCCTCGGCCTGCCGATCCTCACCGTGATCGACGGTGCGGCGATGGCCACCAGCTTCGGCGCCATCGCCTACGGCCTCAAGCACTACCGGCCGGGCACACCGGTGAACGCGGCATTCGCCAACCGTGTCGGCAGCGCTTACCACGCCGAACTGCTCGAAAAGAGCCTGCCGCCAGACATCGCCTGGTATGGGCACCTGCCGCGCGATGCCGATGCCGCGTTGCCCGAACGCCACCTCGGCCTGCTGCCGGCCGCCGAAATCGACGACCTCGCACAGCGCATCGAGCGCATGGCCGATCTGCTGGCAACGACCGCTGCTGCGGCATTGCCGCCACCGGTTGATTTCGCTGCCGCCGTCGCGCCCCGGATCACGCCGCTGCTCGCCGGAAAAACCATCGCCGTCGCCCGCGATGCGGCCTTCTGCTTCCTCTATCCGGCCAACCTCGACTGCCTTGTCGCACTCGGCGCGCACATCGAATATTTTTCACCGCTCACCGACGCGACACTGCCCGGCTGTGATGCCGTCTGGCTACCCGGCGGCTACCCCGAATTGCACGGCGCAGCGCTCGCCAACAATCGCTCGCTGTGGGCGTCGCTCACCGGCCACGTCGCCGCCGGCAAGCCGCTGCTCGCCGAGTGCGGCGGCATGATGGCGCTGTTCGAGACGCTGGTCGACGGCGAGGGAAAAAGCCACGCGCTCGGCGGCCTGCTGCCGGGGCAGTCGACGATGCAAAAGAAACTCACCGCGCTCGGCCTGCAGGAAGTCGAACTGCCCGAAGGCACGCTGCGCGGCCACACCTTCCATTACTCGCGCACGGAAACCCCGCTGCCGGCGCTGGCGCAGGCGAGCCGCCCCGACGGTCGACAGGGCGAAGCCGTTTATCGCCGTCAGCGGCTCACGGCGAGCTACATGCACCTGTACTTTCCGTCCAACCCTCAAGCCGCTGCCCGGCTGTTTCTGGAGTGACGGCAAAAGCGAACCACCAAGGCACCAAGTCGACCGAAGGAAGTGCAGAGCTCACCAAGAGACACCAAGGGAAAACCTGATTTTGTAGTTCTTGGTGAAACTTGGTGCCCTTGGTGCCTTGGTGGTGAAGATTTTTCTAGGGCGACCATGCCGAACTTGCCACACGCATCCCGTTCGTATAACCTCCACAACGTTTCGGGATTTCGCCGCCGCTACCGCGAGGCGAATGAAAAGGGAAGCCGGTGACTCTGGAGCATCCAGACATTCCGGCGCAGCCCCCGCTGCTGTAAGCCAGACGACGCTGCCACACGCCACTGTACCTTCGGGTATGGGAAGGTCGGCAGGGAAGGATGAAGGCGAGCCAGAAGACCTGCCCGGAATGATTGGTGTAGTACTGCTCCGGGGTGAGAGCTGGCTAACCGCAGATGAACTGTGGCGTCGTTTTCCGTATCTTCTCCACTCCTTCATCCCGGCGCGCTTTCGATAACACTCCCCCTGCAGCCTGTGCCGCATCTGTTGCCAACGCTCCAGGGGAGTCACCATGCATATCGAACCAGGCTATATCAACGCCGCCAAAATCGTCGCCGCCAACGTCGCCGCCATCGCCCTGCTCGGCAGCCAGTCGCTGCAGCTCGCCAGGCAGCCGCAACTGATCGTCCGCACCCTGCTCGCCGCCGTTTTCTTCACCGCCTGCATGCAG
>JBIKLY010000159.1:0-3883 GCA_044359525.1 Rhodocyclaceae bacterium | reverse complement strand
ATGCCTCGTGCACGACCAACTGCCTGGCGCCGGTCGCCAAGGTGCTGCAGGACAACATCGGCATCAAGCAGGGCCTGATGACGACAATCCACGCCTACACCAACGACCAGGTGCTGGTCGACGTGCGTCACAAGGACCTGCGCCGCGCGCGTGCCGGCGCGCAGAACATCATCCCGACCAAGACCGGTGCGGCGAAAGCCGTCGGCCTCGTGCTGCCGGCCCTCAAAGGCCGCGTCGACGGCTTCGCCCTGCGCGTGCCGACGATCAACGTTTCCTTGGTCGACCTGACCTTCACCGCCGAACGCCCGACGACGAAGGAAGAAATCAACGAACTGATGACTGCCGCCGCCAACGGCCCGATGAAGGGTGTGCTGGCCGTCAACAACGACCCGCTGGTATCAAGCGACTTCAACCACACCCGCGTTTCATCGACCTTCGACGCGACACAGACGCGCGTCATCGACGGCAATTTGGTCAAGGTGCTGGCCTGGTACGACAACGAGTGGGGCTACTCCTGCCGCATGCTCGACGCGGCGCGCGCTTTGGTGAACGCGAAGTAATGAACTACACCGCTTTCAACACAGAGGACACAGAGGCACAGAGAACACAGAGTTTTCAAAGAGCTCACGCAAGCATTTATCGTTGCGACTTTGCTCTTTCTCTGTGTTCTCTGTGCCTCCGTGCTCTCTGTGTCGAAAGCGGTTCACTACAGACTCAAAGCTGACCTATGGCGCCACTGCGCCTTGCCATCAACGGCTACGGCCGCATCGGTCGCTGTTTTCTGCGCGCCCTGCTCGAATCGCCGCTGCGCGATCAGTTGCAGGTGGTCGCCATCAACGAGCCGGCCAACCTCGACAGCATCGCCTACCTGACGCGCTATGACTCAACGCACGGCCGCTTTCCCGGCAGCGTCGAAGTCAAGGATGGCGCGCTCGAAATCAACGGCCGCAGCATCGCCGTCAGTCACGCGACGACGCCGGAAGAAATCGACTGGCGTGCGCTCGACATCGATCTGCTGATCGATTGTTCCGGCCACTACGGCTACCGCTGCGACCTCGTGCGTTTCCTCAACGCCGGCTGCAAGCGCCTGCTCCTCTCGCACCCCGGCCACGGTGCCGAAGACGTCGACGCGACCATCGTCTACGGCATCAACCAGCAACAACTGACTGGCGACGAACTGCTCGTCTCCAACGCCTCGTGCACGACCAACGCCGTGGTGCCGGTACTCGATCTGCTGCAGCGTGAGATCGGCATCGAGCAGGTACTGCTCACCACGCTGCATTCAGTAATGAACGACCAGCCGCTGGCCGACGGCTACCACCACGCCGACCTGCGCCGCACGCGCGCCGCGCTGCCGTCGATCATCCCGGTATCGACCGGTCTGGCACGCGGCGTCGAACGCCTGCTGCCGCAATTAGCCGGCCGTGTGCAGGCCAAGGCGATCCGCGTGCCGACGCTCAACGTCTCGGCGATTGATGTCGTTGTCGAATTCACGCGCGACGTTTCGGCCAGCGAGATCAACGCCCTCCTCGCCAAAACCGCCGCCGGCCCGCTGAAAAACCTGCTCGCCTTTTCCAACGAGCCGCACGCCTCGATCGACTTCAACCACGACCCGCATTCGGCCATCGTCGACGGCAGCCAGACGCGCGCCGCCGGCCCGCGTCTGGTCAACCTGCTGCTCTGGTTCGACAACGAATGGGGCTTCGCCAACCGCATGGTCGAAGTCGCCGGACATTGGTTGAATAAAAGATGAACCTCTTTAGACACAGAGCACACGGAGGCACAGAGTTCACAGAGAAAGTCAAAAACAAGTTTTTCTCTGTGAACTCTGTGCCTCCGTGTGCTCTGTGTTGAAAGCGCTTTCCAAGCCTTCCCTCAGGAGACCACCATGAACGTTCTCAAACTCGCCGACCTTGACGTCAAAGGCAAACGTGTTTTCATCCGCGCTGACTTCAACGTGCCGCAGGACGACGCCGGCCACATCACCGAAGACACGCGCATCCGCGCCGCCTTGCCCTCGCTCAGGTACTGCCTGGATCACGGCGCGGCGGTAATGGTCACCTCGCACCTCGGTCGCCCGACCGAAGGCGAATGCACGCCGGACGACTCGCTGACACCGGTCGCCGTGCGCCTCGGCCAGCTGTTGAACAAACCGGTGCGCCTGATCCGCGACTGGGTCGACGGCGGTTTTGAAGTTGCGCCGGGAGAAATCGTTCTGCTCGAAAACTGCCGCTGCAACAAGGGCGAAAAGAAGAATAACGACGAGCTCGCGCAGAAGATGGCCAAGCTCTGCGACATCTACGTCAATGACGCCTTCGGCACCGCACACCGCGCCGAAGCGACGACCCACGGCATCGCAAAGTACGCGCCGCTGGCCTGCGCCGGCATGCTGATGGGCGCCGAGATCGACGCTCTGACGCGCGCGCTGGAAAACCCGAAACGCCCGCTGGTCGCCATCGTCGGCGGCGCCAAAGTGTCGTCCAAACTGACCATCCTCAAGGCCCTGGCCGAGAAGGTCGACCAGCTGATCGTCGGCGGCGGCATCGCCAACACCTTCCTGCTCGCCTCGGGCAAGCGCATCGGCGAGTCGCTGGCCGAGCCCGACCTGGTCAAGGAAGCGCACGCCATCATGGACATGATGAAGGCGCGCGGTGCTGAAGTGCCGCTGCCGACCGATGTCGTGGTTGCCGACGAAGTGTCGGCGCTGGCGCGCGCCAACAAGATCTCGGTCGATGACGTGGCGGCCCATGACCGCATCCTCGACGTCGGCGCAAAAACCTCGGCCCGCCTGACCGACATCATCGCGCACGCCGGCACCATCGTCTGGAACGGCCCGGTCGGCGTCTTCGAACACCCGCAGTTTGCCGGCGGCACCAAGATGATGGCCTCGGCAATTGCCCACTCCGACGCCTTCTCGATTGCCGGCGGCGGCGACACACTGGCCGCCATCGCCAAATTCCACATTCACGACGACGTCGATTACATCTCGACCGGCGGCGGCGCCTTCCTCGAATTCCTCGAAGGCAAAAAACTGCCAGCGATCGAGGTGCTTGAGCTAAGGGCCAAGGGGTAAACCACTTTCAACACAGAGAACACGGAGACACAGAGTTCACAGAGAAAAACTTGTTGTTGCTTTTCTCCGTGAACTCTGTGCCTCTGTGCCCTCTGTGTTGAAAGCGCTTGCTTTCCGCTTCTCAGCTACAATCAAAAAAACAACTCAGGGAGATAATTCACCATGTCGCGCCACACCAAGATCGTCGCTACGCTCGGCCCCGCCTCATCCGATCCGCAGGTTCTCGAACGCATGATCCGTGCCGGTGTCGATGTGGTTCGTCTGAACTTCTCGCACGGCAAGGCGGAAGATCATGTGGCCCGCGCCAACATGGTGCGCGAAGCGGCCGCACGGGTCGGCCGCCCGGTCGGCATTCTGGCCGATCTGCAAGGTCCGAAAATCCGCGTCGGCAAGTTCGCCGACGGCAAGATAACGCTGGAAAAAGGCGACCATTTCATTCTCGATGCGAAGTGCGAACTGGGTGACCTGCAGCGTGTCGGCCTCGACTACAAGGATCTGCCCAAAGATGTTTCCGCCGGCAACGTCCTGCTGCTCGACGACGGCCGCATCGTGCTCGATGTGGTGCGCGTGCTCGGCGCTGAAATTTTCACCACCGTCCGCCACGGCGGCGAGCTGTCGAACAACAAGGGCATTAACCGTCAAGGCGGCGGCCTCTCGGCACCGGCGCTGACCGCCAAAGACATGGACGACATCCGCACCGCGGCCAGCATGGGCGCCGATTATCTGGCGATCTCCTTCCCGAAAAGCGCGGCCGACATGTACATGGCCAAGCAGCTGATCAACGCCGCCGGCGGCCACGCGCTGACCATC
>JBIKLY010000087.1:0-14249 GCA_044359525.1 Rhodocyclaceae bacterium | reverse complement strand
GATTTCCGATATCAACTTCAACCGGTGCTCCGGCTGCCTTGGCACGCTCGGAAGGCAGCATGCTCGAAAGGAAGGGTACGAGCGCTGCTACCGCTCCTGCCCCGCCAACTGCCGCGGTGGCGACAACCAGCCGCCGCCTGCCGCAGTCCACTTTGCTTTCTTTGCTCATCGCGCTGATCCCTAGGACGAAATAATGGAAGGTAGGAACTAAACCGAAAAATTATACGCTGATTGTGCGCTGATTTGAAGAGGGGCTGAGATGCAGAAGCTTAGTCCACGAGCAAACGGCGTTCACGCATCGCCTGTGCCAGCGTTCCGGCGTCGATGTATTCAAGTTCTCCGCCAACCGGCACGCCTCGCGCAATGCGGGACACGCGGATGCCGCGGCTCTTCAGCATTTCCGACAGATAATGGGCAGTGACTTCGCCCTCATTGGTGAAATTGGTTGCCAGAATGACTTCCTGTACGACTCCATCACAAGCTCGCACCAGCAATCGCTCTAACTCCAACTCGCGTGGGCCGATCCCGTCAAGCGGGGAGACTCGACCCATCAAGACGTAATACAGCCCCGAATAGGCATGCGTCTGCTCCATCATGTTCATGTCAACCGGTGTCTCAACAACACAGAGGAGGCTCGGGTCGCGTTTGCCGGAAAGGCATCGCTGGCAGGTCTCGGCTTCGGTGAAGGTGTTGCAGCGCTGACAATGGCGTAACGCACCCAGCGCGAGCTGCAGCGAATCGGCCAGGCGCTGGGCACCCGCCCGGTCGCGTTGCATCAGGTAATAGGCCATGCGCTGCCCTGATTTCGGGCCAATCCCGGGCAAACAGCGCAATGCCTCGATCAGTGACTCGAGGCTGGAAGGTGTGGACATCAGAATGGCATCTTGAATCCGGGCGGCAGATTCAGGCCCGAGGTGAACCCGGCCATCTTTTCCTGGCTTACTTCTTCGCCGCGTCGCACCGCCGCATTGAAAGCGGCGGCGATCAGGTCCTCAAGCATTTCCTTGTCGTCCATCACCGAGGGGTCGATTGAGACCCGGCGCACGTCGTGGCTACAGGTCATCGTCACCTTGACCATGCCCGCCCCCGACTGGCCTTCAACTTCGACCTGCGCAAGTTGTTCCTGCGCCTTTTTCATGTTGTCCTGCATCTGCTGGGCCTGTTTCATCAAGCCGGCGATTCCGCCTTTCATCATCTTGCTTGCCTCTACTGAAGTTAAACGGGTTTGATCGAAGATTCAATCAGGGTGGCGTCAAAAATTTCAATGACGTCGCGTACGAAACTATCCTGTTCGATAGCGGCCACGGCGCGGTCCTGCAGTTCGCGCCGATCACGTTGCGCGGTTGCCGCAGGTGTTGCGTGTTCTACTTCGGCTAGCTCGATACCTACCTGCAATGGTCGGCCGAAATGTTCCGACAGCGATTGCTGCAGTTTGTCCTGCGCGGGTTTCATCTGCAGGTGGCGATGGGTCGGCGAAAGGCGGAGTTTGACCTGTGTATGGTCGAGGCTACGCAGCTCGCAATGCTGGGCAAGTTCGCGCGCCATGCCGCCGAGCCTCAATGCCGACAGGATGGTATGCCAGTCGCTCTCGGAAATCACCGGTATCTGCTTGCATGTTGTCGGCGTCATTACGGCTACCGCACTTGTTGCATCAACACGGTTGTCTGTTTCAACCGATATGGTTTCGGTTATGCAGTAGCTGGCAACGGGCGCGTTTACTAGTGGGGCGCTCGTTCTTTTTTCCGCCGGCGCCTGGCTTGCCGCTCCAACGTTCGGGCGCGGTGCAGCAACATTGCTCGTTGTCGTTGGGCGGAACGCATGCATGCGCAGCAAGGTCATCGTGAAGCCTGAGAGCTCATCGGGCGCCAACGGCAATTCCTTTCGACCATGCAGGACAATCTGGTAAGCCAGCTGGACGAACTCCGGGTCAAGCCGGTTGGCCAGATCAAGCAGACGAGCGCGTTCCGGCAGATCATCGGCTACCGCCTGCGGCGCCAGTTGTGCGATTTGCAGGCGGGTCAGCAGGCTGGCCAGTTCCTGCAAGGCGGCGTCGAAAGAAAGGCTGCGCGTCGCCATGTCATCGGCCACGCGCAACATACCGGATGGGTCGCCGGCAAGCAGTGCGTCAAGAATCGAAAACAGGTAGTCAAGGTCAACAGTGCCGAGCATGTCGCGTACTTGTGCTTCTTCGACTTTGCCCGAGCCGTGAGCGATCGCCTGGTCGAGCAGCGAGAGCGCATCACGCATACTGCCTGCTGCCGAACGTGCTAGCAGATTCAGTGCGCCCGGCTCGGCGCTGACGCACTCGGCCTCCAGTATGTATTTGAGATGGCCGGAAATCGAAGCCGGCGTCATTTGCCTGAGATTGAACTGCAGGCAGCGCGACAGGACGGTAACCGGAATTTTCTGCGGGTCGGTTGTTGCCAGGATGAACTTGACGTGCTCGGGCGGCTCTTCGAGCGTCTTCAGCATGGCGTTGAAGGCCGAATTCGAGAGCATATGCACTTCGTCGATTACATAGACCTTGAAGCGCCCGCGCGTTGGTGCATATACCGCATTCTCGAGCAACTGGCGCATTTCATCGACCTTGGTATTGGTCGCCGCGTCGACTTCGAGCAGGTCGATGAAGCGCCCCGAGTCGATTTCAGTACATGCCGAGCAAGTGCCGCAGGGGGTTGCCGTCAGTCCTGTTTCGCAGTTGAGTGACTTTGCAAGTATGCGCGCCAGTGTCGTTTTGCCGACGCCGCGAGTTCCTGTGAACAGGTAGGCGTGATGCAGTCGCTGCTCGGTCAGTGCATGGGTCAGTGCCCGCACGACGTGCTCTTGTCCGACCAAGCTGGAAAACGTTTTTGGACGCCATTTGCGCGCCAGGACTTGATAGCTCATGCGCGAAATTCTAGCAGATGGAGCGACGGACTTCTTTGAAGTTTTCCGAGAGCTTACTATTTTCGTTCGGGTCTAACCGAACCGATCGGCGTGCATGAAGTTCCGGAAAAGAAAGTGGCGAGCCTTACCCCCGGCACTTGCAGTAGACAGCTGTGGCTGCTTCCTTCCGGACCTGACCAGGTTCACCATCCTGCAATGCGGGGAGACCCGCCGAGAAGAATGCTATCACATCAACCGCCGCCGCGCTGGAAACATCGATGAAAACGTTGAAGGAAGCGTGCTTCCTCTTCTTTGTTGCATTTCTCAAAGCCTATTTCAACGGCCAGGCGCGGTAATTCAAGCCAGCCAATCTTGCGGATGGGAAGGGTCTGGCAAGTGACTGTCACGACACGCATTTCTTGTCTGAAACGCCAGCTGAAATTGCTGCGATCGACAATCCATCCGTTTCCGACCGGTTCTAACTGACGCTCAAAGTCGAGTTCTGTGATGGTCATTTCAAGGCGGGTCACGTGATCTAGCCGCCGGCAATTGGCGGCCAGATCGCGAGTGCATCACCTTCACGAAGGCAGCGCTCAGTGCGCTGTTCCGGTGAGATATATTCACCATTGACCAGAACGAGATGTACCAAGCGCGGTGGCAATGCCCATTTCTCAATTACTGCCGCGACCGTGCAGCCGTCCGCAACTTCCAGCGACAAGCTATTCGTTCGGCGAGCCGTGTCGGGCAGGTAATCGGAGAGTGATGCAAATAACTTGAAGGTGATCTGCATCAGGAAACGCGCGCCAGCCCCTTTGCCAGATAAGCTTCCTTGATCGCCAGCGGATTCGCTACCAAGCGGTTTTTCCAATCGCCCAGACGAATTCTGCCTTGAATCAATCCACGCAAGACGCCCATGTGCTCGGTATGTCCGATGGTGTTTGCCCCAACCAGCTGATCACCGTCAAACGCGAGTCGTATATAGCGGAAATTCTTTTCATCAAGCAGTTGAGCGAAATCGCCGTCAGGCAAACCTTGCCACTGGCCAAAAGAAGTCGAGATCAGACCCAGGGTGTCAAGCACGTTGAAACCGAAGGTGCCTTGCGAAACTGCTGCTTTTCCGGCCATGTTGAGCGCAGCAATACGTGCCTGTTCAACTGCATCTGGCTGAATGGCATTCAGTGTCCGGCGACCGGTGCCAAATTCAACAGCTTCAGTGACATCGCCTGCGGCATAAACGCCGGGAATATTGGTCTGCATCTTTTCGTCGACAAGAATCCCGGCATCCATTTCGATCCCGCTGCCTGAAAGCATTTTCAGGTTGGGCTTTACCCCGGTGGCGCAGATAACGACATCAACCTCAAACGTCTCACCGTCGTCGAGAGTGACCGTCAGCGCATTTCCGGCTTCCACGATCGACATGACCCTTCGGCCGGTGCGTACTGCAACGCCTTTTTGGTCGCACCAGCGTTGAATCATGCCGCCAGCTACTTCGTCCATCATGCGCGGCACCATGCGATCACCCATCTCGACCATGGTCAGCTTTGGCCCGCGCGCTGCCAGTGCTTCCATGATGATGCAGCCGATGAAGCCGGCACCCATTTGCAGTACCCGGCTGCCGGATTTCACCGACGCAGCAATGGCGCGCGCATCGGCAAGTGTCCAGCAGGACAAAACGCCTGGCAGATCCATGCCGGGAATGGGCGGTCGTACCGGATGCGAGCCGGTGGCAATCAACAGACGATCATAGGGCAATGTGCTTCCATCGTTCAGGCGAACGGCGTGCGCCTTGATATCGACAGCTTCAACTCTCGCCTGCACCATACGGATTTTCAAGCGCTCGAAGTGATCAGCATCCTTGCGCAGGTAGGTGCCGGCTTCGCCGACTTTGCCGACCAGCAGGTAAGGAATCGCCATCCTGGAATAGGGTGGCTCCGCTTCGTCGCCAATCAGCGTGATCTCTGCTTCCGGATCACTGTTGCGCAGGGTCTCGGCGGCAACAACCCCTGCGGGGCCGTTGCCAATAATGACATGCTTCATCATGTCAGAGACCGAGACGCTTGAGCGTCTTGCTGCTCGGAACACCATCGGCGTTCCAGCCGCGCAGCTCATAGTACTCAGGGAGCATTACATCCAGCTTGGTGACCATGCCAGTTTGCGGACCGGTCTTGCAAGGCTCCTTCAACAGACGCGGCGGCAGGGTGTCATCCTTGCCAGTAATGCCGGCTGCCAGATTGAACTCACGCTCCAGATTCCAGATTCGCTCGCCTGTTTCAAGCAGCGTTTCCATCGACCAGTCACCTTCACAGGCCGCCTGGATCTGCGGTTGAATGTCGTTGAGGTTCCAGGCGAAGGTGGTGAACACGCAAAGTCCGGTCGAATCAACCACTGCCGTCGCATCCTGGAAGGCCTTGAGCATTGCCGGCTTTCCTTCTGTTGCCTGTGGATCCATTTTGATCGGGATGCCGAGAACCTCAGGCGAAACCATGTAACCCCGGAGGTGGCAGGCGCCCCGGTTCGACGTGGCGTAGGCCAGTCCCATGCCTTGGAGTGCGCGTCCGTCATAGGCAGGGAATTCCTGACCTTTGACGGTCATCGAAAGGTCGGGTCGGCCATATTTTTCACAAAGCCGCTTGGAACCCAGGCCGACAATCTTGCCAAAACCTTCACCACGTGCTGTCAGGTCGGCAAGTTTGCACAACGCTTCTGCCGAACCAAAAGGCGCCTTAAAACCAATTTCTTTTTCGGTCAGGATGCCCAGTTCGTACAGTTCCATCACCGCGCCAACCGTTGCGCCAAAAGAAATGGGGTCAAATCCCTCTTCATTGCACAGCAGATTGCAGTACTGCAGTGCTTCCAGATCGTCAATGCCGTTTGCGTTACCAAAAGCCCAGGCAGCTTCGTATTCAAGGCCGCCGGAAGCGCCCCAGTATTCCGGCTTGTTTTTTACCGAGAAGTGGGTTTCGTCAATGCGCGAAATGCGGCCGCAGGCAATGGTGCAACCGAAACACGCCTGATTGGTTACCAGATGCGTCTTTCCGTCGGTTTCACGCTTTTCGTGCATCGCTTCGCCGGAAATCTTTCTGGCGCCTTCAAACTGAACGTCCTGGTGATTGCGGGTGGGCGATGCACCCATCTCGTTAATTACGTTCATCAGCACTTGGGTGCCATAGGTCGGCAAGCCCTGGCCGGTCACCGGATTGTCCGCAAGCACCTTTTTGCCGGCCTTTACCGCTGCCATGAATGCTTTGGGATCGGCAATGTCGCTCATCCCTCGTGTTCCACGGACGGCAAGTGCTTTCAGGTTCTTCGAGCCCATGACCGCGCCGACGCCCGAACGGCCAGCCGCACGGTGGAGGTCGTTGACGATGCCGGCAAACAAAACCTGGTTTTCACCGGCGCGGCCGATACACGAGACCCGAATCTGCGGATCCTGATGTTTTTTCTTCAGGCCACCCTCGGTTTCCCAAACGGACTTGCCCCAGAACTCGTCAGCCGGCAGCAACTGTGCTTTTTCATTTTCAATCAGAAGGTACACCGGCTTTGGCGATTTGCCTTCAAAGATCAGCATGTCCCAGCCGGCAGAGCGCAGTTCGTTGCCGAAATAGCCACCCGAATTGCCGCAGGCAATGGCATTCGTCAGCGGACCCTTGGTCACCACCGAGTAGCGTCCACCCGTAGCAGCCATCGTTCCGGTCAAAGGGCCGACAGTGAAAATCAGCTTGTTTTCAGGGGAGAGCGGGTCAACTTTCGGGTCGATTTCGGACGCGAGATACTTGGTAGCGAGTCCCCGCTGACCAAGATACTGTTTTACCCATTCCTGATTGACCGGTTCCTCAACACAGGTGCCCTTGGTCAGATTAACGCGAAGAAGTTTACGTGCCAATGCCATGATCTATCCCTCTCAAACTTGCGCTTGTGTATCGGTTTTCTCAGCCCACTGACGCATCCGGCCAAGCCCTGTCCAGTCGGCGTCGACGAAGGTGATGGCCCCTGTCGGACATTCGCGTGCGCAAGCGGGATCGCCGCCGCACAGGTCGCACTTCTGGACTTTGCCGGTTTCGGACTTGTAGTTGATTGTTCCGAACGGGCAGGCGATCGTGCAAACCTTGCAGCCAACACACACCGATTCCGTCACGATCTTCGCACCCGTAAGCACATCAACCTTGATTGCTTCCACGGGGCAGGAATTCAGGCACCATGCCTCCGCACACTGGGTGCAGGTATAGGGAACATTGCGGCCCTCGTGGTGGAACTCGAAAATCCTGATTCGGGAATCCGATGTGTTAAACGAGCCGGTGTGCTCATAAGAGCAAGCCATTTCGCATTGCCGACAACCGGTACATTTACCCGGATCAATGTGCAAGGACTTCTGCATGACGTAGTCTCCATTTTGTTCGCTGAGTGGAAAAATAAACTTATGCACACGCGAACATAACCCAACTGGGTTATTTTTAAAAGCTGCGGTGCAGCATCGTTGATTCGAGCGCTTCTAATTTCGAGCGGTACGGAAAAACGGCGTATCCAGGGCCTTATGGCGTCGAACTGGCACTACGCTGCCGGCGCTTCTCGCTCTGCCGCTCGGCAACCAGTTCTATTTCGCCGTCGGCGTTCTGCCGCTCCAGGCGAACGGTAAATCCCCACAGATGGGCCATGTGGTCGAGTACCGTTGAATAGGCCTCATTTAGTGGCCGGCGCTGGTGCACGAAATGGCGCAAGGTCAGCGAACGGTCGCCGCGCAGGTCGACGTTCCAGATCTGGATGTTCGGTTCGCGGCTGCCGAGGTCGTATTGTTCGGCGAGCTGATGGCGCAGGGCGCGATAGCCGGGTTCGTCGTGAATGGCCTGGATCTGCAGCTTGTTGCGCGTGTCGTCGTCGAGTACCGAGAAGAAGCGGAATTCGCGCATCAAACGCGGCGAGAGGTACTGGGCGATGAAGCTCTCGTCCTTGAAATTCTGCATCGCAAAATCGAAGGTCTCGCGCCAGTCCGAACCGGCGATATCGGGAAACCACTCGCGATCTTCCGCCGTCGGTTCTTCACAGATACGACGGATGTCGCGCCACATCGCAAAGCCGAGTGCGTAAGGATTGATGCCGGAGTAATGCGGGCTGTTGTACGGTGGCTGATAGACGACATTGGTGTGCGACTGCAGGAATTCGAGCATGAAACCGTCGGACAGCCGGCCTTCGTCGTAGAGCGTGTTGAGCAGGGTGTAATGCCAGAAGCAGGCCCAGCCCTCGTTCATCACCTGCGTCTGCCGCTGCGGGTAGAAGTACTGGCCGATCTTGCGCACGATACGCACCACTTCTCGTTGCCAGGGTTCGAGCAGCGGCGCATTCTTCTCGATGAAGTAGAGCAGGTTTTCTTCCGGCTCGCCGGGAAAGCGCGCCTCCTCGCTCGGCTCTTCTTCGTCCAGACGGGGCGGCAGCGTGCGCCACAAATCGTTGACCTGCGCCTGCAGATATTCTTCGCGCTCCTGCTGGCGCAGCGTTTCTTTTTCCAGCGACAGGCGCGGTGAACGTTTGTAGCGGTCGACGCCGACGTTGCCCAGCGCATGGCAGGCGTCGATCAGCTGTTCGACGGCTTCAACGCCGTGTCGTTCTTCGCATTGCGCGATGTAGTTGCGCGCGAAAATCAGGTAGTCGACGATGGCATCGGCGCTCGTCCACTGCTTGAACAGGTGATTGCCCTTGAAGAACGAGTTGTGGCCGTAGGCGGCATGGGCGATGACCAGCGCCTGCATGGGCAGCGTGTTTTCGTCCATCAGGTAGGCAATGCACGGATCGGAGTTGATGACGATCTCGTAGGCCAGCCCCATCTGACCGCGCTTGTAGCGGTTTTCGGTCGACAGGAAATGCTTGCCGAACGACCAGTGGTGGTAATAAACCGGCATGCCGATCGAGGCGTAGGCATCCATCATCTGCTCGGCGCTGATCACTTCGAGTACGTGCGGATAGCAGTCGAGCCTGTAGCCTTTGGCGATGCGACCGATGGCTTCGTCGTATTCGGTGATGGCTTCAAACGTCCACTCCGAGCCGGCTGGCAGTGCCTTGCTTTTGGCGCGTGAAGCACGCGGTTTGGTGGCCATGATCGTTCTCCTAAACCGGACCAGTCGGAAAAGCAAATGGCTTTACCGCAGAGGCGCAGAGACGCAGAGTAAACGCAGAGAAAACCTGTTTTTCTCTGCGTCGCTCTTCTCTGCGCCTCTGCGCCTCTGCGGTAAGGTTTTTTAGAATACGCTCAAGAATTGTAAAGAGTTGTGTCATAAGAGACTAAGCGCGCCGTTTGAACAGTTCGCGGAACACCGGGTAGATGTCGGTGACGTCGGCAATACGTTGCATGGCGAAATGGCCGGGGTGAATGGCCTGCAGTTTCTGGTACTCCTCCCACAGATTCTGCGGCGGGCCGTCGGTGATCTCGATGTAGGCAAAATACTGGCAGAGCGGCAGTAGAGAGTTTTCCAGCAACTCGCGGCAATGCGGCGAGTCGTCGTTCCAGTTGTCGCCGTCGGAGGCCTGCGCGCCGTAGATGTTCCAAAGATTGCTCGGGTAGCGCGCGACGATGATGTCGCGCATCAGTTCGAGGGCGCTCGAAACGACCGTGCCGCCCGACTCGCGCGAAGTGAAGAAATCATCTTCGTCGACCTCGGAAGCGACCGTGTGATGGCGGATGAAAACGACTTCGATGCGCTCGTAGTTGCGCGTAAGGAAGAGGTAGAGCAGCATAAAAAAGCGTTTGGCGATGTTCTTGCGCCCCTCGTCCATCGAGCCGGAAACGTCGAGCAGGCAGAACATCACGGCCTGCGTCGTCGGCACCGGTACGCGAATGCGGTTGTTGTAGCGCAAGTCGAAGGTATCGATAAAAGGCAGCGCCTCGATCTTCGCGCGCAGCTTGGCGATTTCGTGCTGCACGCGCTCGATTTCCGGCTCGTCTTCGGGCGTCGGGTTTTCCATCAAGGCCTTGAGCTCGTCTTTCAGCGCCCGCAGCTGTGCGGCGTACGGCCCGCCGATGGCGATCCGCCGCCCGGCCGCGCCGCGCATGGTGCGTCCGAGGTTGATGTTGGTCGGCACGCCACTTTGCGTGTAGCCGGCACGTACGCTGCGGTACTGGTCGATGCGCGCCAGCTGGCGTTTGACCAGATTGGGCAGCGCCAGCTCGTCGAAGAAGATGTCGAGAAACTCGTCACGCGTCAGCGTGAACACGAAGTCGTCCAGACCTTCGCCCTCGTTGCTGGCCTGCCCCTTGCCACTGCCGCCGCTGCCGCCTTGCGGGCGGTCGACCTGATCGCCGCTGCTGAAACGGTCATTTCCCGGATTGACCGTTTCCCACACGCCGCCGCGACCGTGGCCGAATTGCGGCTCGGCGATGTCCTTGCCGGGGATGCCGATTTTCTCGCCGTTCTCCAGGTCGCGCACGCCGCGATGGTTGACGGCATCGGCCACCGCCTTGCGGATCTGCCCCTTGAAACGCCGGATGAAACGGCTGCGATTGACCGAGCTCTTGTTCTTGCTGTCAAACCGGCGGTCGACGATGCGCACGGTCATGGAGTCCTCACCTTCTGCTTAAGCTCTCTCAACACGGAGTACACGGAGACACAGAGAACACGGAGAAGAACGAAACGGAAGATCACCTATCTTGAAGATTTTCTCTGTGACCTCTGTGTCTCTGTGCCCTCTGTGTTGAAAGCGGTACTGTCCTTCACGAAGACTTCCTCACGCGCAGATACCATTCACACAGCAGGCGCACTTGCTTCTCGGTGTAGCCCTTGCTGATCATGCGGTCGACAAAGTCCTTGTGTTTCTTCTGCTCGTCGCCGCTGGCCTTGGTGTTGAAGGAGATGACCGGCAGCAGTTCTTCGGTGTTGGAGAACATCTTCTTCTCGATCACCGCACGCAGTTTCTCGTACGAGGTCCAGCCCGGATTGTGGCCGTCGTGCTTGGCGCGGGCGCGCAGGACGAAGTTCACCACCTCGTTGCGGAAGTCCTTCGGGTTGGAGATGCCGGCCGGCTTTTCGATCTTCTCCAGCTCGTCGTTCAGTGCGCCACGGTCGAGGATTTCGCCGGTATTCGGATCGCGGAATTCCTGATCCTGGATCCAGAAGTCGGCGTAGGTCACGTAACGGTCGAAGATGTTCTGCCCGTACTCGGAGTAGCTTTCGAGATAGGCGGTCTGGATTTCCTTGCCGATGAATTCGGCGTAGCGCGGCGAGAGGAATTCCTTGATGAAGCGCAGGTAGCGTTCCTCGACTTCCGGCGGGTATTGCTCCTGCTCGATCTGCTGTTCGAGCACGTACATCAGGTGCACCGGATTGGCCGCCACTTCGCGGTGATCGAAGTTGAAGACGCGCGACAGGATCTTGAAGGCGAAGCGCGTCGACAGCCCGGTCATTCCCTCGTCGACCCCGGCGAAATCGCGGTACTCCTGATAGCTCTTGGCCTTCGGATCGGTGTCCTTGAGGTTGTCGCCGTCATAGACGCGCATTTTCGAGAAGACGCTCGAATTCTCCGGCTCCTTGAGCCGCGACAGCACCGAGAACTGCGCCATCATGCGCAGCGTGTCCGGCGCGCACGGTGCCTGCGTCAGCGAGGAGTTGCTGACCAGTTTCTCGTAGATGTGGATCTCGTCGGAGACGCGCAGCGAGTACGGCACCTTGACGATGTAGATGCGGTCGAGGAAGGCTTCGTTGTTGCGGTTGTTCTTGAAGGCCAGCCATTCGGCCTCGTTCGAGTGCGCCAGCACCAGGCCGTCGAAGGGGATCGCGCCGAAGCCTTCGGTACCCTTGTAGTTGCCTTCCTGCGTTGCCGTCAGCAGCGGGTGCAACACCTTGATCGGCGCCTTGAACATTTCGACGAATTCGAGAATGCCGCGGTTGGCCAGGCACAGGCCGCCGGAGTAGGAGTAGGCATCCGGGTCGTTTTGCGAAAAAGTCTCAAGCTTGCGGATGTCGATCTTGCCGACGAGAGACGAGATGTCCTGATTGTTCTCGTCGCCCGGTTCGGTTTTCGAGACGCAAATCTGCGACAGCACCGAGGGGCGCAGCTTGACCACGCGGAACTTCGTGATGTCGCCGTTGAACTCGTGCAGGCGCTTGACCGCCCACGGGCTCATGATCGTGTTCAGGTAGCGGCGCGGAATGCCGTAGTCGTCTTCGAGCAGCTTCGCGTCTTCCTCGGGGTTGAACAGGCCGAGCGGCGACTCATGCACCGGCGAATCCTTGATCGCGTAGAGCGGCACCTTCTCGATCAGGTACTTGAGCTTTTCGGCCAGAGAGGATTTGCCGCCGCCGACCGGGCCGAGCAGGTAGAGGATCTGTTTCTTTTCCTCCAGCCCCTGCGCCGCGTGGCGGAAGTAGGAGACGATGTGCTCGATCACCTCTTCCATGCCGTACAGATCGCGGAAGGCCGGATAAACCTTGAGCATCTTGTTGGCGAAAATGCGCGACAGGCGGTGGTCGGCGCGGGTGTCCACCAGTTCGGGTTCGCCGATCGCCAGCAGCATGCGCTCGGCGACACTGGCGTACGCCGAGCGGTCGCGCTTGCACAAATCGAGGTAGTCCTGAATCGACATTTCCTCTTCCTGTGCCGCTTCAAAGCGGCCTTGGTAGCGGGCGAAGATCGACATGGCGTTTTCTCCTTCGTGTGGGCGCTGCGGTTTGCCGGTTGGGTTCTTGTCTCTTTGAAAGGTTTACGGCTGTTTGGTGCCTTGGGTTGACGATATATCGAAAGATATTCCTTGCGCCAGTGGTAATGCATGGCCGCGATTGATTGTTGAAGTCTGCCGGCGCATGTAGGCCTTCCACGCATCGGAGCCGGCTTCGCGGCCGCCGCCGGTGTCCTTCTCGCCGCCGAAGGCTGCGCCGACTTCGGCGCCCGAGGTGCCGAGGTTGACGTTGGCGATGCCGCAGTCGCTGCCGGTGGTGCTGATGAACTGTTCGGCGTGGCGCAGGTCGAGCGTGAACAGCGCCGACGACAGCCCCTGCGGCACCGCGTTGTGCAGACGGATGGCCTCATCAATGCTGTCGCAGTCGATCAGATAGAGGATCGGCGCGAAGGTTTCGCGTTGCACGACCGGCCAGTCGTTGGCGGCGGCGATCAGCGTCGGTTCGACGAAGAAGCCGTGCCCGGTCAGCTCGTTGCCGCCGGCCAGCAGGGTGCCGCCGGCGGCCACGGCATCATTCACCGCGGTGGAAAAAGCGCGCCGTGCTTCGTCGTCGATCAGCGGGCCGAGCAGCGTCGCCGGGTCGAGCGGGTCGCCGATGCGTATCTGGCGGTAGGCGTGCTGCAGGCGTTCGAGAAGCTCGTCGCGTTGCGCGCGATGCACGATCAGGCGGCGCGTCGTCGTGCAGCGCTGACCGGCTGTGCCGACTGCGCCGAAGATAATCGCCGGCAGCGCCAGATCGAGATCGGCGCTGGCGTCGACGATCAGCGCGTTGTTGCCCGAGCATTCGAGCAGGCAACGACCGAAGCGTTCGGCGACAATCGGCGCCAGGCGGCGCCCGACGGCCGATGAGCCGGTGAAGGAAAAGAGCGGCAGGCGATGGTCCGAGGCCAGGTGGACGACCGGCCAGACTTCGTCCGAAAGCAGCAGGGTGCACACGCCCGAGGCGTTGTGCTGCGCCGCCACCTCATCGACGATGCGCTGCACGGCGATGGCGGTGAGCGGCGCTTTCGGACTCGGCTTCCAGACCACGCTGTCGCCGCAGACGGCGGCGATCAGCGCATTCCACGCCCATACGGCGGCCGGGAAATTGAAGGCGGTAATGACCGCCACCGGGCCGAGCGGATGCCACTGCTCGAACAGCCGGTGCAGCGGCCGCTCCGAACTCAGCGTGCTGCCTTCGAGGCGGCGCGACAGGCCGACGGCGAAGTCGGCGATGTCGATCATCTCCTGCACTTCGCCGTCGGCCTCGCTCTTGATTTTGCCGACTTCGAGCGCGATCAGCGTGCCGAGGTCGTTCTTGTGCGTGCGAAAAGCGTCGGCCAGATCGCGCACGAAGAGGCCGCGCTTCGGCGCCGGGATCTCGCGCCAGCGCCGGTGCGCGCGCTGCGCCGCGCCAAGCACCGCTTCGTAATCATCCGGCGTGGCGCGCGCGACCATCGCCAGCGGCTCGCAGCAGGTCGGATCAATCGACGCGAAGCCACCCACCCCGTCGCGCCACGAGCCATCGCCGAGCGCCGCCGCCGGGTTCTGCTCGCCCAGCCCGAGGCGCTCGAACAGCGCGTCGATCATCAGGGCATGGCGCATGGCGGGTTCCTCTTCCTAAGCCGGACAAGCCGGGAAAACAGACGGCTTTACCGCAGAGGCGCAGAGGCGCAGAGGCAACGCAGAGAAAACCAGTTTTTCTCTGCGGTGCTTTTCTCCGCGCCTCTGCGCCTCTGCGGTGAGG
>JBIKLY010000015.1:0-46205 GCA_044359525.1 Rhodocyclaceae bacterium | reverse complement strand
TGCTGCGCACGGTGGCAACGAGTGAGTTAGTGGTGCCGAGGTCGATACCGACCGCCAGTTTGTGCTGGTGCGGTGCCGCTGATTCGCCCGGTTCTGCGATCTGCAAAAGTGCCATGAAAGCCTGAGTCCCTGTGTTGTTACCTTAGTTATTCTTCGAGCGCCGCCATGGCGTCGTCGATTTCGAACAGCAGCTTGTCAAGAAACATCAAGCGGCGCACGCGATCGGCAGCTTCTGGCAGATCGCACTGCTCATCAAGCAACGCTGCGAGTTCGCCGTAGCGCTCTCTGATGTCGTGGTGCAAGCGATGGTGCAGACGCTCAAGCTCATGATGTTCGCCGGCAACGCGTGCCTCAGCCACCGCCTCACGCCACTCCATCTGCTCGATGAGAAAATCCATCGGCATCGCCGTATTGTTTTCCGCACCGACGTCCTGTCCGGCCAGCTGCAGCAGATACTTCGCACGCGGCAGCGGTTTTTTCAGCGTCTGGTAAGCCTCATTGATCCGCGTCGCCCACTGCAGCGAAAGCCGTTGTTCGGCATCGCCGGCATGTGCGAACTTGTCCGGATGCACCTTCGCGACAATCTCGCGATACCGCGCATCCAAAGCCGCCGCATCTACCCGGAAAGCGCGCGGCAACTCGAACAGCGCAAAATGATCGTCGGAAAAATTCATTCGGTTTTTTGGCGGTCGTGCCGCACATACCTATAAGCGAAGTCGGGGCCAAGCACCCGCGCGATGACAGTACGAATGCACGGCAAGCGCGGAGCAACGACGCCCCGGCGAGCCACCACCACTAAACGTTGAAGCTTTCCCCGCAGCCGCAGGCGTCTTTGACGTTCGGGTTATTGAACTTGAAGCCTTCATTCAAGCCCTCGCGCGTGTAGTCAAGCTCGGTACCCTCCAGATACGGCAGACTCTTCGGATCAATCAGCACCAAAACCCCATGCGACTCGAATTCAATATCATCCGGCTCGGCCTGGTCGGCAAACTCGATCTTGTAGGCCATACCCGAGCAGCCACTGGTGCGCACGCCAAGGCGCAGTCCAATTCCCTTGCCGCGTTTGGTCATGTAGTTGGCAACGTGTTTGGCTGCCTGTTCGGAAAGCGTAACCGCCATTGCAATATCTCCTTCTGTTACCCGTAATTTATTCGCTGTGCTTTTTTTTGTAATCGGCCACCGCCGCCTTGATCGCATCCTCGGCGAGAATCGAACAGTGAATCTTGACCGGCGGCAAAGCCAGTTCTTCGGCGATCTGGGTGTTTTTAATATCGAGCGCCTGGTCAATCGTCTTGCCCTTCACCCATTCGGTGACCAGCGAAGACGAGGCAATTGCCGAACCGCAGCCGTAGGTCTTGAATTTGGCATCTTCGATGATGCCATCCTTGCCGACCTTGATCTGCAGCTTCATTACATCACCACAGGCCGGGGCGCCGACCATACCAGTCGCTACGCCCTCTTCTTCCTTGCCGAAGGAGCCAACGTTACGGGGGTTTTCATAATGATCGAGAACTTTAACGCTGTATGCCATGGTATTTCTCCTTCAATCCGTTATCAGTGCGCTGCCCATTGAACCGTGCTCAAATCGACGCCGTCCTGCCACATTTCCCACAGCGGCGAGAGTTCGCGCAGCTTGCCGATCTTCTCGTGCAGCAGCTTTATCGCATAGTCGATTTCTTCTTCGGTCGTAAAACGGCCGAGTGTGAAGCGGATCGAGCTATGTGCCAGCTCATCTTCGCGACCGAGCGCACGCAATACATACGACGGTTCGAGCGAGGCCGAGGTGCAAGCCGAGCCTGACGACACCGCGAGATCCTTGATCGCCATCAGCATCGATTCGCCTTCGATGTAGGCAAAACTGATGTTGAGATTATGCGGTACACGCTGCTCCATATCGCCATTGATGAAGACCTGATCGATATCGGACAAACCTTTGAGCAGACGGTCGCGCAGCATCCGGATGCGTTCGTTTTCAACGCCCATTTCTTCGCGCGCCAGGCGGAAGGCTTCGCCCATGCCAACGATCTGGTGCGTCGCCAGGGTGCCCGAACGAAAACCGCGCTCATGCCCGCCACCGTGCATCTGCGCTTCAAGACGAATGCGTGGCTTACGACGAACATACAAGGCGCCGATGCCCTTGGGACCATAGGTCTTGTGCGCGCAGAAGCTCATCAGATCAACCTTCAGCGTCGTCAGATCAATCACCACCTTGCCGGTTGCCTGCGCCGCATCGACGTGAAAAACGATACCTTTCTCGCGGCAGATCTCGCCGATTTCAGCGATCGGCTGGATCACGCCAATTTCATTGTTGACGAACATCACAGAGACGAGAATCGTGTCCGGACGCAGTGCGGCCTTGAACACATCAAGATCCAGCAAGCCATTTTCCTTGACATCGAGATAACTGACGCTAAATCCTTCGCGCTCCAGATCGCGGCAGGTATCGAGCACGGCCTTGTGTTCGGTCTTGACGGTAATGACGTGCTTGCCCTTGCCCGAATAAAAATGCGCAGCACCCTTGATCGCGAGGTTATTTGACTCGGTGGCACCCGACGTCCAGACGATCTCCTTGGGGTCGGCGCCGACCAGCTTCGCCACTTCATCACGCGCCTCTTCGACCGCGGATTCAGTCTCCCAGCCAAAAGCGTGTGAGCGAGATGCCGGGTTGCCGAATTTTTCGACAAGGTAGGGGATCATCTTTTCCGCCACGCGCGGATCAACCGGCGTGGTTGCCGAATAGTCAAGATAGATCGGCAGTTTCAACATGTCTCAGGCTCCGGATGGTTAATCGGGTAATTCTCAAAAAAAACATCACACCGCAATGGCAGACAGGCGCTGCAACTTTGACAGCGTAATTTGCAGGGTATTCAAAAAATCTTTTATTTGTTCGGCCGTATTGACCGAACCGAGGCTGATGCGCACCGCGCCGCGTGCCAGTTCAGGCGCCACACCCATCGCACGCAGGACATGCGACGGCTCAGGGTTGGCGCTCGAACACGCAGCACCGCTTGCTAATGCAAAACCGGCACGATCCAGATGACCGACCAGCGTTTCCCCATCAATATCGTGCAGGGCAAAATAAACCGTATTCGGCAAACGTTTGGCTTCAGCACCGAACAGTGTTGCGCCAATAGCGTGCAATCCGCTTTCCAGTTGTCCGCGCAATACAGCAAGGCGCGGTGCCGTCTCGGCCAGTTGCTGCACGGCCAATTCACAGGCCACGCCAAAGCCGACAATTGCTGCCACGTTTTCAGTGCCGGAACGCAATCCCCGTTCGTGCCCGCCACCAGCGATCAACGGCTCAATCTCAAGACGCTTGTCGAGCACCAGCGCGGCAGCGCCCTTGGGGCCGCCCAACTTGTGTGCAGACAAGGTCATGGCATTGACGCCGGCCGCATTGTAGTTACGAAAATTCACATCGATCTTGCCGACCGCCTGCACCGCATCGGTATGAAACCAGGCCCCCGCCAACCTGGCCTGCGCAGCCAGTTCGGCGACATCCTGCAATACACCCGTTTCGTTGTTGGCGAGCATCACCGAGACCAGCCTGGGCTTGAGCGCCAGCACGGCCTGATAATTTTCAGTGTCAATCCTGCCCGCCGCATCAACTGCGAGTTTATGTAAGACCCAACCGCACTTGGATAACTGCTCGGCCGGTTTGATTACACACGGATGCTCGATCGCACTGACTGCCAGAACGCCCGGTTTCAGGCAGGCGGCGGCACCCTTGATGAACAGGTTATTCGCCTCTGACCCGCCACTCACGAACACCACTTCAGTGGGATGCGCACCGACGGCAGCAGCGACCCGGCCACGTGCCTCGTCGATTGCCCGCCGTGCAGCCCGGCCATACTCGTGCCGGCTGGAAGCATTGCCGAACTGCGCCGAAAAATAGGGCAGCATCGCCGCCAGCACGCGGGGGTCGAGCGGCGTGGTGGCGTTGTGGTCAAGGTAAACGGGGGCGAACATAGCTTGCCTTAGCGGCGCTCAGCCAATGACAGCCATCAGCTTGGCGCGTGGCCGCGGGCCGATGCGTCGCTGGTCCTTGTGCACAAGAACATGTTCGGTCTTGTTGCGGTCGGCTTTGTTGAGTTGCTGACTGACCAGATCAGCGAGGGTCACCGACGTCAGGTACTCATACATTTTGAAGTTCAGTGTCGTCCACAGGTCATGGGTCATGCAACGCTCTTCATCCTTGCAGTTTTCCTTGCCGCCGCACTGGGTGGCATCCATCGGCTCATCGACCGCACGCACGATATCGGCGACTGAAATACTGTCAGACGGTCGCGCCAGGCAGTAACCGCCACCCGGGCCGCGCACGCTGTCGACCAGACTGTAGCGACGCAATTTGCCGAACAACTGCTCAAGATACGACAAGGAAATCTTCTGCCGTTCGCTGATGCCGGCCAGCGTCACCGGCCCGTCGCCACTGCGCAGCGCCAGATCAATCATCGCGGTTACCGCAAAACGTCCTTTGGTTGTCAATCGCATGCTGCCTCCCGAGGGAATACTTGATAGGTTTAGTCAACTATAGAGTGGCCGTCACATATTAGTCAACTATTTTACTCAGGTATTTCGGATCGAACTTGTCGGCGGTGGCAAGCTCGTCTTCGACGCAGACACCGGCACTGTCCAGTTTCTGCAACAACAACTCGATCCGCCGGTCAGTTTCTACGGCATGATCAAGCAAGCCATGGATGGCCTTGGCTAGTGGATCATCCTGCGTACCCGCCAACGCGTAGGCAGAAAAACCCATCTGGCCGGCCTTCTCTTCACGCTTCTGCGCCTGCTCGGTATCGATGATGCGTGCCGGATTGCCGACCGCCGTGGTGCCCGCCGGAACATCCTTGACCACCACCGCGTTCGAACCGACCTTGGCGCGCTCTCCGACCCTGATCGGACCAAGTACCTGCGCACCGGCACCGATTACCACGCCGTTTTCCAGCGTCGGATGGCGCCGTCCCTTGTTCCACGAGGTGCCACCCAGCGTCACGCCGTGATAGAGCGTCACATCGTCGCCAATCACCGCAGTCTCACCGATCACCACACCCATACCGTGGTCAATGAAAAAGCGCCGGCCGATCGTCGCCCCGGGATGAATCTCGATTCCCGAAAAAAAACGCCCGAGATGCGAAACAAAGCGCCCCAGCCAGCGCAACTGATTCCCCCACAGCCAATGCGCCAGACGATGCGCAATCATCGCGTGCACGCCGGGATAGCAGGTCAGCACCTCCCAGGATGTAC
Organism: Rhodocyclaceae bacterium; assembly: GCA_044359525.1. Taxonomy (GTDB): domain Bacteria; phylum Pseudomonadota; class Gammaproteobacteria; order Burkholderiales; family Rhodocyclaceae; genus CAJBIL01. Next base: position 40,961 of record JBIKLY010000015.1, on the reverse strand, counting down.
GTGCGGCCGGATCACGCTCGAATACTGACTGGATGTCTTCGCGCAGGCGGTTAAACATGAAAGCTGGCTCCGTAAGCTTGATGTATGATTTTAGAATACCCGAGTGTTTTGATCAACTATATTGCAGATCTACGATATCTTCCGTTCAACCGCATCAAGGATACCGCGCAGGATATTGACCTCGTCGCGCTCCAGCTCGGCTCGCCCGAACAGGCGGCGCAGCTTCGGCAACAGGCGTTTGGGTTGCTGTGGATCGAGAAATTCGGTGGCGACCATGATTCGTTCAAGATGCGTATAAAAACGCTCAACATCATCATTGGTCGCCAGTGGTGAAACAAAAGGCACGGCTTTGGTGAGCACGGGCGGGCGCCCGTCAAACGCCGCCAGGCGCAATTCGTAGCTGAGCAACTGCACCGCCGAGCCAAGATTGAGCGAGGTGTACTCCGGGTTGGCGGGGATGAACACCGTCCGCTGACAACGCTGCACCTCGTCGTTCGACAAGCCGGCCGTCTCATTGCCGAAAACCAGCGCCACCTCGCCAATCGCCGCTTGCGCAAGGATCTCGGGTGCCGCCTCGCGGGCCTGCATCGGCTCAGGGCCGAGATTGCGATGACGCGCCGAAATGGCGACGGCGAAAACCGTACCGGCCAGCGCCGCATCGAGACTCTCGCACAGCTGCGCATTGACCAGAACGTCCTCGGCGCCCGCCGCACGGGAGATCGCTTCGTTATCGGGATAACGCTTCGGATTGACCAGCGTCAGACGTGACAAGCCCATCGTTTTCATCGCCCGCGCTGCCGCACCGATGTTGCCCGGATGGCTGGTGTGCGAAAGAACGATACGGATTTTGTCGAGCGACAAGGGAAGGGAGCGCGCTGGAGAAAGAGACGCCGGGGGCTGGTTCATATAAAATACGCGATTCCACAAATGAATCGGGCGGAATCTGGCGCCAATCCGGCACCACCCGCCGCCCGTAAAGTTCTTTAAAGCCCATGCATCCAGCACTCAATGTCATCATCAAGGCCGCGCGTCGCGCCAGCCAGATCATCAACCGCTCTTCGAGTGAACTCGACCACCTCAAGGTGACGACCAAGCGCCAGAGCGACTTCGTGACCGAAGTGGATAAAGCCGCCGAAGCCGCGATCATCGAAGTGTTGCGCGAGGCTTATCCGGAATACGGAATTCTAGCAGAAGAGTCGGGCGAGACCGCCGGACAGGGCGCCGGCAGCGAGTACCAGTGGATCATCGACCCGCTCGACGGCACCACCAACTACATCCACGGGTTCCCGCAATACGCCATCTCGATCGCCCTGGCCTACAAGGGGCAGGTCACCCAAGCCCTGGTCTATGACACGCTGCGCAACGAGATGTTCACCGCCAGCAAGGGTGCCGGCGCCTTCCTCAACGAGCGCCGCATCCGTGTCAGCAAGTGTCTCAAGCTTGAAGATTCGCTGATCGGCACCGGTTTCCCCTATCGCAGCTTCGAGCACGTCGATGCCTACCTTGGCATGTTCAAGGAATTGATGCAGAAGACCTCGGGCATCCGCCGCCCGGGTGCCGCATCGCTTGATCTGGCCTACGTCGCCTGCGGTCGCCTCGATGGTTTCTGGGAGTTCGGCCTGTCGCCGTGGGATGTCGCCGGCGGTGCGCTGCTGATTTCGGAAGCTGGTGGACTGATCAGTGATCTGGCTGGCAACGAAAGTTATCTTGAGACAGGCAACGTCATTGCCGGTACGCCAAAGGTTTTCGCCCAACTGCTGCAGATCGCCGACGGCTACCGTACGGCCAAGCTCAAGGCCTGACGCCTGACCGCGAGCCGTCGCCGACGGCTCGCTTGCTGTCCGAGATTCTGCTAGACCAGTCACATAAACATTTATGCGACGCGAGTCAAAACGCCGTCGGCCAGCGACACAAAGCAATAACGTGTCGCAATTTAACAAAAATAACGACATATATTGTTGACCTGTCGCCCCCAGCGACATATCCTGAACACCTGTCGCCAAATCCGCGTTTCGACACCATGAGCCCAGCGCTAAAAGACGCCCCATGACCTGGCATCCCGATCAGCCCTACAACCTTTTGCCTCTCTTGCCGCCCACCTGCGAGCTGGAAACCAGAGCCATCCTCAAGCGCTGCATCACGGCACGGGCCGCCCTGGCAGAACTGAAACAAGCTGCCGGGCTGATCCCCAATCAGGACATGCTGATCAACACCATGCCACTGCTCGAAGCCAAGGACAGCTCAGCAATCGAAAATATCGTCACCAGCACCGACAAGCTTTTCCAGTTCGTCCACAGCGACAGCCAGGCCGACCCTGCGACCAAGGAAGCCCTGCGCTACCGTACTGCCCTCTACCGTGGCTTCCAGTCCCTCGCCCAGCGCCCTCTGTGCACGGCAACAGCCGTGGATATCTGCCGCACCACCAAGGGCGTGGATATGGACATCCGCCGCACCCCCGGCACCCGGCTGGCCAACAACCGCAGCGGCGAAGTAATCTACACCCCGCCGGAAGGCGAAGCTAACCTGCGTGAGCTTCTCGCCAACTGGGAGCGCTTTCTGCACAATGAAGTGGAGCTCGACCCCCTTGTCCGCATGGCCGTCGGCCACTACCAGTTCGAAGCCATCCACCCCTTCACCGACGGCAATGGCCGCACCGGGCGAATCATCAACATCCTGTATCTGATTCAGCAAGACCTTCTCGGCCTGCCCATCCTCTACCTCAGCCGCCACATCATTGCCCACAAGGCCGACTACTACCGGCTGCTGCTGGATGTGACCCGCCATGCCGCCTGGGAACCGTGGATTCTTTTCATGCTGCAAGCCGTGGAAGAGACCGCCCGCTGGACCACCGCCAAGATCGCCGCCATCCGCGCCCTGGCCGACCACACCACTGCCCATGTGCGCGACCGGCTGCCGAAAATTTATAGTCGCGAACTGGTAGATGTCATTTTCGAGCAGCCTTACTGCCGCATCGCCAACGTGGTGGACAAACAGATCGCCCAGCGCCAGGCCGCCTCCCGCTACCTCAAGGACTTCGCCACGCTTGGTGTCCTGCGCGAAATCCAGGCCGGCAAGGAAAAGCTCTTCATCCACCCCAAGCTGATGCAGTTACTCACGAGCGACAGCAACGACTTTGCAGCCTACGCATGAAGATAACGACCAAGATGCAAGAACAAGCGCCCGATTTGTCCGGCCACACCCCGATGATGCAGCAGTACCTGCGCATCAAGGCGCAGCATCCGCACACGCTGCTTTTCTATCGGATGGGCGATTTCTACGAACTATTTTTCGACGACGCCGAAAAAGTGTCGCGCCTGCTCGATATCACATTGACCACGCGCGGCCAGAGCGCCGGCACGCCAATCAAGATGGCCGGTGTGCCCTATCACTCGCTCGAACCGTATCTGGCACGCCTCGTCAAGCTTGGCGAGTCGGTGGTGATCTGCGAACAGATCGGCGACCCGGCCACCAGCAAGGGGCCGGTTGAACGCGCCGTGGCACGCATCGTCACACCCGGCACGCTGACCGACGCCGCCCTGCTCGACGAGAAACGCAACATTCTGCTCATGGCGGTGGCCGTCACCCGACAGGCCGCCGGTCTGGCCTGGCTGAATCTGGCCAGTGGCGAGTTCCGCGTCTCTGAAGTCGCCACCGACAAACTCGCCGCGACGCTCGACCGCATCCGCCCGGCTGAAATCATCGTTGCCGAAAGTCTTGAACTGCCTTTCAACCCCGAGGCGGCGCTGACCCGCCAGCCGGACTGGCATTTCGACAGCGAAGCGGCGACCCGCGAACTTTGCGCGCACTTCAAAACCGCCTCGCTCTCCGGCTTCGGCGCCGACGGGCTGCGCCCGGGAATCGCTGCGGCCGGCGCTCTGCTGCGCTATGCGCAGGCCACGCAAACCCGCGCCCTGCCGCATATCCAGGCGCTCAGCATCGAGCGCGACAACGCCTACCTCGGCCTCGACACGGCAACGCGACGCAACCTCGAACTCACCGAAACGCTGCGCGGCCAGCCGGCACCGACGCTGTGCAGCCTGCTCGACACCTGCGTCACGGCAATGGGCTCACGCCTCCTGCGCCACGCGCTGCATCACCCACTGCGCGACCCGGCGATTCCTGCTGCGCGTCACGCCGCCGTCGAGAGCCTGCTCGACAATGGCGGCCGCATACTGCGTGACACACGCCAGGCGCTGCGCGGCTTCGCCGACATTGAGCGTATTGCCGGCCGCATCGCGCTCTACAGCGCCCGTCCGCGCGACCTCTCCAGCCTGCGCGACAGCTTGCACCGGCTGGCTGAACTGCGCGAGCCGCTGCACGACACACCGGCACCGCTGTTGGCTGAATTACTCGCCGAACTCGCCACGCCGGCCGCCACACTCGACCTGCTGACGCGCGCCGTCCTGCCCGAACCCGCCGCGCTGATCCGCGATGGCGGCGTCATCGCCAACGGCTTCGACGCCGACCTCGACGAACTGCGCGCGCTTAACGACAACTGCGGCGCCTTCCTCGTAGACCTCGAAGCGCGAGAACGTGAACGCAGCGGCATCGCCAACCTCAAGGTCGAATACAACCGCGTGCATGGCTTCTACATCGAGATCACCAACGCCAACGCCGCCAAGGTGCCCGACGATTACCGCCGCCGCCAGACGCTGAAAAACGCCGAGCGCTACATCACGCCTGAACTCAAGTCTTTCGAAGACAAGGCACTGTCCGCACAGGATCGTGCACTGGCGCGCGAGAAAATGCTCTACGAGGGCGTTCTGGCGGCCTTGCAGGCCGATCTGCCACAACTGCAGCGGATCGCCCGCGCCGTGGCGATGAGCGATCTGCTGGCCTGCTTCGCCGACATTGCGCACTCGCACAACTATTGTCGCCCGTTGTTTTCCAGCGAGCCTGGCCTGCACATCGAAGGCGGCCGCCACCCGGTCGTCGAAGGCGAGTTGTTCGCCAATAGCGCCGGCGGCGAATCGTTCATCGCCAACGACACGAAACTCGGCGACGGCCGTCGCCTGCTGCTGATTACCGGCCCGAACATGGGCGGCAAATCAACCTACATGCGGCAAACCGCGCTGATCGCGTTGATGGCGCACGTCGGCTGCTTCGTGCCGGCCAACCGCGTCGTTCTCGGGCCGCTCGACCAGATCTTCACGCGCATCGGCGCCTCCGACGACCTCGCTTCCGGACGCTCGACCTTCATGGTCGAAATGACCGAATCGGCGGCCATCCTGCACCACGCGACCGAAAACAGTCTGGTACTGATGGATGAAGTCGGGCGCGGCACCTCGACTTTCGACGGTCTGGCGCTAGCCTTCGCCATCTGCCGGCATCTCGTCGAAAAGAACCACTGCCTGACGCTGTTCGCCACGCACTACTTCGAGCTCACCCTGCTCGCCAACGAATACGCCGATCTGGCCAACGTCCATCTCGATGCCGTCGAGCATGGCGAACGCATCATTTTCCTGCACGCGCTGGAAGAAGGCCCGGCCAACCAGAGTTACGGTATCCAGGTCGCCGCGCTCGCCGGCATCCCTGCATCGGTCGTCAAGGCAGCACGGCGTCAGCTGCGCGAGCTTGAACAACGCGCCTCGGTCAATCCGCTGCAGCCCGATCTTTTTGCCACAGCTTTTTCGACGCCAACAGAACAGCCCGAAGTCGAAATGCATCCCGCCATCGAACGCCTGAACGCCCTCGACCCCAACGAGCTGAGCGCCAAACAGGCACTCGACGCGCTCTACGAACTAAAAGCGCTGCTCGGTTAAAACAGGACAATCGGATTTTTACTTCAAAATCTACCGCAGAGGCGCAGAGGCGCAGAGGAAACGCAGAGAAAAAAATGCGGGTAGGATTGGGTTTTCTCTGCGTCATCTCTGCGCCTCCGCGTCTCTGCGGTGGGGTTAAGGTTTTCAAGTGCAATACCGCTGCCCGTTGAAACGCCTGCTGGTCGCACTGACGCTGCTGTCCTCACTGCTGCTTGCTACCGGCAGCCACGCCGAAACCTGGCACTTTGCACTGATCGGCGACACGCCCTACAACGACGACGAGCGGCGCATGCTGCCCTTGATGCTCGACGAAATTGCAGCAACAAACCCGGCCTTCATCATCCATGCCGGCGACTTCAAGAAAAGCAGTTCGCGTTGCAGCGACGCGCTTTTCCTCGACCGCCGCGCGCTCTTCGACGCATCAAGCGTTCCTTTCATTTACGTCCCCGGCGATAACGAGTGGACCGACTGCAGACGCCTTATCGCCGGCCACTTCGACCCACGCGAACGCCTGAAAAAATTGCGCGAGCTGTTCTTCGCCGAGCCCTTCTCTCTCGGTCAAAACAGACTGCGCGTCGAACAACAAACCGGCCCTTACCCGGAACACCTGCGCTGGCAACACGGGCCGCTGCTCTTTATCACGCTCAACGTACCCGGCCCGAACAACAACTTCGGCATGCGCCTTGATCCAGGCACCGAGTTCCAGGCGCGCAACCCGGCGCTGATCGACTGGCTGAAGCAAGGCTTCGCCACCGTCCGCCGCGACAAACTGGCCGGCATCGTCATCACCATGCAAGCCAACCCCGGCCTGAAACACTTTGCCGCCGGCCTCACCCACAGCGGCTTCAGGGAACTGCTGGAAACCCTGCGCCAGGAAACAATCACCTTTGCCGGACAGGTGCTGCTGGTGCACGGCGATACGCACTGGCAGCGCGTTGATCAGCCGCTACGCCACCCGGTGACAAAGCTGCCGGTCGCCAACTTCACCCGCGCCGAGACCTTCGGCTACCCTTTCATGGGCTGGGTGGAAGTTATTGTGGACAGCGACAAGCCTCAGCTTTTCCATTTCAAAGCGCACCCCTACAAGCCATGAAATAGAAATTGACTTGCGCATTGTGGAAAGCCGCAATCGACAGCGATCAAATCAAAGCCTAAATTTCCGGTCACAAGAAAATACCGGAGACCAGTCCCATGAAGCCGAACAACACACTGCGCGCCACACTCGGCGCGATCCTGATTTGCGTGACGTGCGTTTCGCCGCTGGCTGCCAGCGCTGCTGAAATCGTTGTCGGACAGGTCGCTCCGTTCAGCGGTCCACTCGCCCCGACCGGCAATTACCTGCGCGCCGGCGGGCAACTCTACTTCGATTCGATCAACGCCAGTGGAGGCATCCATGGCGCGAAAATTCGCCTGGTCGCCAAAGATGATGGCTACAAGGCCGAAGAAACAGTGCGTCTGGCGCGCGAAATCCTGAAGGACTCGCAACCGCTGGTTTTCTTTGGCTTTGTCGGCACCGGCAACGCTGAAGCGCTGCTCAAGGAAAAAGTACTGAGCGAAGCGGGAATTCCACTGCTAATGGTACGTACCGGTGCCGCATCGGTCGTCGGCAAAAATGATCCGAACGTTTTCCTCACACGGGCCAGCTACGCCGAGGAAGTAGAGAAAATAACGCAGCAATACGCCACCACCGGCTACAACCGTTTTGCCATTCTTTACCAGAACGATGCCTTCGGTCTCGACGTGCTTGGCAGTGCAGAAGCCGCCATTAAAAAATCCGGCGGCTCACTGGTTGCCAAAGGCAGCTATGAGAAAAACACGACCAAGGTCGAGGATGCGGTAAAGATGATTGCCGCCGCCAACCCGCAGGCCGTCATCATGATTTCGAATACAGCTGCCAGCGCCGAGTTTCTCAAGCAGTCGCGCGCGGCGGGCAACCTCGCCCAATACGTCGCGCTATCCGTTACCGATGGCGCACAGGTCGCCAAGCTGATTGGTAACGACAAAGCGCAAGGGCTGGCGCTGACCCAGGTCGTCCCCGACCCGGCGAGTCGCGCCGTCCCGCTGATCAAGGAGATTCAGGAAAATTTCCAGAAATTTGCCCCGAAAGACGTGACGCTGAATCAAACCTTCGTCGAAGGTTACCTCGGCGCCAAAGTACTCGGCGAAGCACTGCGTCGCGCCGGCCCGAACCCGACCCGAAAGAAACTGCGCGACACGCTCGAAGCCATGAAGGATTACGACGCTGGCGGCGTATTCATTGGCTTCTCGCCAGAGAAGCACGCCGGATCGCGCTTCGTCGACATCACGATTCTCAATCGTGACGGCAAGTTGTTGCGGTGATTTTTGGGCTATTCGTATTCGGTGCATATCTTTGCACGTAAAAAGACTGTGCCTGCAGGCGCGCACTAATTTTTGCATATCTCTGGCTGTTTCACGAGCGGGCACTTATCAAGACCTTCCCCTCCTTTTATAACCCCTCCTTTTATTCGATAGGGGTTGAGGCAAGCCCACGCTTCGTCATATTTTTTCCATTGTTCTTGGCAGCTAAGCTCTTTTTCTGGAGGAGCAGGGGATGGTGGCGTTGGATTCGAGCGCTGATTCTCGATAGGCGGAGATGTAACTGGCTGCTTGCGAAGATATTCCTTATTTTTCTGCAACCTTGCTTTAGCCTCTTCTATTTGAAGCTCTGTTGGACTTTCACTGCTGCTTTTTACAATTGTCGATCTGTTTTTGTACTGTTCGGGCACTCTGTCTCCGTAGTGAATTCGACCGGAATCATCAACCCATTGAATAATTTGAGCCGACGATGAAACTGCAGAAAATACTATTACGAGAATAAGAAGCGTTTTTTCAATTAATTAGCCCCGCGAAACGTGGTCATTGTGAGAAAAATATGCTTTAGCACCAATGCCCCTTACAGTTGTTCAACGAGCCCACCGGTCCGCATATTGACAAAGGCAGAACACGCCAGTTTGCCGTAACTGTTTGATTTGCACTCAGCATCATTGTACATTCAACGCCATAATGTGTAATGATAACACTAATTAAATGACAATGGAGTTATAAGTAACGACAATTTCAGCCGCCAATAGCAACTATTGAGCGATTTTATGGATGACGGTTTGGCCGAACCCAGCCGTTACACAATTATGCCGTTACACTACCGCAACACAAATAACGGATTACGGTTAGCAATTTTTCTCAACACGCGTTGTACCAGAACATCAGAGAAACGCGGCCCGAAACACCTCAAGCCCCAGCCGAACGCCCCCGCTAACAGCCAGCGCCACCGCCACCGAGAGTGCCACCGAAAACAGCGCCTCGCGCCGACCAATTGTTTTCAGCATCACGGCGAAGGTCGATACACAAGGAATGTAGAAGGTCAGGAAGACAAGGAAAGTGACGATCTGCACCCAGTCGAGCAAGGGCACGATTTCCACCGTGCCCAGCGCCTGATAGACCATCAACAGCGACAACTCCTTGCGCAGGATGCCGAACAGGATCGGCACGCCAAGCACAACCGGCAGACCGAGCCACCAGGTGGTGACGGGCAGCAGCAGAAGATTGATCACACCATCGGCACCGACGTGATTGAGCAGCGCCAGCACGACGCTGCCAGCGACCAGTAACGGCGTGACAATGGTCAGGATGTCGCTGGTGCGCTCCCAGGTTTTTTCGAGCAGCGGACGCCACTTCGGCAGCGCATAGGGCGGGATCTCCTGAATCAGGCCTGGTGCCGTCTCCGTGTAACGCCGCGCAAGCAACCGCCCGAGCAGCGCGAGAACAACGACGGTCAGCATGAAAATTGCAAAAACGCCAAGTCCGCCGAGATACTTGCCGCCCATCGCCAGAATGATCGCCGAGCGCGCCGAACACGGCACGAAGCTGATCAGCAAGGTAGCCACGACGCGATCACGCCCGCTGGTCGCGCTGGCGACGGCTGAAATGGCCGGCACATTGCAACCCAGACCAATCAGGAAAGGGACTGCAACGCCGCCATGCAAACCAATGCGGTGAAAGCCGCGATCGACGACGAAGGCCACGCGATGCATGATGCCGGCCTGCTCCAGCGCGACCAGTAACATCACCAGCGGTAGCATGTAGGGAACAACGATACCGACCAGACCGATCAGACCGTCGACCACGGCGCGCCCGACCACGCCGGCCGTTGTCTCCGGCTGCCACTGCTGCGCCCAGGCAACGAGCCGGGCGGCCGTCCATGAATCAAGCGTCGTGCTCACCTCGAAGACGACAAAGAGCACCAGCGCAAACACCGCCATGCTGCCGATCAGACCCCAGCGCGGATGCAGGAAAATCTCATCGAGCCAGCGCTTCCAGCGCTCGGTATCCGCCGCGCCGCCGAGTTGCGTGACGCTTTCAAACAGCAAGGCCGCACGATGGTGGCGATCGGCATGCAGTTCATCAGAGAGTGAACGCGGCAATTGAGCCTCGGCAACGGCACGCGCCGCTGCGACTTCGTCCAGCATGGATGAAAAATGGCAGGCCAGCTCCTGCAGAAAGTAGTCGTTGTTTTCTGCCAGCTGCATCAGCAGAAGCGGCCGTGGCACACGAAACGCTTCCTCGATTTCCGGCCGGGCAAGCAGTGTGCTGAGCGTCTTCAGACTGTCGCGAATGTGTGCGCTGCAGGGCTGTGGCAGCGGGCAGACTTTCTCCCGCGCGGCGCGCAAAGCGGCGGCAAACAGTTCGCTGACGCCAATGCCCATATGCGCGACAGTCGCCACCACCGGCACGCCCAACTGTTCGGACAAGGCCCGGACATTGATATAGATGCCCTTCTTGCGCGCTTCATCGACGCGGTTCAGTGCGATCACCAGCGGTTTGCCAAGCAGGCTCAATTCGAGGCTGAGCTCAAGATCGCGTTCAAGCGCCGTCGCATCGACCACCTGGATCAGCACATCGGGTGGCGGGAAAGCCACGGTCGGCTGCTCCGGCTCGTGCGCCGCAATCGCCGGCCAGCGATCGCCCCACAGCAGATACTTGAGCACCACCTGATCCGGCTCGCGCAAACGATGCAGCGACTCGACCGCCGGCAGATCAACCAGTGAAATCTGCTCCAGTCCGATCTCGACCAGGCATTCCTCGTAGGCACTGCCCTGCTGCGACAGTTTCTCGTGCCTTGGTGCAACGCTGGATGCCGCCTCAAATAACGAGCTCTTGCCGGTACGCAAACGACCGACCAGCGCGACGCGCGGCCTTCTATCGCCGCGCAACAGCGGCTGATGCAGCGTGATTGTTGAAGTTCCGGATTTCACTGAAAGCACCCAAGAAAAACGCGGTCAGGCGACCGCGTTCATGCTGCAAATTCAACCCCCCCGGCAACGATCAGTCGTCGTGATCGCAATCACCGTCGTGAAAGTGGCCGTGCTCGATTTCTTCGGCACTCGCCGGACGCACGGCAGTCACCGTGCAGGTGAACACCAGCGCCATGCCGGCCAGCGGATGGTTGCCATCGAGCATCACTTTGTCGTCGGCAATTTCAGTGACGCGATAGATCAGGATATCGTCGTCATCAGCGCCTTCCGGCACGCCTTCAAACTGCATGCCAACTTCCAACTCCTTGGGAAAAGCGCTGCGCGGCTCCATCTGCACCAGCTCGGCATCGTATTCGCCAAAAGCGTCGTCCGGCTGCATTTTTACCACCACCGACTCACCAATCTTCTTGCCCTGCACCGCTTCTTCGATCATCGGGAAGATGTCGTCGTAGCCGCCGTGCAAATAGATGAGCGGCTCCTGGCCGGCATCGACCAGCTCACCATCGGGATCGGCAACGCTGTAGTCGAGCGTAACAACCGTGTTTTTGGCAACTTGCATGTTCATGAATTGAGTTCCTTCACCGCGCGCAACATCTCAAGCGCGTGGCCTTTGGCGTTGACCCCGTACAGTGCGAGGCGAACAACGCTTTGTTTATCAATAACGAAAGTCGAGCGCACAATGCCGTGTTTCTTGACACCGTCCACCTCCCTCGCCTGCCACACACCGTACTGCTTGCAAGCCGCGCCCTCGGCATCCGACAAGAGGCGCACGGAAATACCGTGCTTGTCGCGAAATTCTGCGTGCTTGATGCATTCATCACGGCTGATGCCGATGATCGTGCAATCGTGGCGCGCAAACTCCTCCTCGTGATCGGAAAAATCGGTCGCTTCGAGCGTACAGCCCGGTGTGTCATCTCTGGGGTAAAAGAAGAGGATGACATTGTTCTTGCCATGATATTGCGCGATATCAATGTATTCCATATCCGCATCAGGGAGGACGAACATCGGTGCTGCCTGTCCTGCTTTCAGCATGGCGCCTCCTCAAAGACCCGGCCCGTCGCACGAAAGCAAACGGGTTGCATGAATTCTAACCAAGCTTCTCACGCCTGACTACAACAACGCAAAACCAGCATCGCGCTAGAATGACTGATCGCCGCTTGCAGCCCGTACTCTCCGTTATTCGGCAGAGTCTGTCGATTGACCACGAGCATCCAGAATCATTCAATATCAAAACCTTAAGGAAACGCCATGCCAACCTTGTCTTTGCTCTGTCGCCTTTCGCTGCTTGTTCTCGTGCTTGCCACTCGCGTCGAACCGGCATTAGCCGCACCAACAACAATCGACATATCGGCCGAAGCCAGCCGTTCGGCAGTCAATGATCTCGCACGCGCCACGGTATTTGCCGAAGCCACCGGTGCGACGCCCGGCGAGCTGTCAAAACGCATCAACAGCCTGATCACCGAGGGGCTGAAAACGGCAAAGGGATACGCCAATGTAAAAACCCAGAGCGGCGGTACGCAGAGCTATCCGGTCTATGGCAAGGGCGGCAAGATCGAGACTTGGCGCATGCGCTCCGATCTGACGCTGGAGTCGAGTGATGCCAGCGCACTCTCAGAACTGCTCGGCAAGTTGCAGGCCTCGCTCGCGGTCTCCAGCATCACCATGCTGCCTGCACCCGAGACCCGAAAGAAAGCCGAGAATGACGCCATCCTCGATGCCGTGAGCGCGTTTAAATCACGTGCCAAACTGCTCGCCGACGCACTCGGAAAATCCTACCGGATCAAGCAGCTTTCGATAAGCAGCAACGGCCGTCAACCACCGATGCCGATGATGCGCGCGAGCGCCGGTCTCGCTTCGGCGGACTCGGTGCCGATGCCCATCGAAGGGGGTGAGTCGCAGATCAGCGCCAACATTTCCGGGCAGATTGAACTGCTCGAATAACGGGCACCGGCCTCTGATTTTTGCGATACCAAGTTACGACGCTTTATATACGCTGAAAACAACGCTTGCAGACTGCCGGATCATCACCGGGTACGTGGCCGTATTTCCTGCATTGCCGGTCGATTGCAAACAGCGCCAATTGCGGCCGGTTGGAGGCAAGCCCGAAGATGCCTATAGTCGCGGCAATAAACGAAATGTGCTCGCCAATCACCGGGCCGAACAAGCTCAGTGCAAACGGCTGAAGCAGGGTAGCTGCCAGCATGAGGGCCGCAGCCCCGATAAAAAAAACAATATTGGCGAAGCGCTTTGCCTCGGCTTCAAGCGTTTCTTTTGAAGGCGTCACTGGGTGGCTCCATCTGAACAAAAATTTTGCAGGAACCCGCTACCGTGAAGGAAGCGGTTTTGGTGCAGACCGGTCGGCAGCGGCGATTTCAGCTGCAGTCTTATCGGGAATCTGAACAAAGACCTCGTCCTGCTTGACCATACCGAGCTCGAAGCGCGCACGTTCCTCGATCGCATCGTAACCTTGCTTGAGATCACGCACTTCGGCATCAAGGCCGGCGTTGCGCACTTCCAGCGTCGTGTTGCTTTCCTTCTGCTGCTGCAGTTGCCGGTCCACATCCCAGACCCGCAACCAGCCCCCCTTGCCGACCCATAGCGGGTACTGCAACAGCACGACAAGGGCGACCAGTGCGATGGAAAGCCAGCGCATGGCAGCGCGCAGGAAAGATCAGCCGATCAACGCAGGTTGTAGAAGGCTTCGCGACCCGGATAACCCGCCGTATCGCCGAGATCTTCCTCGATGCGCAGCAACTGGTTGTACTTGGCCATACGGTCCGAACGCGACAGCGAACCGGTCTTGATCTGCAGCGCGTTCATGCCGACGGCGATGTCGGCGATGGTGCTGTCTTCGGTCTCGCCGGAGCGATGGGAAATCACGGCGGTATAGCCGGCGCGCTTGGCCATTTCGATGGCAGCGAAGGTTTCCGACAGCGTACCGATCTGGTTGATCTTGATCAGGATCGAGTTGGCAATGCCCTTCTTGATGCCTTCCTTGAAAATCTTGGTGTTGGTGACGAAAACGTCGTCGCCGACGATCTGCACCGTCTTGCCAAGGCGATCGGTGAGCAACTTCCAGCCGTCCCAGTCACCTTCGGCCATACCGTCTTCGATCGAGACGATCGGGAACTGGTCGGCGAGGTTGGCCAGATAGTCGACGAATTGCGCCGAGGTCAATTGCAGGCCTTCGCCCTTCAGATGGTATTTTCCGTCCTTGTAGAACTCGGAAGCAGCACAATCGAGCGCAATCAGCACGTCCTCGCCGGGGAAATAGCCGGCAATTTCGATGGCTTCGATAACCAGTTGCAGCGCTTCGGCATGGCTGCCGAGGTTAGGCGCGAAACCGCCTTCATCACCCACGGCCGTCGAGTGGCCCTTCTTGTCGAGCAACTTTTTCAAGCAATGGAAAATCTCCGCACCGCAGCGCAGCGCTTCGCGGAAGGAATTCTGACTGACCGGCATGATCATGAATTCCTGGATATCCAGGCTGTTGTTGGCGTGCTCGCCACCGTTGATGATGTTCATCATCGGCACCGGCATCTGCATCGGGCCGGAGCCGCCGAAATAGCGATAAAGCGGCAGGCCGGACTCTTCCGCCGCCGCCTTGGCCACCGCCATCGACACCGCCAGCATGGCGTTGGCACCGAGGCGCGACTTGTTTTCAGTACCATCGAGCTGGATCAGTGTCTGGTCGATGAAAGCCTGTTCCTGTGCATCGAGACCGATGATAGCCTCGGCGATTTCGGTGTTGACGTTCTCAACCGCCTGCAAAACACCCTTGCCAAAGTAGCGGGCAACGTCGCCGTCGCGCAGCTCGATGGCTTCGCGTGAACCGGTCGAGGCGCCGGACGGCACCGCAGCACGGCCCATCACCCCAGACTCCAGCAAAACGTCGCATTCGACGGTGGGATTGCCGCGCGAGTCAAGAATTTCGCGGGCAACGACATCAACGACAGAGCTCATTATTCTTCCTTTATTTCCAGAGATTAAAGTGACAAACCTTCGACAACCAGCAGGTTCATGGCTGCCGCATCCTTGCGTGCGGCACGCGCCGCCAGGTATTCGGGAGAATCGTAAAAAATTTTTGCCTGCTCGACCGAATCGAATTCGACGATGACCAAGCGCTGCGGCGCGGTCCAAGGGCCTTCAAGCACTTCAGCCGCACCACCGCGTACCAGATAACGGCCACCGTAGGCCGCAATCGCTAGCTGCGCCAGCTGTTTATAGGTTTCGTAACCGACCGGATCGGAGACCTTCGCTTCGACAACGAGGTAGCCCTTGGCCATCAACGCAGCTCCTCAAAGCCGCCAGCCTTGACCGCCCGATCCAGCGCAACCAGCGTACGCAAGAGACTTTCCATAGAATCCAGCGGCCAGCTGTTGGGGCCATCGGACCATGCTTTTTCCGGGCACGGATGCGTTTCCATGAACAGGCCGGCGATACCCACGGCGACCGCAGCGCGCGCCAGCACCGGCACGAACTCGCGCTGACCACCGGAAACCGTGCCCTGCCCGCCGGGTAATTGCACCGAATGTGTGGCATCGAACACCACCGGGCAAGCCGTCTCGCGCATGATGGCCAGCGCGCGCATGTCGGACACCAGATTGTTGTAGCCGAAAGAAGCACCGCGTTCGCAAACCATCAAGTTGTCGGCGCCGCCATTGACTTCGCGGGCCTTGGCAACGACGTTCTTCATGTCGCCCGGCGCGAGAAACTGCCCCTTCTTGATATTTACCGGTTTGCCACAGGCCGCCACGGCATGAATGAAATCGG
The DNA here is from genome assembly GCA_044359525.1 of Rhodocyclaceae bacterium. GTDB lineage: Bacteria > Pseudomonadota > Gammaproteobacteria > Burkholderiales > Rhodocyclaceae > CAJBIL01. The sequence continues at coordinate 25,153 of JBIKLY010000015.1, read as the reverse complement.
TCTGCCGGCAAAGGAATGCGGGCGTCTGCAACACATCGACAACCGATGCGACAGCCGCAATATCGCCTTCGCTGTGCACATCGGTCAGCACCGGCACGCCGACCTGCCGACGCACTTCGGACAAAATATGCAAACCACCCTCCAGCCCCGGCCCACGCACCGAGGCGCCGGAACTGCGATTGGCCTTGTCGTACGAGGCTTTGAAAATATAGGGCACACCAAGCCGGGCGCAAATTTCCTTCATCTGCCCCGCCACATCAACACAAAGCGCCAGCGACTCCGCCGTACACGGGCCGGCGATCAGGAATAAAGGCTGATCGAGCCCGACAGTGAAGTCGCAAAGTTTCATCAACTCGCCTTGTTCGTCAGCGCAGCCTGCACGAAGGAGGTGAACAGCGGGTGTCCCTTGCGTGGCGAAGAAGTGAATTCCGGATGGAACTGACAACCGACAAACCACGGATGGGCGTTCGGCCCTTCTTTCGGCAGCTCGACCATTTCGCACAGATCGGTCACCGGCGCACGGCCGGAAACAATCAAACCCTTCTCTTCGAGTTCGCTGAGCAAGGTGTTATTCACTTCATAGCGATGACGATGCCGCTCAATGATCTCGGCCTTGCCGTAGATCTCTCGGGCCAGCGTGCCTTCGCCGAGTTTGCACAACTGACCGCCGAGACGCATGCTGCCGCCAAGGTCGGAGTTTTCATCACGCACTTCAAGCTTGCCGGATGCATCCTGCCACTCGGTAATCAAGCCGATCACCGGGTAAGGCGTAGTCTTCTCGAACTCGGTACTATGCGCGCCGGCCATCCCCGCCACATCGCGGGCAAATTCAACAACGGCGAGCTGCATGCCAAGGCAAATCCCGAGATAAGGGACCTTGTTCTCGCGGGCATAACGGATCGCGGCAATCTTGCCCTCGGTACCGCGCCGGCCAAAACCCCCCGGCACAAGGACGGCATCCATCGCCTTCAGGACGTCACAACCGTTCTTCTCGATTTCTTCCGAGTCGACGTAATTGATCTTCACCTTGCTCTTGGTGTAAATCCCGGCGTGCACCAGTGCCTCGGTCAGCGATTTGTACGATTCGGTCAGGTCGACATATTTGCCAACGAAAGCGATATTGACCGTGTGTTCAGGGTGCTCAAGTGAGTAAACAAGATTCTTCCAGACCGTCAGATCAGCCGCCTTGGCCAGAATGCCCAGCTTGTGGCAGACGATCTCGTCAAGCATCTGGTCGTGCAGCATGGCCGGAATCTTGTAGATCGAATCGGCATCGAGACACTCGATCACCGCCTCGCGCTGCACGTTGCAGAAAAGCGCAATCTTCGCTTTTTCATCTTCCGGAACATGGCGATCGGCGCGACAGAGCAGCACGTCGGGCTGGATACCGATTTCGCGCAACTCTTTCACCGAATGCTGTGTCGGCTTGGTCTTCAGCTCGCCGGCGGTCGGAATGTAAGGTAGCAGCGTCAGGTGCATGTAGCAGGCGTTATTGCGCCCCTCCTGCAGCCCCATCTGGCGAATGGCTTCAAGGAAAGGCAGCGATTCGATGTCGCCGACGGTACCGCCGATTTCAACAATCGCCACATCGGCGCCCTCGGCGCCACGCTTGATGTGCGTCTTGATCTCGTCGGTAATGTGCGGAATGACCTGCACCGTCTTGCCGAGATACTCGCCGCGCCGCTCCTTCTTGATCACCGTCTCGTAAATCTGGCCAGTGGTGAAGTTGTTGCGCTTCTCCATTCGTACGCTGGTAAAGCGCTCGTAATGGCCCAGATCAAGGTCGGTCTCTGCACCGTCTTCGGTAACAAACACCTCGCCGTGCTGGAACGGACTCATCGTTCCAGGATCGACGTTGATATAGGGATCAAGCTTGAGATGGGTAACTTTAATACCGCGGGATTCGAGGATCGCACCCAAGGACGCGGCAGCGATGCCTTTGCCGAGGGAGGACACAACGCCGCCTGTAACGAAGACGTATTTGGTCATGGGGATATCTGCAGCGGGAAAGCCGAATTGTAGCCGAAAAGATAGCCGCTCTCAAATTCCCGACAACTTGCGTTGTCGCAACGCCTTGTCGAAGGGCCAGCCCGAAAACCGGGCAAAACCGGCAACTGCCGAATCTGCATTCCAGGCAGCGCAGCGGTGTTACCAAACATTTTTTCAATTAATTTCAGGCGCACCTTGTTTGCGCTTTGGTTTACCATCGCTGCACCGGGGTGGAGAGACTCCCTACAACATGCATTTCGAGGTAAAAATTGAACCCATCTGAAACAACGGAAACCAAGGCCTATCGCGCAGCAACAGCTGCTGTCTTTGCACTTTTCATTGTCCTGGCGGGCTGTGGCAAACCCCAGGACGGCACAACGGCGCAAAAAGCCGAAACAACGGAAACAAAAGCCGAGGCGGCCAACGAAGAATCCCCACTGGCGAAAGCAGCAACGCGGGGAGACCTGACCAAAGTGAAACAGCTCGTCGCCGACGGTGCCGATGTCAACGCAACCGATGCCCTGGGCCGAACCCCTTTGCACATGGCCGCTTTTTATGGCCGCCCGAAATCTGCCGGGGTACTGATAACTGGCGGTGCCAAAGTCAACGCCACCGATCGCGTCGGCCTGACGCCGCTGCATTCAGCCGTCCTGGCTGGCGGCGTTGAGGAAATCGAACTTCTTCTCAGCAAAAAAGCGGACATCCACGCCGCAAGCAAAACCGGGCTGACACCCCTGCATCTGGCTGCGGCAACCGGCAACCCGCAACTCGTGACACTCCTGATTGCCCGCGGCGCAAATCCGCAGAACAAAGACAGCGAAGGAAACACGCCGCTAGCCCTCGCAACAAAGAACAATCACCCGAAAACAGCCGCCCTGCTTCAGCAACAGGTGGCGGGAAAGTAGCAAAGACCAAGGTGCGACCTTGCAAACTTGGCCGCCAGAAGAGCCTGGTTCAAACGCTCAACGATCAGGCGACGTAGTGTGACTGGTCTGCTCGGGGCTCTCCATCCGCGCTGAAAACAGACTGGCGGCGACGATCATTGTGCCGCCAGCCCACTCACGCAACCCCGGTACCTCATCCGCAAGCACCCATGAAGCCAGTGCCGCAAAGCCGACTTCCGACAGCATGATGACAATCGCCCGATTCGCCGCAACCTGAGTCAGGCCAAATTGTACGACCAGGTTGGCCGCCACCAGTACGCCACCAAGCAACGCCAGCAACAGCCACGTAGACGATTCCACCGGCATTTGAAAACGCCCGAAATCGGCCAGCAGCAGCACCATGCCAAGCAGCACGACACCGAAAAATGCAGCCAGCGATTTGAGCTCAATCGTCACGCCATGCGCGCGTCGCGAAAGGACATTGAACAAGGCGAAAGAAAAACCCGCGCCAAGACCAAGCCAGTCCGCACTGTCCTGCGGTACAGGCAAACCAATGCGCGGATGCCAGAGCATGGTCAATGCACCGGCCAGAGACAAGACAACCACAAAAACACCAAAACGGTTAAGACGCTCGCCGAGCAGCAGGCGTGACAAGATGACAGTCCATAATGGCGCGAGGTAAAAGAGCAGCAAGACACGCATTACCTCGCCAGTCAAGGTACCAAGCACATACCCGAGATTGCAGGCACCGGCAGCAATAGCGAGCCAGAACAGGGCCCATGACGGCTTGAATTTGCCGAGCGACCGGCGAAAAAAAACCAGCCCAAGGAAAAATGCAACGCCATAGGTTAGCGTCGAAGCAACAATGCCATCAATGCCAGCAGCGTCCAGGACTCGATAGGGATACCAGATCAGCCCCCAGACCAGCGCGCCGGTAAGCAAGGCGGCAACGGCAACACCTTTATCACGCGGATCGCCAGCACCCGGTATTTCGTTTGAGCTTCCTTCCGCCACCAAGCGATGCCCCTTATAATCCTTCGTCCAACACAAACCGCCGAAACAACGTGAACCCTCATCTCACCCAGCTGCAACCCTACCCTTTCGAGAAACTGCGGCAACTCTTTGCCGGCATCAAGCCCAATCCCGATTTTCGGGAAATCAAACTGTCGATCGGTGAGCCGCAGCATGCAACGCCAGCCTTCATCAAGGAAGCGCTGACCGCCGGCCTTGGCGGCCTGGCCAATTATCCTACCACGCTGGGTAGTGCGACTTTGCGCCAGGCTATTGCCGGCTGGCTGGAACGCCGCTACGGCCTGTCCAGCATTGACACTGAAACCCAGATCATCCCGGTCAACGGCTCGCGCGAAGCGCTGTTTTCTTTTGCGCAAACGGTAATCGACCCGTCAAAGGGTTACGTGCCGCTGATTGTCAGCCCCAACCCCTTCTACCAGATTTACGAAGGTGCAGCCTATCTCGCCGGCGCTGAGCCACGGTTCCTGAACACACTGCCCGAAAACAATTTTGCTTTTGACTACTGCACGCTAAGCGATGCCGAGTGGCAGCGCGTACAACTGTTCTACGTATGCTCACCCGGCAACCCGACCGGCAAAATCCTGAATCTCGATGACTGGCAGCAGCTGTTCGCACTGTCGGACAAGTACGGGTTCGTCATCGCTTCGGACGAGTGTTACTCCGAGATATTCTTTGACGAAGAAAATCCGCCACTCGGCGGCATGCAGGCAGCCAAATTGCTCGGGCGCGGCTTCGAGCGCCTGGTCATGTTCTCCAGCCTGTCGAAGCGCTCGAATGTACCGGGCATGCGTTCCGGCTTCGTCGCCGGCGATGCGGCCATACTCAAAAATTATCTGCTCTACCGTACTTACCACGGCAGCGCGATGAACCCAGCCGTGCAGGCCGCCAGCGCAGTTGCCTGGAATGACGAAGCACACGTGCGCGACAATCGCCGCCAGTACGCCGAGAAGTTTGCCGCCGTGACCCCGCTGCTTTCCCACGCAATGGGGGCAAGCCTGCCCGATGCCGGCTTTTACCTCTGGTCACGTACGCCGGCAAACATGTCAGACACCGAGTTCGCCCAGCGTCTGCTCGCCGACTATAATGTGCTTGTCGTTCCGGGCAGCTATCTGGCCCGCGAAGCAAAGGGTGTCAATCCGGGCGCCGGCTTCGTGCGCATTGCGCTCGTTGCCCCGCTCGCAGACTGCGTCGAAGCAGCCGAGCGCATCCGTTCATTTATTTCAAACCTCCAGGAAAACTAAAATGCAGGCAATCCAGCAGATTATTGAAGACGCGTGGGAAATTCGCACCACACTGCAACCCGACAGCGCACCGGCAAAAATCGGCGCTGCCGTGGCCGACGTGCTCGGGCAACTCGACGAAGGCAAACTGCGCGTCGCCGAGAAGATTGATGGCGACTGGGTTACGCATCAGTGGATCAAGAAAGCCGTGCTGCTGTCTTTCCGGCTTGAAGACAACAAGGTCATGGATGGCGGCCCGATGCGCTATTACGACAAGGTGCAGACAAAATTCGCCAACTACGACGCCGAAAAGTTCGCACGTTCGGGAATTCGCGTCGTACCGCCGGCCGGCGCACGTCGCGGCTGCTTCCTAGGCAAAAACGTGGTCCTGATGCCTTCCTTCGTGAATATCGGTGCCTACGTCGATGAAGGCACGATGGTCGACACCTGGGCGGCAGTCGGCTCCTGTGCGCAAATCGGCAAGAATGTTCACCTCTCGGGTGGCGTTGGCATTGGCGGCGTGCTCGAACCCCTCCAGGCCAACCCGACGATCATCGAAGACAACTGCTTCATCGGCGCGCGCTCCGAAGTCGTTGAAGGCGTCATCATCGGCGAAGGTTCCGTGCTCTCGATGGGTGTCTATATCGGGCAATCGACCAAAATCTACGATCGGGAAACCGGCGAAGTCCATTACGGCCGCGTACCGCCGGGCTCCGTGGTAGTCTCGGGCAATCTGCCGTCAAAGGATGGCAGCTACAGCCTCTATTGCGCCGTCATTGTCAAGAAAGTCGACGCCAAGACCCGCGCCAAAACCAGCATCAACGATCTGCTGCGCGGCGATTAGGCCGTATCAGCCAACACTACCCACAACGACACGGGCGGAGACAGGATGATTCTCGACAAACTTTTCCAGCTGATGGCAGAAAAGCAGGCCTCGGATATTTTCATCTCCGCCGGTGTGCCAATCCACATCAAGATCCAGGGTAATACCGTTCCCGTCAATCAGCAGGTGATGGATTCGGCAATGATCGAAAAGATCGCCTTTGAACTGATGTCGCCGGATCAGCTTCACACCTTCGAAGCGACAATGGAGATGAACCTCTCCTTCGGCGTTCCGAATGTCGGCAATTTCCGCATCAACATCTTCCGGCAGCGAGCCTCGATTTCGATTGTCGTACGTTACATCCTCGGCAACATTCCCGAGCTTGACACACTGATGCTGCCATCGATCCTGTCTGAACTGATCATGGAGAAACGCGGCCTGATGCTGATTGTCGGCTCGACCGGTTCCGGCAAATCAACGACCATCGCGTCGATGCTCGACTACCGCAACGCAAACCGCAGCGGCCACATCCTCACCATCGAAGATCCAATCGAGTTTCTCTTCAAGCACAAGAAATCGATCGTCAATCAGCGCGAAATCGGCATGGACACCCTGAGCTGGGACATGGCCCTGAAAAACGCCATGCGCCAGGCGCCGGACTGCATCCTGATCGGCGAAATCCGCGACAAGGAAACGATGCAGGCGGCCATCGCCTACGCCCAGACCGGCCACCTCTGTCTCGGCACGCTGCACGCCAACAACAGCTATCACGCACTAAACCGCATCATCAACTTCTTCCCGCTGGAAAGCCGGACTTCGCTCTATCTCGACCTCTCGGTCAGCCTCAAGGCCATCGTCTCGCAGCGTCTGGTAAAGAAGCCGGACGGCAAGCGCACACCGGCCGCCGAAGTGCTGCTCAACACGCGCCATATTCAGGAGCTGATCGAACGTGGTGAAGTCATTGCGGTCAAGGAAGCAATGGAACAAAGCCTTGCCCCCGGATCGCAGACCTTCGAACAGGATCTGTTCCGCCTCTACCGCGACGGCGTGATCACCCTCGATGAAGCGCTGGCCAATGCCGACTCGCCAACCAACCTCTCCTGGCTGATCAACAACTCTGAAATCAATGGCAGCACGCAAAAAGAAGAAAAGCATAGCGATGTACCGCTCGACTTCTCGGCCACCAACCCGGGTGGTCCTTCCTTCAAGGAATTCACCCTGAGCCTCAACGACACTGAAGAATAAACCCATGCCGCATGACACAAGCCACGATGCAACACTGCACCTGGCCGAGCAACTGATTTCCCGCCACTCGGTGACACCGGACGACGGTGGCTGTATGCCGATCATCGCCGAACGCCTCGAACGCATCGGTTTCAAATGCGAATACATCAATCGCGGCGCAGTGACCAACCTTTGGGCGCGCCGTGGCAGCGTCAGCCCCCTGCTCTGCTTTGCCGGCCATACCGACGTCGTGCCTAGCGGCCCACTCGATCAGTGGCACACCAACCCCTTTGAACCCAGCCAGCGCGAAGGCATGCTCTTCGGACGAGGCGCTGCCGACATGAAAAGCTCACTGGCCGCCTTCGTCACCTCGATTGAGGCCTTCGTCGCGGCACGGCCCGCGCATACCGGCTCGATCGCTCTCCTGCTGACCTCCGACGAGGAAGGTGACGCCACCGACGGCACTGTGGCCGTAACCGAGGCCCTGCACGCCCGCCATGAGGCGATGGACTTCTGCATTGTCGGGGAGCCGACAGCGGTCAATCAACTCGGCGACACCGTGAAGAATGGCCGGCGCGGTTCGCTCTCCGGCAAACTTACAGTCAAGGGCATACAAGGCCATATCGCTTATCCGCAGCTAGCGAAAAACCCGATTCATCTGGCCGCCCCGGCGATTGCCGAACTCGCCACAACAATCTGGGATGCAGGCAATGAATTCTTCCCGCCTACCACCTGGCAAATTTCGAACATCCACGGCGGCACCGGCGCCAGTAACGTCATCCCCGGCACCGTCGAAATCCGTTTCAACTTCCGCTTCGCTTCGGCGAGCACACCGGATGGCCTGAAAGCCAGACTGTGCGAGGTTCTCCAGCGTCACGACCTCGACTACAGCATCGACTGGACGCTTGGCGCCAAGCCTTTTCTCACCGGACGCGGCACATTGGTCGATGCAAGCTTGTCGGCAATCCGCGAAGAGACCGGCATCGAGGCCGATCTATCGACCACCGGCGGCACCTCGGATGGCCGCTTCATCGCCGAAATCTGCCCGCAAGTCATCGAAATTGGCCCGGTCAACGCGACCATTCACAAGATCAACGAATGCGTCGACATCGCCGCCTTGCCAAAACTCTCAGCCATCTATCGCCGCATTCTTGAAAAACTGTTGCCCGAAAATGTTTGAACAAGCCCGACAGGAACTCTCCACGCTGCGCGATCTACTGCGTTTTTCGGTCAGCCGCTTCAACGAAGCCGGGTTGTTTTTCGGGCACGGCTCGGACAATGCCTGGGACGAAGCCGCCTACCTGCTGCTGCACGCCTTGCATCTGCCGCCTGAGCGCCTTGAGCCGTTTCTCGATGCGAGGCTGACTAGCGACGAGCGCCGTGCCGCACTGCGCATCATCGAACGGCGTATCAACGAACGCCTGCCAGCCGCTTACCTGACCAACGAAGCCTGGCTGGGCGAGCACCGCTTCTACGTCGATGAGCGCGTCATCGTTCCGCGCTCCTTCATCGCCGAGTTGCTGCGTGAGCAACTGGCGCCCTGGATCGATGATCCCTGGGCCGTGGTCCATGTGCTGGATTTGTGCACCGGCTCGGGCTGCCTGGCAATCCTCGCCGCGCACGCCTTCCCGGAAGCCGGGGTTGATGCCGTTGATATCTCACCCGACGCACTGGCGGTGGCTGAAAGAAATGTGCGCGACCACGGAATGGAATCACGCGTGCACCTCGTCCAGTCAAACCTGTTTGCAGGGCTCGACAAACAACGCTACGACGTGATCATTTCCAATCCACCTTACGTCAATGCCGAATCGATGGCGGCCCTGCCGGAAGAATACCGGCACGAACCGGAACTCGCCCTGGCCAGCGGCGAAGATGGTCTTGATCTGGTGCGCATCATGCTCAAGGAAGTTGGCGAACACCTGAATCCCGGCGGCTTGCTGGTGGTCGAAATCGGCCACAACCGCGATGCGCTGGAGGCAGCCTTCCCTGAGACGCCATTTACCTGGCTCGACACCAGCGCGGGCGATCAGCACGTCTTTTTGCTGCATCGGGAAGAGCTTCCCTGATCACCGAAACAACCAAAATAACCGCCAAAAAACAACACGGGAGCCTCGGCTCCCGGCGACTGCGCTGACAGCGCCGTCAGGTTCCGTTATTTGCGGTGCGGATGAGGCTCTTTGCCCTTTGTTATTTCGGCCATCCGCTCGCGCCATTCCGAGAGCTGCTCGTCCTCCAGTTGAAGCTGTATTGCCGCAGCCTCGGTCGCGGTCAGCTTTTCGTTATCAAGACGGCGCGACAGTTTTCCACGCATTCGCGCCAACAGGCGCTCGATCTCGTCAGCGCTCAACAGCTTGGCTTTTTCGATGTAGTCATCGTCAGGCTTTATCAGTTTCATCGCGGCTCTTTCCCTCCCAAGTTTTACGAATAACCTATGCCGCGACTTTTTTCTTTGTCCGGGACGGGCGGTCGAGTTTCTTTTCAACGTCGACAATCGCTTTTATCGACGCCTCGCAAAGCGCGTCGGCAGCGTTTTCGCCTGCCGTCACGATTGACCCGGTTACTTTGAGCGCCTGCTCCACCTCCGGTGGCGACAGGTGTGCGGTTTTGTCCAGCGCGAATTTTGCGAGATTGCTGGCGCTATGCATCTGCGCTTCCGCGAGGCGCATCAGGCTTTCCTGTGCACGGCCGGCGACACGCAAATATCCGGTGACGAATTCCGGCATAACATTGTGGAGCGGATTGTTGTCGGGCAACGAATCGCTACTGCGGGCATGGCTCAGTGTCGCATGACCCGTATCAAAGTAAAGTTTGGCAAGGCCGTCGGTCGAGTCGAGCAAAATCCGGGACGCCGACTGGTAGTGCTCAAGCGTTGCCTGCCGGGCAGTAATTGCAAATTTTGAGAAATACATGCGAGGCTCCGAAGAAAAGAGGGCGGGAAAACGATAACAACGATTTTTGACAAAAAGATGACAGGAATTCGCCAATAATGCCTGGCAGCCCCGCCCACTTGGCGCTGCCGCGCACCCGGTTTCCGGATACGCGGCGGCCAATCCGCGTTTAAACCGCTTTGCGACGGCGCGCCGTAAAGCCCAGCAGCCCGAGTCCCGCCAGCAGCATGGCGTAGGTTTCAGGTTCCGGCACCGGCGCCAGGCTGTAAGCCGTCGTCGTACCCGACACTTCATTGGAAATCGCCAGGTAATGCTTGCCGCTCATGACGAACCCTTCCAGCCCTTCCGGTGCGATATCGCCGTCAGTGACCAGCATATCAACGAAGCTGGCATTTGCCGGGTTGGTCACGTCATAAATTGCGACAGCGCCTTTGGTCGTACGCTCCAGGCCGATCAGGGCATAGGTGCGCTCACCGATGAACACCAGCTCAACGCCTTCGGGCTCCACGCCCTTGTCGTCGCTGCGCCCGTCGTCGTAAATGCCGCGCGCGATAGCCTCCTTATCCAGCTGGTTGCCGCTATCAAACACGACCCCCCCCGCTTCATTGCGAATGGAGAACGAGCGGGCACCGAAAGTCACAAGATTGCCGGCCGTTGAATCCGTGGTAGAAATATTCAGGCGCTTGAGATCGTTGGGCGTGCCGGAAAGCGTCGAGGCGCGTGCCTTGTCGCCGTCGTCCTCACGTGTATCACCTTCGTTGGCCATGACGATGAAGGTCTGTCCGCCGGCTTGATACGCGGCCATCCCGTCCGGCTGGTAAAGCCCCTTGACAGCAGCCGGGCGCAATTCGGTTTTGGTCGGGCCGCTGGTACCGGAGAGGAAATCCTTGTCATTGGGGTCGATGCCGTTGCCGGGCGCGCTGAAATCCTTGGCGCCAAGGCCGACGACGCTGGTGAATGTATTGGTCGCCAGATCCAGAACGCCCATGCCGTTGGCTTCCTGCAGGGAAACATAAGCCTTGGTACCGGCGGCGTTGACGGCAATATATTCCGGCTCGAAATCCATGCCGGTGTTGGTGCGCAGGTAGCTGCCGGAAGTCGCGACACCGGTGAAGCCGGCGGTAGCTGTTACGCTGCGCGTGTTCATGTTGATGATGCTGACGCTGCCTTTTGGGTCAAGTGCGGGGTTGCCATAAACGGTTGGCGAAGCTTCATTGGCGACCAGCAGCTTGCTGCCGTCGGGCGTGAAGGTAAGCATATCGGGCAGCGCGCCGACCGACACGGAGTTGACACCGGCGCTAAGCGCCCGCGTCGTGGTATCGAAAAACTTGATCATGCCCGGCGCCGTACGATCTGCCGAAGATTCGATGGCAAATGCAGCGACGCCGTTGTGAATGGCGACGCTGTTGATGCTGCCGAACGGCGAGGTATCAATATGCTGGATCAGGCTGCCGTTACTCGCGTTCAGGACATCCACCCCAGCAACGCCGGCCACCCACAGGGAATTGGTGAGCTTGTCAAAAGCGGCGATTTCAGACGTTTGTCCAACAACACCGGTGAGCGCGTGGTTGTAAGTCCATGCCTTGGTCAGACCGGCAAACGTCATGTCCGCCGCCGACGCGGTGAGCGGCGCAAACGCAGCGGCCAGCGCCGCACACAAAATCGCTTTTTTCATGAATTTAATCCTGGGTTGAGTCGCGTATTTTCGCAACTGCGTTAACGGGGAATTGCAACAAACCAACCGATGCTAATTGCGCTGTGTGACAGCAAGATGACTCCAGCAGCCGACCAGCGACGTCCGAATGGACTAACCCGGTGTTTTGCCCTTCCGCCCGCAAGCTTCCATGAGACAAACGGACTAGCCTGCATGCCGAATGATTTTCACGTGCGACCTTTAAGGTGGGCTCACGCTGGCAAAGGCCAGCTTGCTGTTCAACCACCCTTCCGGAGTCGCCATGAAACCCGTCCGCACCCTGCTCGCCGCTGTAATCACCGCCCTTTCGCTGAACGCCCACGCCGTAACCGCTCCCACCGACGGCAGCTGGTTCGAATTCGATTTCGACGGCACCAATTCGGCACTCTACGATCTGGGCACGCTCGATACCGACTTCACTTTCACGCTGGCACAGTCGGGCGTACTGCGCGCCATGGATGTCGGCTTCAGCGGCGACCGTTTCGAGATTTTCGCCAACGGTCTTTCGCTGGGCCTGACTTCGGCTCCGCTGGCCCAGGGATTGAGCGACGAGCCGATTTTCGACCTCGCCGCCGTGTCGGCCGACAACCGCTTCAGCAAGGGCAGCTGGAACCTCGCCGCCGGCAACTACACGATCACCGGCCTCGCCGCGTTGTCGCCGGAAGGCGGCGGCTACGGCGTGATGTCGATCACAGCGGTGCCGGAACCCGAGTCCTGGGCCATGCTGCTCGCCGGCCTCGGCATGCTCGGCGCGATCGCCCGCCGCCATTTGACCCGTCACGTCTGATTCACCAGGAAGACCATCATGAAACTGACCCTCATTGCCTCGCTCATCGGCCTCGCCTTCGCCGCCGGCAGCGCCCAGGCCGCGACCTGCGCCATTCCCAGCGCCCAGCCAACCGTAACCATCGGCCACCTGTCGACCGCCGTGCCCAACCTTGATGCCGACGGCAGCGGCAGCGGCAATTGCACGCTCAACGACCTGATCCTCGAAGAAGGCGTTTACGCCGACCAGGCCGCCTGGCTGGCGCACGTCAACAGCGTCATCGACGCCGTCCCTGCCGGCAACCTGAACGATGCCCAGAAAGACGAGCTCCGCGCCAAGGCCGCCGCCTACGACATTAAGCGCTACCAGCGCATCAAGGTCATCGGCTTCAACGATTTCCACGGCACCCTGCGCTCACCGGGCAACCTGTTCAGCGCGCCGGTCGGCGGCGTCGACTACTTCGCCGGCTACATCGATGCGATGCGCGCCAAGAACCCGAACGGCACCGTGATCATTTCTGCCGGCGACCTGATCGGCGCCAGCCCGCTGGTTTCCGCCCTCTTCCACGACGAAGGGACGATCGAGGCGATGAACCGCCTCGGCGCCAGCTACGGCCTCGACTACGATGCGGTCGGCAACCACGAGTTCGACGAAGGCAAGACCGAGCTGCACCGCATGCAGGACGGCGGCTGCCATCCGACCGACCACGACCATACCTGCAAGGGCGATGTGGTCGGCACACCGAACCCGTTCGAGGGCGCGAAGTTCAAGTTCCTCTCGGCCAACGTGGTCGACGTCGCCGGCCAGAAGACGCTCTTCCCCGCCTACCATATCAAGGTCATCAACGGCACACGTGTCGCTTTCATCGGCCTTGTTCTCGAAGGCACGCCGACCATCGTCACGCCAAGCGGCGTCGAAGGCCTGGAGTTCCAGGATGAAGCCGATGCCGCCAACGCGCTGATCCGCCAGATCCGCAACAAGGGCGCCGAAGTCATCGTCGTCTCGATCCATCAGGGTGGCGGCCAGAGCGCATCCCCCTCGTCGATCGCCGGCTATAACAACTGCACCGGCTTCACCGGCGACATCGTCGATATCGTCCAGCGCCTCGACCCGGCGATCGACCTGGTGATCTCCGGCCACACGCACAACGTGTACAACTGCCAGTTGCCGACCAGAACCGGCAAGCTGGTGCCGGTAACCAGCGCGCTGTCCTTCGGCCGCGTACTCACCGAAGTCGACATCACCGTCGATCGCAAGACGCGCGACGCGGTGGCTGTCACGCCGTGGAACACCATCGTCTTCCGCAACAACGCGGCGATCACGCCGAACGCCGCGCTCAACAATCTGGTCGCCGGTTACGAAAGCATCGCCACGCCGCTCGCCAACCGCGTCATCGGCTCGATCGCCGGCGCGCTGTCCAACGTCGCCGACGCCACCGGCCGCCAGCCGGCCGGCTTCGTCATCGCCGACTCGCAACTCGCCGCCACCAGCCAGCCGGGCTATGGCGACGCCGTGGTCGCCCTGATGAATCCGGGCGGCGTGCGCAGCCCCGGTTTCACCTACCCGTCGAGCGCGGCGAACGAAGGCGACGGCAACGTCACCTACGGCGAGGCCTTCACCGTGCAGCCCTTCGGCAACAGCCTGGTGACCATGACGCTGACCGGCCAGCAGATCAAGAACGTGCTCGAGCAGCAGTTCCGCGGCTGCGGCACGCAAAACGGCAACCGCCTCATGCAGCCCTCGGCCAGCCTGAGCTACCAGTTCACCCCGGCTGCCGGCTGGAGCATCGGCAACACGACGGTACTCAATACCGCCTGCAACTGGGTCAACGCCAACACCATTCAGATCAACGGCGTCAAGGTTGAGCCGACCAACTCGTACCGGGTGACGGTCAACAATTTCATGGCCACTGGCGGCGACAACTACGTCGAGTTCAAGCAGGGCACCAACCTGCTCGGCGGCGCCGTCGATATCGACGCGCTGGAAGCCTACTTCCAGGCCAGCGGCACGGTCGCCGTACCCGACTTTGTGGCCCAGCCACGGATGAGCAACGTTCCCAACTGAGTTGCCGGGAGATATCAAGCTCAGGGGCGCGGCCGGTGGTCGCGCCTTTTTTTTCGCCTTTACAGTGAAACCAAGGCGTCACAAAGCAGCAACATAATTACTGCCTTATGCACCAGAGCGAATCCGAATCCCCACACCTTCACATCCCGCAAAACCGGGAGCACGACAAGGCGCCCACCGGTGCGGGCTGGAAACGCCCCCTGACGGGGATCGTGGCGCTGTCGCTGGTACTGCTGGCGGCAACCTGGACGATAGTCTGGCAACGGCTCGACGCCGAACGCGAAATGGTCTACCACAATTCGCGGACACAGCAGGAAAGTCTGGCGCTCATCGTCTCGGAAAACCTCGCCCAGATTCTCGACCGTGGACGGCTGCTGGCGCTGACTTCGGTTGAAGCTTTCAGCGGCAGCCGCAAGGATGCCGGCGACCGGCTGTCGGCAATCGTGTCGACCGACCGCGCCTTTCTGCGCATCGCGCTCTACGATACGTCGCTGCAGCGCATTTACACCTCGTCCCCGACCGACGACAGCAGCGCACTGATCGATGCCGTAAGCGCCACGCTGGAAGAAGCGCTGGGCGACGAGCCCGCTGTGCTGAAGCTTGCTCCTTTATCCTCCTCGCAAGAAGATGCCTGGCAGCTCCCGCTGCTCTTTCCGGTCATCGGGGGCGACCGGAAAATGCAGGGAATACTGCTGGCGACGCTCGATCTGGGCTACCTGCTCGGCCTCTATCGGGAGATCGACATCGGCGGCTCGGGTGTAATCCAGATTCTTCAAACCACGGGCGAAGAGGTCGCCAGAGCACGCCAGGGGGGCCTCGAATATCCCAGCGAAGCTTGGCGAACCAAGCATGCTCCGTCGCCGGAAATCCGCCGCAGCTCGCTGGTGACCGAACTATTTGGCGATGGCCTCGCCTATCAGGCCAGCTTCGAGCATCTGGTGCGTTACCCCTTCGTTGTGGTAATCAGCCGCGGGGTGGATGAACTGCAGGCGGAGTACAAGGCCAACCGCGCGCGCTTCCTGTTGGTTCTCTGGCTGCTTACGGCGGCCGTTCTCGGCGCCACGCTCTTGATCGTCCGCACCATGCTGCGGCAGGTGCAGCTTTTCAGCGCACTTGAAGTGGCCGATCTGGACAAGCGCAAGCTGATCATGCAACTGGAGGACGAAAAGCGCCGCGCCTTCGAACTGGCCTCGCACGACCACCTGACCGGGCTGGCCAACCGCCGTATGTTCCTCGAACTGGGCGCCAGCCACCTGTCCCGCGCCAAACGCAGCCGCCGGCTCTACGGCCTGCTGTACGTCGACCTCGATCGCTTCAAAAATGTCAACGACTCCCTCGGCCATCACGTCGGCGACCTCCTCCTGCAGACGGTCGCCGCACGTTTGCGCTCAGCCCTGCGCGAGTCGGACGTCATCGCCCGCCTTGGCGGCGACGAGTTCGCGGTGCTGCTCACCGGGCTGGACACGGTAGGCGACATGGCGCTCATCGCTGCCAAAATCGTCGACCTGATCGGGCGCCCGTGCGCCAATCTGGATGGCCACGACCTTCAAATCAGCCCGAGCATCGGCATCGCCGTTTTCCCGCGTGACGGACATAACATCGAAACCTTGTCGCGCCATGCCGATGCCGCCATGTATCAATCAAAACGCTCGGGGCGCGGCAAATACACCTTCTATGACCCTGCCCTCAACCCCGTCTGCGACCGTCAGTTCGAGCTCGAACAAAGCCTGCCGCGAGCAATCGCCGAGGACGAACTGATCCTGCATTTCCAGCCCAAGATCCGCCTCTCCGACTATCGCATCGTCGGCTTTGAGGCGCTCGTCCGCTGGCAGCACCCCGAACACGGCCTGATTCATCCTGGCGAATTCATTCCGATGGCGGAAAGCACCGGGCTGATCATCGATCTCGGCGACTGGGTCACGCAGGCCTGCTGCCGGCAACTGGCAAGCTGGCGGGCCGAAGGGCTGCAACCCGTTCCCGTCGCGATTAATGTATCGGCCAGACAGCTGCGCGACGAACAACTGCCCGAACGCATCGCCACCTATCTGGACGCCTACGGGGTCAGTGCTGCCAATCTGGAAATCGAAATCACCGAGAGCAGTCTCGTCGAATCGATCGAGATCGCCAGCAAGGTGCTCAACGCACTCAGACGTATCGGCGTCGGCATCGCCCTCGACGACTTCGGCAACGGCTACTCCAGTCTGGCCTATATTCGTACCCTGCCGATCCATGCCATCAAGATTGACCGCTCGTTCATCAACGACCTGCGCAACGGCCCGAACGATGCGGTCATCGTTGACTCGATCGTGACGCTCGCCCACAACCTGAACATGCGGGTCATCGCCGAGGGCGTCGAGCTGGTCGACCAGCTCATCCATCTCAAGACCATCGGCTGTGACGAGGTTCAGGGCTACTACCTGAGCCGTCCGGTCGCCGCCAATGCGGCCCGCCAACTGATCATTCAAGCCACACTGCGGCCCCAATGAAAAAAACTTTACGCACCCTGCTCGCCGGTCTGGCCATGCTTCTCTTGCTCGGGGCCAGCCAGGCGGCGGATTGCGACGACCCAAAACCGCTGCGCTTTGCACTGGTACCACTAAAAAACGCCAGCAGCCAACTGGCCGAATACCGGCCCCTGATCCAGGTGCTGGAAAAAGCCCTCGAGCGGCGCGTCGAGATCGTCCAGGCCGCGTCCTATGGCGCCGTCGTCGAAGGCTTGCTCGCCGGCAACATCGATCTGGCCGAACTTGGGCCGGCCTCCTACGCCCAGGCCAAGGATCGCGATGCCGGCATCACCGCCTTCGCGTCGTTCAAGAAGCGCGGCGGCCCGCATACCGATCCCGGCGCGCACTACCATTCACTCCTCATCGTACGCCGCGACCGGACTTTCGGTGGCATCGGTGGCCTGCGCGGCGCCAGCGTGAGCCTGATCGACCCGGCCAGCACCTCAGGGGCCCTTGTCCCCCGGCACGCGCTCACCCAACTCACCGGCGTCTCCCTCGAACAGTACTTCGGTCGCGTCACCTTTGCCGGCTCGCACGACCGCGCGATCCAGTCGGTACAAAAGCGTGTCGTCGATGCCGCTTTCGTCTCCAGCAGCCGGCTCGACGAAGCGCTCCGCCTCGGCAAGCTGGGCGTGGACGAAGTCGAAGTGCTGTGGAAATCGGCACCCATTCCCTACGACCCTTTCGTCTATCGCGGCCGGCTATGCCAGCCCCTGATCGAGCGGATCAAGCTGGCGTTCTTTCAGGAGAACGCGGCACTGCAGACGATGTTCCGGGAGATCAACATCGAAGGTGTTGTCCGCGTCAATGATGCGCACTACCGGGAAATCAGGGCGCTCTACGCAGCCCGGCCGTAGGCTTCGGTCGCGGCAAGCGGCAGCGGATCACGCCGGCATTCACAATGCCGCAACAAGCCGCCGGCATGCTGGGGATTCATCGGGTGGCTGTCAATCGACCAGAGCCGCCATGCAGCGCCGTCGAAAGGATGAAGATGAGCCTGTCCATACTCGGATCAAACCACGTCTGCGAAGACCTCCTTGCCCTGCGTCGGGTCATCGCGCACCTCGCTGACCGCTGTCGCCTAGACCTCGGCGACCGCGCTGCGGTCAGCCGTTTCATCGATGGCGATTTCTCCCACAACCAATCGCCGGCACGCAACTACACGGCCTGCCAGGAATTGCGCGCCATGCTCATCCTCCTGCTACGCCTGGAGGCAAGCAGCAGCGAAGACCTCGGCATCGACGGCCTGCGCCGTCTGTGGCGCCAGCACAGTGAAATCCTGGCCCGCTTCCACATCCGCGAACCGCAGCAGGCGGGCCTGGTGGCCGGGTTCCCGGGACTCTGAAAAGCGCTATCGGCGGCAAACGGGCAGCACCTGTTTTTCGTATGGCGCTGTCCTTTGATCCGTTCGGATCAGTTTATTGACCAGGCAGTCGCTAAGGACTGTCACTTCGCCGCCCTAAGCTTGGTTCCACGCTCGCAGCCTACAGGCGGGCAGGATCTTCCAACAACCAACCGGGGTAAACCATGTTCCGCAAGACTCTGCTCGCTCTCCTGCTCGCCGCCAGCGGCGTCAGCGCCCACGCCGACACTATCAGCCAATGGAATTTCAACGGCGCCCCCAACCTCGCCTCACCCGGCACCGCCATCGGCAACGGCACCGCCTCGCTGATCGGCGGCACCACTGCGCTCACCGCCAGCGGCTCACCAAATGACCTGGCCAGCGTCAGCGATTTTCGCTGGAACGTCTCGTCGTTCACGGCGCAAGGCCTTAACGACAAGACGGCCGGTGCCCTCTTCGCGGTGTCCACCCTCGGCTATCAGGACATCACCGTGTCACTTGATCTGCGCAACTCCAACTCATCGTCACGCAGCGTCGCTTTCCAGTATTCCACCGATGGCCTGACCTTCAATGATTTCGCGACGGTTCAGGCAAGCGCCGGTGACCAGTGGAATACCCGCAGCTTCGACCTGAGCGCGATTACCGCGACGGACAAGAATGCCAGCTTCGCTTTCCGCCTGGTGACCGCCATGGAGAATGGCGCCTATGTCGCCGCCAAGTCGACCAGCACCTATGCCACAACCAGCACGCTGGGCTTCGACATGGTGACGGTCAGCGGAACCATTGCCGCCGTACCCGAGCCCGAGAGCTACGCTTTGTTCCTCGCCGGCCTCGGCTTGATGGGCGCTATCGCCCGCCGCCGCTTCCGCTAGTTCCAACTGACGCAGCTGACGTACAACGCCTCCGCCCGATACGCGGGGGCGTTTTTGTTTGCCGACCGGCGCCTTGACGCGCCGGGATCGAATCCACCGGAGAACCCCATGCAGCCATCCAGACTTTCCCGTACGCCGGCCCCCAAACGGCTTGTCGCAGCCCTGCTGGCCGCCGGCCTGCTCACCTCCACCGCCGCCTTCGCCGGCCCGGTGGTGATCAGCCAGATCTACGGCGCCGGCGGTAATTCCGGCGCGCCGCTGCGCAACGACTTCGTCGAACTGTTCAACGCCAGCAACAGCGCGGTCAACCTGAACGGCTGGTCGGTGCAGTACGCGAGCGCCACCGGCACCGGTAACTTCGCCGCCAACAGCGTGCTCGCCCTGCCCAACGTCATCCTGCAGCCGGGGCAGTATTTCCTGATCCAGCAGGCCAGCGGCGGCGCCAACGGTGCGCTGCTGCCGACCGCCGACGCCAGCGGCGCGCAGAACATGTCGGGTACCGCCGGCAAGCTGGTGCTGGTCAGCAGCACCACCGGCCTCGCCTGCAACGGCGGCTCGACCCCTTGCTCCGCCGCCCAGCAGGCGCAGATCCTCGATCTGGTCGGCTTCGGCAGCGCCAATTTCGCAGAAACCTCGCCCGCACCGGCACCGTCGACAACGACGGCCATCTTCCGCAAGGCTGCGGGTTGCACCGACAGCAACGCCAACGGCAGCGATTTCGAAACCGCCGCCCCGGCGCCGCGCAACAGCGCCAGCCCGCTGGCAGCCTGCGGCGGCGGCGCGATCAACCAGCCAATCGTCGTCTCGTGCCCGGCGCTCACCGTCGATCAGGGCATCGGCGGCAGCATCGCGATCAGCGCCAGCGACGCCGACAGCACGGTCAATGGCCTGGTCGCCAACGGCACCCTGCCGTCCGGCATCACCCTCGGCGCGTTCACATCGGCCGCCGGCGAAGGCGGCAGCGCGACAGCCACGGTCAACGTCGCGACCAGCGTCGCTGCCGGCAGCTACAGCGTGCCGTTGTTATTCAGCAACGACGAAGCGCAGAACGCCGCCTGTTCGGTCTCTGTCACCGTCCAGGCAGCCGCCGCCGTCACCCGCATTCACGACATCCAGGGTGATGGCGCGGCCAGCCCACTGGTCGGCACCACGGTGAGCACCGAAGGCATCGTCACCGCCGTTTTCCCTGGTCTGAACGGCTACTACCTGCAAGATGAAAGCGGCGACGGCAACGCCCTCACCTCGGACGGCGTTTTCGTCTACGCGCCGGGCAACACGGTCAGCGTCGGCCAGAAACTGCGCCTCACGGCCACCGTCGCCGAATTCAACACGCTCACCGAACTGACCGGCCCGACCAACGTGCAGGTGCTCGGCAACGGCTTCGCCGTGACACCGACCGACATCGTCCTGCCGGAAGCCGTCGAAGGCGATCTGGAGCGCTTCGAAGGCATGCTGGTGCGCATCGTCACGCCGCTCACCGTCGCGCAGAACTACTTCCAGGGCCGCTACGGCCAGGTCACCCTGGCCGCCGACGGGCGCCTGGAAATCCCGACCAACCGCTTCGCACCGGGCTCACCCGAAGCCATCGCCCAAGCCGACGGGAACGCCCGCCGCCGCATCGTCCTCGACGACGGTTCGAGCGCCCAGAACCCGAATCCGATTCCCTTCATCGGCGCCGACAACACGCTACGCGCCGGCGACACGGTGCACCACCTGACCGGCGTCATCGACCACGGCCTGATCACCTCGACCAGCACCGGCCCGCGCGACTACAAGCTGCACCCGACGGTGACCCCGGTCTTCGCCCGCGACAATCCACGCAGCACGGCGCCGGCCAGCGTCGGCGGCAGCCTCAAGGTGGCCAGCTTCAACGTCCTCAACTACTTCACCACCTTCACCAACGGCGCCACCGCCGACGGCCAGAGCGGCCAGGGTTGCACGCTCGGCGGCGCGACCGCCGCCGCCAACTGTCGCGGTGCCGACAACGCCGCCGAGTTCGCCCGCCAGCAGGCCAAGATCGTCGCCGCGCTGAAGGCGATCAATGCTGATGTGGTCGGCCTGATGGAGATCCAGAACAACGGCACCGTCGCCGTGCAGAATCTGGTCAATGCGCTGAATGCGGCCTACGGCAGCAACGTCTATGCCGCGATCAACAGCCTCAACGGCAGCACCGGCACCGACGCCATCCGCGTCGCCATGATCTACAAGCCGGCAGCAGTCACCCCGGTCGGCCAGGCGATTTCCGACAACGACGCGATCCACAATCGCCCGCCGCTGGCGCAGACCTTCCAGGCCGGCAACGGCGAGAAGTTCTCGGTGCTGGTCAACCACTTCAAGTCGAAGAGCTGCTCCGGCGCCGGCGGCAGCGATGCCGACCAGCATGACGGCCAGGCCTGCTACAACGAGCGCCGCGTGCAGCAGGCCAGCGCCCTGCTCGGCTTCATCGAAACGATCAAGACGCAGTCCGCCGACGGCGACGTGCTGGTGATCGGCGACCTCAACGCCTACGGCATGGAGAACCCGATCACCACACTGACCGGCAACGGCCTGACCAACCTGATCGCCCGCCACATCGCCGATCCCTACTCCTACACCTTCGACGGCGAGAGCGGCTACCTCGACCACGCGCTGGCCAGCGCCAGCCTGACCGACCAGGTAAGCGGCGTCGGCGAGTGGCACATCAACACCGATGAGCCCTCGGTGATCGACTACAACAGCGAGTTCAAGCCGCAGGATCTGTATGCCGCAACGCCTTATCGCGCCTCCGACCACGACCCGGTGATCGTCGGCCTGCAGCTGATGAAGCGCATCGACGGCGGCGGCGGGCGCGACGTGCTGAAGGGCACGGCCGCCGACGAAATGATCTATGGCGGCATCGGTTCCGACGTGCTCAGCGGCGGCGCCGGCAACGACGTGTTCGTCTATCGCCATCTCAACGAGGGCGTCGATACGATCACCGACTTCATCCCGGCCCAGGATCGCCTCGACCTGCGCAGCCTGCTCGCCAGCATCGGCTACACCGGCAGCAACCCGTTCGCCGACGGCTGGCTGCGCGCCATCGCCGGCAACAGTGGCGTCAGCGTACAGGTCGACGGCGACGGTCCGAGCGGCGCGGCCGGCTTCACGCCGCTGCTCACGCTGCGCGGCCTGACACCATCACAGATCGACCTCAGCCGCGATTTCCGCTACTGACCGATCGGGCAGCAGGCAGAAGCCCGGAGGCGATTCAGCCGCCGGGCTTTTTTTCAGAGAACGAGCTTGAATTGAGGCCGCGGCAACTGGCGGGAAATTTTTTCAGGGAGTCCGACTTTCACAGCCCGAACGCCGGTCCTTTGCTTAATCGCCGAACGGCTTCCGGAAACATGCGCTCGGCGTTTTCATCCAGAGGAAGGTGCTGGAATTTGTCGCGGATCAGTTCAATGACGGCCGTCGCTTGCAATTGGTCGCGTCGGCGCTTTTCAGGTTCCCTGTCCGGCTGCGCACCCAACCAGTACTTGTACACGGCAAATGCTCTGGGGTCGGGCGCCACCATGGGCGCAGGCTGTCCATCCTGACCAATGACGACGGAGCGGAATTTTTCACTCGACAACAGCCATTTGATATTTTGCAGCCAGGTGGGCGTGAGATCGCCGGCTGCGACTCGCTCAGGCTCATTCGTTTTCCACGGCGGATTTGGCGTCTGTTTGACCAGATCAACATAGAAACCGTCCTTGTTTACCGCCCTGAATGCGGCGTGCCGAACCGGTTCAAACGACTTGTCCAGCTTGCGCAAGATCGCCAGTACGCCGGCTTCAGCAACATCCTCATCCAGAACGGCAAGTTTCAACGTGGCGCGAGCGTCCCATAAAAAATCGACATCCGTGGTTGCCATCAGCCCCGCATCAAACTGGACGCCAGCGGCAGATTCGTAGCCATACAAAGCGTTGGTACCAATCACCATCAAGTTCTTGCCGAGAAAACCAAAGCTGTCGAGTTTGCGCAAAGTGGCCGTAACGATTGAAGGCACGCGGTTGATGCCAAGCGCGCGAGACATACCTGCAAATTCTGCTACGGACTGTTTTAGCGCGGCTTCGCGTTCTTTGGCGCGGGCTTTGCCGCTCACAAATTCCGCATGGATACGCTCCGTTTCTGGTGAGCGAACACCCAAGCCCTTGTTGCCCCCCGTCCGGCTGATTACTTTAACCAGGTAATCGTTGCCATTAACAGTCTTCCAGGTCAGGCCGCCCGCATATTGAAGTGCGTTCCGGTGCGCATCCCGGTAGGCCTCATAGGTTTGCCTGGTGTCGATCGCTACGCGCGACTGATTTACCGATAACTCTCTGTAGGCCATTAATTTTCCTTTCATTGTATCGTTGCTCAGATATTGAAAGGAAAACAACGGATAGTCAATGACGAAGATCGCCGACAGTAGGGCTATCTAGCCTCGCCGGCAGCGCATCCGTTCAGGAAAGCAGGCCGCTCCCTCGCCATTTCCTGCCCGCACCCGCGCCGAGCAAAGTCAGCAGGCCGACGAGCATCATCGAGATGACGCCCGGCTCGGGAACAGGAGACGCGAGGGTCACGATGCCGCCAGTGCCCCTCAGCGAGATGTTGCCACCAATACCACCGACGCCTGCACCCGCAATGCCGCCACCGCTGTATATCGAAATATCGCCGCCGGGACTGACCAGCACGATGCCGCCGCTGCCGGTCGGCAAGGTTCGGCGCGATGACAAGCCGACAGGCTGCGCGATCACGCGGGAGGTTCCGACGGAAAGGTTCAGAAAAGTGCGGCTGCCGAGCGTGACCGATCCGCTGAAGGACAGCAGCTCGATCATTGGCGCCGTGATCGACAGCCTGTCGAGAAACAGCGAACCATCGGCATGCAAAACGACTGCAGCATCCGAGGTGATGCTGCCGCCGATCAGCGACAAGTCGCCACCCGAACACAGCAAGAACGCCTCCTCGCCCAGCGCCGACGAAAGGCTTCCCGTGCAGCCTGCACTTTCAAAACTCGCCGACGAAGCTGCCTGCGCAACAAAAGGAAGGAAGAGTAGCGCCGCGAGCAGAGATTTGTTTTTGTGCATATCAGCACCTTCGCAGGATGGGAATGGACTACTGGACTGTTGAGCTTAAAGCCGGCATCTGACAACACAATGATAAAGGCATGATCCAAACGCACTAGCCGGCACAAAAAATCCGAATCTCTCAGGCGGTCCCAAGCACCCGTTTTGTCATCACTCTGCAACACCATCCTGCGAAAATCCATGCTCAAGTCCGACGGGAAAAATCATGTCTACACGAGAAACCGGCCTTACTATGACGCTCAGCCACCCGCTGATTTCGCAGCAGCAAACCTTGTCAAAACCAGGCGTCAAAAAAAATGCCTATCTGGATTTCAGGGATATGCAGGAAGCGCCTTCGGTCCGGCAACTGCACCGGATGCTGCCACCGGTCGCCGGCACGATGTTGTGCTGCGATGTGCTAAATCTGTTTCTCGAAGATCCCAGTCTCTACGCGATTCCCGTAATCGATGCAGCCGGTGTGCCATGCGCGCTGATCGAGCGGCACAGCTACATCGAGTATTTCAGTCGCCGTTACTCGATCGAACTGTTCGGCAAGAAGCCGCTGTCGCACCTGAGCGAAATTTCATCAGTGATCAACCGGCAACCGATCGTGGTTGACGCTGCAACCGGCATCGACGACGTCGCGGCGATCATTATTGATGCCGGCATGCAGCACATGGTCAGCGGTTTCATCGTCACCGACTGCCAGAAGTACCTCGGCATCGCCAACGGGCACGACCTGCTCAACAGCATTACCCAGCGCAAGCAGGCCGAACTCTTTTATCTGGCGCACTACGACCATCTGAC
>JBIKLY010000014.1:0-46367 GCA_044359525.1 Rhodocyclaceae bacterium | reverse complement strand
TGGTTGAGGCTTACGACCGGCTGGTCGCGTTGGGTTACCTGCAATCGCGCCGGGGCTCGGGCTTTTACGTCGCGGCAAGACAATCGGCAGCGCCAGTCGAACCGCGCAGCGGCGAAGTCATGCGCGCCTTCGACAATGCCGGGGTTTTGCATCAGAGCCTTGAAGACACACCCGACCGGCTGAAGGTCGGCGTCGGCTGGCTACCTCCCGAATGGCTCGACGAAGAGGGCGTCCGGCGCAACATCCGCACCCTGGCGCGCCGCGCCGATACCAAGGTGACCAGCTACGGCACGCCACTCGGCTACCGTCCGCTGCGCGATCAGATCCAGATCAAACTCGGCGAACTCGGCATTGCCGCCCAGCCGGGCCAGGTCGTGCTGACACACGGCGCGACGCAGGCACTCGACATCATTGCCCGTTATCTGCTCAAGGCCGGTGACTGCGTCTTCGTTGATGACCCGGGCTACTGGAACCTGTTCGCCAATCTGCGACTTTACGGCGTGAATCTGGTCGGCGTACCGCGCACCATCGACGGCCCCGACCCGGATGCGCTGGAGACACTGCTTGCCGAACATCGCCCGAAAGCCTTCTTTACCCACTCGGTGCTGCACAACCCGACCTCAGGCAATCTGGCGCCGGCCAACGCTTTCCGGGTGCTGCAACTGGCGGAAAAGCACGACTTCATGATCGTCGAGGACGATGCCTACGGTGACCTGCACCCCGGGCCGGCAACACGCCTCGCGCAACTCGACCAGCTGCGCCGCGTCATCTACGTCGGCAGTTTTTCGAAAACGCTGTCAGCCAGTCTACGCGTCGGCTTTCTGGCCTGCCATCCAGACCTCGCCGCCAGCCTCACCGACGTGAAAATTGTCAGCTGCTTCTCGACTTCGGAGTTTTCCGAACGACTGGTCTATCTGATGCTGACCGAAGGGCATTACCGGAAATTTATTGAACGTTTGCAGGGCCGGCTCACCGAGGCGACTGATCGCACCCTGCGGCTACTCGAGCGGTCCGGGCTGTCAATCCACGCCGAGCCAAAAGGCGGCATCTTTGTCTGGGCAGAAGCGCCAGGCAGCAACGATTCAGCACGACTTGCCAGCGAAGCCGCACAGGCCGGCATCATGCTCGCGCCGGGCAACATCTTCCGCCCCCAGATGCAGCCGTCCCCATGGTTACGCTTTAACGTCGCCTACTCGCTGGACCCCAGGCTGGAGCGCTTCCTCGGCGAGGCGATCGGTCGCTAAGCAAGCAGCTCAGCGCGACTCCTTGATCAGGCGGCCGGCGACCGGCTGCACCGGGCGGGCATTGTTTTTGTAAAGCCGCGCAAAAATCGCCATCTGTTCAGCCGACATCTGCTGCGGCTGTTTAAGCACCATCCAGAGCACACCTTCGGAACACGGTGGCGTGGTCAGGGACCCCATATAGGTGTAATAAGCGCGCTTCTCCGGCAACAACTGCCCAAGATCAAGCGTCAACCCCGGCGGCACAACCGTCTGGTTCTTTTCCAGCGGCAGGTTGTTCCAGACGGACTGAATCAGCGAGTTCTCCTGCCCGCTTTCCAATAGCACAGCGAGCACTGCCAGTTTCCCGTCTTCGGATTTGTGCACGAGGTGCGCCACCATGGCAAAGGATTTGCCGTTGACCCGCTCTTCCGATGGCCGGTGAAAATGGAACTGAACCAGCTGATAGGTCTTCCCGAGCAGAGTGATCCCGCCTCCCCCGACGACGGTTACCTGCACGGTGTGACCATTGTCGATCACGCCGAATTTTGCCGGCCGGTAAGCAAACTCGATCGGCTCCAGATCAACGCCAATCCCGTCGCGAATATCGATCGGCGACTGTCGCTGGCCATTGGCGCAAGTCGCGTAATCTGCACTGAGCTTGCCCCACTTGTCGGGGCTCCCCGCCCCCTCATAAGCCCAATGAATGCGTGCGTGTGCATGGGCCGCAGTATCGTGGTTGACCACCGGGCGCGGCTTCGGCTTTTTCTCTACCGCGACAGCCGGCGACATGGCAACGGGTGCAGGCAGCGGCTTGGCGTCCGGCGCTGGCTTTTCCGCCGGAGCCGGCACGGGCTTGACGGCAAGGGGAGCCGGCACCGCTGCTCGCTTGGTCGATTTTTCGAGCATCGCCTCATTGGCCTTGCGCAATTCGGCAGCGGCCTCGTTCGCTTTTTCGGCGATTTTGCTTGCCGCAGTGGCCGCCTCGGCACCTGCTTTAGGCCGACACACTTCGCGCAGCAATTTGTCATCCAGAGAACCGGTATGTACCGGCATCTCGATTTGCGTCTTGACCTCCTCTTCGCGCAGCAGCTCACCCTCCTCCTTGAAATAGGCGCGTTTTAAGGTACTGACCGTACGCGCCCTGCAGTCGTAACGGTTGAGCGCTTCGATGATGCGGTATGACGAAGATGTTTTCGGATCGTTGATCGGCTTTTCCAGGACGATCCGACCCAAAGCCGTAGTTTTCCCCTCTTCCAGTTTTTTGACACTGGCCCGGTCAATTTCAACGCGCTTGCCCGGCTCGGTAGAGACGCTCTGCCACGCCGCGGCAGCAGCTACGGGTATTGCAGCAGCAAACAACGCGGCGATAAATTTAAGTCGCACGATCGAACTCCCATGAATTATTTTTCTGCTCATCAGCAGCTTGACGGAAAACCCGGGCAAAACTTTAGCCCGCGCGCCCTCTACTTGGCCGGCCTTCTTGCCATTTAACCGCAAATCCAGTAACTTGGATCTTCACGTTAGGGGTGCCACACCGGCTTTGGGGTGGCTGAGAGAGACCCTTCGAACCTGTACGGGTCATGCCGTCGTAGGGAAGCGGAGAGCACTGCCAGCCCCCCATTCCTTGCGCGCCTTCCGTTTTCGCCTGACTGTACCCAGGTAGTTGCTTCACTCCTTCGCAAGGAATCACCATGAACGCCACCGAAAAATTCATCGCCGCCGACGCCCACGTGGACGCCGCCGCGATCAAGCCGCTCCCCAATTCCCGCAAGATCTACGTCGCAGGCAGCCGCCCCGACATCCGCGTGCCGATGCGCGAAATCTCGCAGTCCGACACCGACACCGCCTTCGGTGGCGAAAAAAACCCGCCGATCTACGTCTACGACTGCTCCGGCCCCTACTCCGACCCGCAGGCGAGCATCGACATCCGTAACGGCCTGCCCGCCCTGCGCGCCGGCTGGATCGCCGAACGCGGCGACTGCGAGGAACTGGCCGGCCTGACTTCCGAATTCGGCCGCGCGCGCGCCACCGACGCCGCGCTCGACGAACTGCGCTTCCCCGGCCTGCACCGCAAGCCGCTGCGCGCCAAGGCCGGCGCCAATGTCAGCCAGATGCACTACGCCCGTAAAGGCATCATCACGCCGGAAATGGAATACGTCGCCATCCGCGAGAACAACAACCGCCGCGCCTACGTCGAGCAGCTCAAAGCCTCCGGCGAACAGGGCGAGCGCTTCGCCGAAATTCTCTGCCGCCAGCACCCCGGCCACAGCTTCGGCGCCAGCATCCCCGACGAAATCACGCCCGAATTCGTGCGCAGCGAAATCGCCCGCGGCCGCGCGATCATCCCGAACAACATCAACCACCCCGAATCCGAGCCGATGATCATCGGCCGCAATTTCCTGACCAAGATCAACGCCAACATCGGCAACTCGGCGCTCGGCTCGTCGATCCAGGAAGAAGTCGAGAAGATGACCTGGTCGATCCGCTGGGGCGGCGACACGGTGATGGACCTGTCGACCGGCAAGAACATCCACGAGACGCGCGAGTGGATCATCCGCAACAGCCCGGTGGCGATCGGCACGGTGCCGATCTACCAGGCGCTCGAAAAGGTCAACGGCAAGGCCGAGGATCTGACCTGGGAAATCTTCCGCGACACGCTGATCGAACAGGCCGAACAGGGCGTCGACTACTTCACCATCCACGCCGGCGTCCTGCTGCGCTACGTGCCGCTGACCGCCAAGCGGCTGACCGGCATCGTCTCGCGCGGCGGTTCGATCATGGCCAAGTGGTGCCTGGCGCACCACAAGGAGAGCTTCCTCTACACGCACTTCGAGGACATCTGCGAAATCATGAAGGCCTACGACGTCGCCTTCTCGCTCGGCGACGGCCTGCGCCCCGGCTCCATTTATGATGCCAACGACGAAGCGCAATTGGGTGAGCTGAAGACGCTCGGCGAACTGACGCAGATCGCCTGGAAGCACGACGTACAGGTGATGATCGAAGGCCCCGGCCACGTGCCGATGCACCTGATCAAGGAGAACATGGACCTGCAGCTTGAACAGTGCGGCGAAGCGCCGTTCTACACGCTCGGCCCGCTGACCACCGACATCGCCCCCGGCTACGACCACATCACCAGCGGTATCGGTGCGGCGATGATCGGCTGGTTCGGCACGGCGATGCTCTGCTACGTGACGCCCAAGGAACACCTCGGCCTGCCCGACAAGGACGACGTCAAGGTCGGCATCATCACCTACAAGCTCGCCGCGCACGCCGCCGACCTCGCCAAGGGCCATCCCGGCGCACAGATCCGCGACAACGCGCTGTCGAAAGCCCGTTTCGAGTTCCGCTGGGACGACCAGTTCAACCTCGGCCTCGACCCCGACAAGGCGCGCGAATTCCACGATGAAACACTGCCCAAGGAATCGGCCAAGGTCGCCCACTTCTGCTCGATGTGCGGCCCGCACTTCTGCTCGATGAAGATCACGCAGGAAGTCCGTGAATTCGCGGCGAAGCAAGGGGTCGACGAAAACGAGGCGATTATCGAAGGGATGAAGGTCAAGGCGATTGAGTTCGTGAAAGCCGGCGCCGAGGTGTACCGCAAGGTCTGAGATAAAATCTTCCGCTGGAGCCTCGCATCGAAACCATCATGATCAGGATAGAAGGCATGCAGGACGAGCAATGCGTCCGCGCCGTCGCCAACGCGATTCAGGATTTGCCGGGCATCGGCGACATCGACGTGTCGTTGGAGCGCGGCGAAGCCCGTGTTGAGTACGGGCGGTTCATCAGCCCCGACGACATTGTCCAGGCGATCATCGACGCGGGCTACACGGCAACGTACTGATTCGCCCGACGGACGGCTAGCAGTTAGTCAACAACAAAATGCGAACCACCAAAACACCAAGTTAACACATTGTTTTTTTTGTGAAACCTTGTTCTCTTGGTGTCTTGGTGGTGATGTTTTTTCGGGCTATCCGTAATCCATGATTGATTTATGATTGTGCAGCGCCGCATCAAGCCTTGCTGTCACGGCAAAATCCATCAGGCCGCTCATAACTGAATGCCGTCGTTCACGATCCGTGGAGAGCCATCCCGGAATATCCCATAGCGTTACGTCACGCCCCCGGCATGGGAACGTCAGTTCACCGGCGAACACCGGCCATTGGCAGGCATCTTCCCAGCGCGAACCATGTGCTGAAGCGCTCTGCCTGTCATAAAGCACATTCTAACCAGTGCATAAGTCATGATAAAATCCCAAAGAATCAGGGAGATTATAAAAAAATGGCCTATTTTTCCAAGCCAAGCCAAGCCAAACATTAACTAACCCTCGTCGCCTGCCAGCGACGGCAAGCACCAAAGCCTTTCGCCTCACCCCGCTCCTCGTCGCGCTCTTTTTTGCCTATCCCGCCTTGCGGGCGCAACGCGTGCAAGCGCAAGAGGCGCCGGCCAGCAGCAAAGACGATCTGCCCGACCTTGACCGTCCCCAAGGGCGCACCGCTACCTTTAGCGCCGGCCCCAATGGTGCCCGCCTGGAGAACACCTTCGGTCGCCAGAAACTCGTCGTCACCCCCGAATACAGCAACCAGACCGGCCTCAGCATCGGCGGCGCACTCGCCAGCATGCTCGGAGACAACGCCGCCGTGGGCGTCCTCCTCACCGTCGGCGCCGACAAAAAAGAATGGCTGATCAACGCCGGCTACAAGATCGACGAGCGCCAGCGCTTCATCGTCACCGCCGGCCAGCTCGAACAATTCCTCGACTACGCCTTCCGCTCCGGCACCGACAAAGTCGGCATGACGCAGAACAGCGGCGCACTCAGCTACCAGCTTCAACTCGGCAACGAATTCCTCCGCTTCCTTGAAGTCAACGGCTACGTCGCCAAAACCGCCAGCCGCGACCTCGCCGACAAAACCTTCGCCATCGACACCGCCACGCTCTTTGAACTCTGGAACGACCCGCGTCGCATTGCCGGCGGCAAGGTCACCGGCCTGCAAGGCAAACTGGGCTTCTCGCCCAGTCAAAACAGCGTCGTCAAGGTCAGCTTCGGTCAGGAACGCCTGAGCTACGACCTGCTGACCGGCACCGACAGCGTCAACCGCCTCACCGGCGGCGTTGAATGGGCGCAACAACTCGGCAGCGGCTACCAGCTCAGGGCCGGTGCCGACACCTTCGCCTCGCAGAATCGCTACACCATCGGCATCGACCGCAGCCTCGCCGGCAGCGGCGGGCGGCATAACCTCGGCGTCAGCCTCATCGGCCTGCGCGGGCGCGACGGCCTGGGCGACGACAACCAGTTCAAACTCAGCTACACCTATGTATTTGGCACCAGCGCCGGCAGTGGGCGCGGTACCGCACTGGGTATGAGTCCGCGCGCCAATGCAGCGCCAGACCAGACAACGCCCTGGTCCGGCAGCGCGCTACTCGATCAGGTCGCCCAGCGCCCCAGCTTCATCCCCAGCCATGTCATCGCCAAAATAGACAACACCGCCCTGCCAACCCGCCTGATCGCCATCGACAAAACCGCACTGCCAGCCGGCAGCACGATCAGTGCCGCAACCGGCGACATCACCACCCCGCTTGGTGTGGTGGTCACGACCATTGCCGGCGTCACCAAAAACCTCGGCGCATTCGCCAACACCGGCCAGTTCAGTCTCTCGGGCAACAGCCTTGTCATCAAACCCAGCCTGATCGTGCAACCGGCGGTTGGCGTCACC
Organism: Rhodocyclaceae bacterium; assembly: GCA_044359525.1. Taxonomy (GTDB): domain Bacteria; phylum Pseudomonadota; class Gammaproteobacteria; order Burkholderiales; family Rhodocyclaceae; genus CAJBIL01. Next base: position 39,433 of record JBIKLY010000014.1, on the reverse strand, counting down.
GACTCCTACGTCGTCACCGTCAACAACTTTGGCGGCGGTACGACACTGATTACCATCCTTGTCTCGCATGGCTCGGTGAAGATTGACAGCATTGTGGTTTCAGCCGGTGGCGCCGATGTCACGCCACCGACGACGACCGCAGCACCGGCGATCTCCGTTGCCGCCGCCGACACCACGGCCTCGGTCACGCAAACGATCAATGAAACCGGCACCGGCTACTACCTTGTTCTAGCCGCTGCTGCCGCCGCGCCAACCGTCGCCGCCGTCAAGGCCGGCACCTCGTTTGCGATGACCGCCGCAACACCGGCGGTAGTCAGCCTCACCGGGCTGACGGCGAGCACCGCATACAAGTACTACTTTGTCGCCAAAGACACGGCGAACAACGATCAGGCGGCCGTATCGGCCGGGCTGGCGATCACAACAACGGCGGATATCACCCCACCGGCCACGCCGGCGACGCTAACGCTGACCGGCAATGTCGGCGCATTGGCCGGCTTTACCAATACCGCCGCCGTCTCTCTTGCGGTCGCCGCAGTCACCGATCCGTCGGGCGTCTCGTGGTTCGTTTCGGAGTCGAGCAGCGCGCCGGCTGTTGGGGATGGCGGCTGGTCGAGCACGCAGCCGACGAGCTTTACGCTGTCGGCCGGTGACGGCGCCAAGTCGGTCTATGTCTATGTCAAGGACAACGTCGGCAATGCGCAGGCGACCGGCAAATCGGCGGCGATTGCGCTCGATACGACGGCGCCGTCGTATGCGAGTGAGAATCTGCTTAATCTGGATACGATGAATGGCACTGGCAGTGGCACGATCAGTTTCAATGAGGCGGTGGCATCGGTGACGTCGATCTCGTTCAAGAAGTTTTCCGATAACTCGGCAGCCGGGGGAACCATCAGCGTAACGGGCGGTTTGACCACCACCACGCTGACGGTCAACTGGACGGCGCCAAGTGCCATTATTATGGTATTGATTGAACTCGTCATCGAGGATGCGGCCGGGAATTCACGGACGGTGAACACGAATAGCTACTGGTTGTTCCCGTAACGCTGTGAGCGAAAGCACGAAGGGAGAAAGCATGAGTGATTCGTCGCAACATAAAGCCCCGCCGCCGGGCGCGGATTACGGGCACTACCGCGCCGATCTTGCCCACTACTGGGCACGGCTGATGTGGTATCGCGATGAGTTGTGGCGGATTACGATGCCGGTGCGGGGTGTGTATGGCGCATTCATCGCCTCCTGCGTCGGCTACGTGTGGTCAACCGAGAAGGGCAAGGTCACGGGCGAAATCGCCGGTATGCTGATTGTCGTGATCCTTGCATTTTCATGGGTAATCCAGCGCATGTACTGGACGTATGCACATCGCGTCTATGAAGCGATCACCGAAATCAACAAGGAGGTGCAGGCGCGGGAGCAGTACCTCTACACCCATTTTCTGAAGCACGGGATGACGTCCGACTACGGCCGCTTCCGCGTGATCCCCAGCTGAACAGAGTCGATGGGGTCTGACCCTATTGATCCCTGGTATCGCCTGCATCCGTTCAGGATGTTTTGTGTGACGTTCATGCTGGGAGTAATTGGAGCGGTATATTTCGGAGGTTAATGAAAATCAACCAACTCAAATAATAGGGGATACGATTGTTTCTTCTGATCGGCTTGGGTATGGGGAAACGGAGCCCCCTATTTGCTGATTGATGCCGTAATCCCCATCGCTTGAAAACAAATAGTGCTGGATGCGTGGCGAATTTAATGCTAAATTGAGTGTCTATTAAAGCATCAATATTTCATTGGAAGAACACCATGGACACCATCCACACCAATATGACCGTCAGCGTCACCGAGTTAAAGCGAAACTTTGCAGGCATCATCAAGCAGGCCGATGAGTGTCCGGTGGCCATTCTTAATCACAACAGGCCGGAAGCCTATCTATTGCCTGCCGCGCATTACGAGCGGCTGATGGCGCATCTGGAAGACCTGGAGGACGCGAAACTGGTTCAGGAGCGTGCCAGCGGCCCCTTCGTCGAGGTGACACTGGATGAGCTATAAGCTCCGTTTTCATGAGTTGGCACTGGCGGAGTGGAATAATCTCGATAACAGTATCCGCGAACCCTTCAAAAAGAAACTTTCGGAACGCTTGGAAAACCCGCACGTGCCGGCAGCAGCCCTTGCCGGGATGCCCGATTGTTACAAGATCAAGCTGTTGCGTGTCGGGTATCGGCTGGTGTATCGGGTTGAGAATGAAATCGTTTTTGTTACCGTGATCGCCGTTGGCAAGCGGGACAAAATGAAGGTTTACGAGGAGGCAAAATCCCGTCTTTGATTATTATTGAACAAGACAACAGGCTGCCCAGCTTTGTCGATCAATTGATTCCGCCATGAACGAACAGTTACAACAACTCGAAGCGTCCCGCCATCACCCAAGCCTGCAAGTTGCCCCCGAGCAACGCCCGGCGATTGTCGGGGAAATTCTGCATCATCTGATGCGCCCGTATTTCCTCAAAAGAACGCCGGAGATGCAGGCGAAATTCGGCGAGCCGCAGTATCAGGCGTTCATTCAGATGATGGCTGATTATTGTTTGCGGGAATACATTGAAAACCCCGAGCCACGCCTGACCATTGAGTTCATCAAAGGGCTGCATCGCACGTTTTATTACAACGCCCCCAGCGTGCCGATGACGGCTGTGGACGGCACGAAAGGGACTATCGTGCCAGGGGAGTTCAAGACAATTTCGGTGAGTGTGTGGCAAGGGAGTGAATGGGTTGCCACCCCCGCACCGGAGACCGTGCATCGCGATATGGCGCGGTTGCTGGATTACCTCCATGACGAAGGCGTGCCACTGTTTCAACGGTACATCCAATCCATGTTCGAGTTCACCGCGATTCATCCTTTCCCGGACAGCAATGGCAAGATTGCTCTGGTGCTGGGCGACCTGTTTTTGTTGAAGCAAGGGATTCATCCGCCTTTCTTCGCCAAGTACCGGTGGCAGAACAAGGACGCGCTTTATTCTGAAGCCGCTCGCTTTTCAATAGGTGCGGAACGCGATATTTCCGGCGTGTATTCCGTCGTGCTTGGGCTGTACGCCGAATGCGGTCTCGGGTCGGCAAGCGAAGCGGAGTCGGCTGATGCTTGAGTGGCTGGCCGCCTTGATGCTCGGGGTGCTCTCCGGCCTCTTCCTCACTCTGATGGATCGCTTTGACGAACACCGTATCGTCGAGCGGCACCGGACAGTTTATGCCTATCTGGCGGCTATTGCGACGGCGGCCAGCATGGCATGGTCTATCGAGCAATTTCCTGTGTTGTATCCCTTTCTGTTTGTCCTATGTGTGGAATGGATCATCAAGGACAAGATTGACTTCCCCAGCCATGTTTTTTTTCTCTTCATGCTGACGCTTTATTACGGCTGCCGCATCGAATGGCTCTGGCTGTACGCGCCTTACGCTGCCCTGTTTTTGGCCATACGCTATGTCTCGGGAACCCTGTTACGGCAAAGGCTGAGCGACCGACCCGGCTTCCGTTGGTATTACGCGAGCTACTGGGAGAAATTTATTTGCGATATCGCACTGGCCGTTGCTTTGTCAAGCGTTGTGATTGTGATCTATGTGGCGGGATTCACCGTTGCCTGCCTCTATACGAAAAGGCTGTTGCCGGGGAAAGGCGATGAGATGGATACATCGTGCTCGACGAAATGAAGATATACCCTGAAGGGCAGAATGCATTTGAATTGCGCGGTAACAGATTCTGTCTGGCACTGATCGAAAGATGAAAACCTCAATCCGAATGAATGGGCATTTACAGCAACTCGAAGCGCTCCGCCATCACCCGAACCTGCAAGTCGCTCTCGAGCAACGCCCGGCGATTGTTGATCAAATTCTGCATCACCTGATGCGCCCGTATTTCCTCAAAAGATCGCCTGAGATGCAGGCGAAATTCGGCGAGCCGCAGTATCAGGTGTTCATTCAGATGATGGCTGATTATTGTTTGCGGGAATACATTGAAAACCCCGAGCCACGCCTGACCATCGTGTTCATCAAAGGGCTGCATCGGCAGTTTTGCGGTAATGCTGCCAGCGTTCCTGTCAAAGCCATTGATGGTTCCATGATGACTACGGTGCCAGGAGAGTTCAAGACAACACCGGTATTCATTCGTCGGCATAGCGTGCCGGGTCAATGGATTGATACCACCGCGCCTGACTCTGTGGTGTGCGACATCGAGCGCTTGCTGGGCACCATTCACAATGAACAAATCCCACTATTTCAACGCTATCTCCACTTGATCGTTGACCTGATCCACATCCACCCCTTTCCATTGGCCTCTCCATTGGCTTGATGAAACAGCTTTGGCGGAGTAAAGTAATGATTCCTTACATTCCACGGAGGCGGCGATGTTAGCTAAAATGACTTCCAAGAATCAACTTACCTTGCCCAAGGCGCTGGTGTTGCAGGTTGGTGCTACCGACTATTTCGATGTAGAAGCCCGTAATGGGCAACTGGTATTGACCCCCGTTCGTATTCAGCGCGGTGATGGTGTCCGGGCAAAATTGGCCGAGTTGAATTTGACTGATGCCGATATCGCCGATGCCGTGACTTGGGCGCGAACGCCAAAATGAGCCCTGCCAAGCTTCCGCCACGCGTTGTCGTGGATACCAACGTGGTGTTGTCGGCCTTGGTGTTTGGTGGCGGACGTCTGGAAACGTTACGCTTCGCATGGCAAGCTGGCCGATATGTGCCTCTGGCGTGTAGCTATACGGCGAGCGAGTTGATTCGGGTGTTGGCGTATCCCAAGTTTAAACTTTCGGCTGCAGACCAGCAGGAGTTGCTTGCTGATTATTTGCCTTACTGCACCACGGTGAATTTGCCGGATATATTGCCATCCTCGATCCAGTGCAGAGATGCCAATGATTTGCCATTTTTGCATTTGGCGCTGGCTGGCAAGGCGGACTTTCTGGTCAGTGGCGATGCCGATTTGTTGAGCCTTGCGGGTACGTTCGTTTGCCCGATTGTGACCGCAGAAGCGTTTATCCAGCGCTGTTTAACATGAGTCGACAGCGGAGTTGTGCAACCCCTCGTCAGTAATGCGGATTGGAAACCCCCGCCGGCAGCAATGCCATCCATCGCAGCGCCAGTTGTCTGGCAAACAATCGGGTGATCTTCAAATATCAAGGGTAATAACTTTTGCGACTTGAGGTTGCGTAGCAGTGGTTTTTCGTTAGCGATGGTTGTGCGGCAGCAATGCGCAGTGAAGCGGTCGCTCAAAAACCGCTGAACCGAATATAGCGTCGCTGAAGCAATGTATTCGTTGAGCATTTTTGTTCGCCGTCCGCTAAAACAGCATTGCCGACGTTGCCCTTGAAAACCTGACCGGCTCCAAAGGGTCGTACTGAGACGCTCGCGCCCTGATCCAAGCACGTAGACATGCTGCGATGCGACATGTCTGGCCGGGATCAATCACGAAATATGGATAGCCTTTTTCGTTTCTTTTTAATGTTGACTGGCTGCTAGCCGACCCGGATTTTTTCCCCGTAGCCGGTCATCTCCAGGTAACCGCGTCCGACCTCCCTACCGCCTTCGCTTACCCGCACCGCGCCTTCCCAATAGACGGCGCCCGTTGAGCGGCGGCTGTCCAGCTCCTGATCGTCGAACAAGGGCTGCAATTCGATCACCCGTGTCGCCACGCGGATGCGCCACGCTACCGGATAACTGATACCGGTGCGTGCAGAACGCCACTGGCGCAACGGCACGAAGGCCACGGCATCCGACGGCAAGACCTGTTCGCCGCCGCCGGCGGAGCGAAGCGTGGTGGCAGACCAGAGTACTGCGCCGTCCCGGCCACGCAAACGAAAAGCCATCAACGCACTGCCGTCGTCAAAATTGATACCAACCCAATCCCAGCCCTGCGCGCTGTCGGGCAGCAGTTCGCTCGACCATTCGTGGTCCAGCCAAGCCCGACCACTCACCGCGCGCTGACGACCATCAAGGCTGACCGTTCCGCTGACCTTCAATTGCGGGCGACTGTAGTAATAACTGGCGTGACGCGGTTCAGGCGCTTTGGCGCTGAATCCGGCGATCCCGTTGAGTAGCGGCGGGCCGTCCGCAACCATTGACAGCGCATAGGAAAAATCATTACCGCGCACGGTGGCCAGGTAGCGGTCTTCACTTTGCGTCAAACGCCAGTCGTCGACCCAGACGTCCGTTTTCCCTGTCGCGTAGCCGGCACGATCAAAGCCGGTGCGGGCGCTGCGCTGGTCATGCCGCAACCGGCCCAGCGTCGGATCGGCGATTGCCGCGTGCGCAAGGATCAGCTGGCGCGGCGCAAAGGCGCTGGGGTTCTGCTCGCCGATACCACTGCGCACGCGAAAAAAAGTCGTCTGGAAACCAAGCGGCTGACCATCCGGCAAAGTCAGCCAACCGGTGGCGTACCACCACTCGGTACGAAAATCCGGGTGCGCGCCGTGGTCGAAGGGGAAACGCAGCGCGTACCCCGGCCGCACCGCCGGAAAATCGACCGGTCCGCCAGCGGCCAGCCGCCAGGCTGGCAAGCTGGCCATCGCGAAGAGGAAGACGCGCTTGTTCATTGGCTTGCCCTCACCCGCACTCACCAGTCCTCGCGCACGGCGAGCACCGCGCCCTGCCGCATGGCCTGAGCGCCAGCGAGGACAGCAGCCAGCGCCGCCAGGACAATCAAGCCGCCGGAAAAAACGGCCAGCGACCACCACGGCACATGCAGATCCATGCTCCAGTGGAAGCTTTGCCGGTTGACCACTTCAATCAGGATCAACCCGATCGCAGCGCCCGCCAGCAGGCCACCGAGCACGCCGACAGCGGCGGCCAGGGCACCTTCCTGCGCAAGCATCCAGCCGATCTGGCGACGCGTCAGCCCAAGATGGCGCAGCATGCCGAACTCGCGGCGCCGCGCAACAGCCAGGGCGGCAAAGCTGGCCGCCACGCCGGCCAGACCGATCAGCACCGCCACAGCCTCCAGCAGATACGTTACGGCAAACGTCCGGTCAAAAATGCGCAGGCTGATCGCACGAATCTCCCCGGGCCGGGCAATCTGCAGGCGGCCGGCGCCGCCAACAGCGAGCAGCGCGTCGGCCACCACGCCGGCCAGCGCATCGGGTGCCAGCATGATCGCCGCATCGTTGACCAACCGGTCGCCGGTCAGGCGGCGGTAGTCGTCAAGATCGATCATCAGCGCGCCGGTCTGCCGCGAATAATCCCGCCACACGCCGGCAATATGCACCGGCACGGCGCGTCCGGCGAGCGGCAGCTCGACCTGCTGGCCGGCCTGCCAGCCATAAAGTCCCTGCATCGCTTCAGATACCCAGACCGCTGGCAGACGGCCATCCGCCTGACGCTGCACACGGCCAACCCGTGGCAACCCCCGGCCATCGGGTGACAGCGGCCGGGCAATCAGGGCGACCGGTGCCTGCCCACCGGCCAGACGCAGCTTGTCATGGCGCGTAAAGCTCACCCCGGCAACGCCGGGCAGCGCGGTAATTGCGGCCTGCATGGCCTCATCAAGCTCGTCGCTGCCCGCTCCCGCGCCGGCGCGTACATACAGATCGGCGGGCAGGACCTGATCGAGCCATTGATCGACCGAATCGCGGAAGGAGGCGACCATGATCGCCATCGCCACCGCCAGTGCGACGCTGGTCAGCACGCCTGCCGCCGCCACGACGGCATGACCTGGCGCAGCACCCAGCCGGGCGGCAGCCAGCCGCGCCGGGACCGGGCCGCACTTTGGCAAAAGCCGGGCAACCGCGCTAGCGACCACCGGCAAGAGCATGACACTGCCCGCCAGCAGGCCGGCAATCGCCAGATAGCCGCCGATCGGCAGGCCATTCACCGGTGGACTCGCACACAGGGCCAGACTGACCAGCAGCAGTGCGACACCATGCAGCGGATAGCCCCGCTCACCGGGCAGGGCGGCTTCATTCCCCGCTTTCAGGGCCTGCGCCGGCGACACTCCGGCTGCCTCGCGCGCCGGCAGCCAAGCACCGGCCATCCCGGCCAGCAGGCCAAGCAGGGTGTAAGCGGCGGCCACCAAGGGCTGGAACTGCAGTTGCGGCGTCAGCCCGGAGAAATAGCCGGCGCCCAGATCGCCGCCCAGCAGGGCGAGCAACGCCCAGGCCAGCGCCTGCCCGAGCGCTACGCCGAGTAGCCCGCCGGCCAGGCCGACCAGGGCGCCTTCGAGCAACAGCCAGGCAAACAGACGGCGCCGCGACAGGCCAATCGCGCGCAAGAACGCGAACTCGCTGCGCCGCCGCACCACCGACAAGGCCTGCGCCGAAAAAACAAGAAAGCCGCCGGTCAGCAAGGCCATTGCCGCCAGCAGGGTCAGATTGACCCGGTAGGCACGCGACAGACTGGCCGACTGGCGCTCTGCCGTCACCGGTGTTTCGACCAGCAGGCCGGCCGGCAGAAGCGCCTGCAGATCGGCACGCGCCGCCTCGATCGCCACCCCTTCGGCAAGGCGCAGATCAATGCGCGTCAGCCGGCCGGCTCTGGCGAAATGCCACTGCACGGCAGCAATATCCATCAAGGCAAGACGCCGCTGCGCCTCAACTCCCGGCAGATCCCCGGCGACGCGCAGCGCCAGTGCACGGCTTCCAGCCTGCAACTGGATGCGTTCGCCGGGCTGCACGTTGAAGGCCTTTTGTGCCGCTGTACTCAAAAATAGCACGTCTTCAGCCAGCGTGGCAAAACGCTCGGCATCGCTTGCCGGCCTCGGCGCCAGTGCCGGCGCCACGCGCAGCAGTGCAAAGACATCGACGCCAAGGAGCGGCAGGCTCTCCTCGCGGCCGGCCACCTGCACATCAAGCTCGATCACCGGGCTGGCTGCCGCCACCTCGGGCCGCGCCGCCAGCCGGGCATAGAGCGCTTCGTCAAAGCCGCCGCGCGGCCCGACAATCTGCAGGTCGGCGGCACCGGCCATGCTGCGCAGACCCCGACCGAACTCGGAAAGCGCCGCCTCATGCACCGCCTGTACCGCCATCCCGAGCGCCACGCCAAGCACGATGGCCGCCAGAGAGAACAGCGTGGCCAGCCGCCGGCGTGCCAGTGAGCCGAGGAAGACGCGCGCCAGCCTCATGCGTGCAGGCCGTCAGCCGTCAGACGCAGCACCCGGTCGGCAGTCGCCGCGGCCTCCTGCGAATGCGTTACCAGAATGCCGATGGCGCCCGACTGCCGGATCCGCCCGGCGAGCAGCGCGAGCACCCTGGCGCCATTCGCCGGATCGAGATTGCCGGTCGGCTCATCGGCCAGCACCAGCGACGGCCGGTGCACCAGCGCACGCGCAATCGCCACCCGCTGCATCTCGCCACCGGACAGCTCGCGCGGCCAGCTGTGCGCGCGTTCGCCCAGACCCACGGCGTCGAGCAGCTGCTGCGCCGGCGGGTCTGCCGCCTCGCTCTGCACCCCCTGCAGCCAGAGCGGCAGGGCAACGTTCTGACGCAGCGTGAGATGCGGCAGGAGGTGGAACGACTGAAAGACAAAACCCAGCCGATCGCGCCGCAGCCGGGTCAAGGCATCATCGGCAAGCCCGGCGTAGTCGATGCCGTCGAGCACCAGTCGCCCGCCGTCCGGCCGGTCAAGACCGGCGATGAGATTGAGCAGAGTTGATTTGCCGACGCCCGACTCGCCGACAATCGCCACGTACTCTCCCGCCTGCAGTTGCAGCGAAACCGCCTGCAGGACGCTGCGGCCGCCGAACGCTTTTGCCAGGCCTTCAATCTCGAGCATGGCAAGCCGTCGCGGCCGTGAACATCCAAGCGGAACGCCGCCGGGCAGGTGGCGGTCCGGCGATAGCGGCCGGCCGGCGCATCAAGAACTGGCTGCCGGGGGCTCGGGCAGCAGGTTCAGCCAGATCTCGTTGCGCCGCAAGAACCAGGGCGTAAATGGCGGGTTGTAGCGGGAAAAAACCGGTTCTCCGCTCCACGCAAGCCCTTCTGCAGTAAGCGTCGCCTGCAGCCGCGCCAGGTGCTCGGCATAGTTATCTGCTGACCAGAAGCCGGAATAGCGGATCACTGCGACGCGACTGGCGGCCACCAGGCGCAATTGAACCCTGGCATCGAGCGGCTCGGGCGCCGTCTCGAGGGTGACGCCGCGGGGCAAGACAAACTGGACAACCCAGCCTTCGGCGGCCGCGGTCTGGGTGACCGGGGCAGTCATCGCCATCGTAACCGGCGCCGCGCGCTGCGTGACCGGCGCCGTCATGGCCAACGAACGCTCGCCCTTGTTTTTGCCAAAAATATAGCCGGCAAGAATCGGGAAGGCCTTGCTCCCGGCCTCATCCGCCGAACCGTCGACCTGCACTTCAGCCACCACGTAAGGGGCATACTGCCGCAGCTCGATGCTGTCGAACCGGCGCAGAACCTCATGCTCCGGCTCTTCAGTAGATCGGGCAGCAAAGGGCATGGTCAGCAGGATGAAGGCAATAAAAAACGCGCATGATCGAGTAATAAAAACACACATTATAGAAGTTGACATCTTTCCGGCAAAACGAATGAGGGCGAATTTTTTCTTCCAGAGTCTCCGACCGCGACACGCGGCCGAAGTTTCGACGGACGGCCGATGCCGCCCGGACAGACTTCGCCAACCCGGAACCGCGGTCAGTCACCAACGCGCCATTCAAGAACCGTCTGAAAGGAAGAAACCAGCCGGTATGAATCGACCCTTACACCAATAATCGCGCAATTGGGCGAATCGGCAAATTCAGCGAGGTGGGGATGACGGGCTAGAAAGAGGGCAAGCAGGGCCGCGCCCGAAGCAGCGTCAACCTCTCGGGCCTGCCCGATGACCGTTAGCGCCACCGAGTCCTGCGTATCCGAATCCTTGTTTTCGCGATCGTCGATCAACAAGGCAATGCGGGCATTGACACTCAGATTGGCGAACTTTCGGGTTGTCCGGTCGGTCAATATGATGATTTGCCGCATATTCTGTGCAGCAGCAAAGGCCATCAGACTGGTAAAGGGCTGGCCGCAGTCGTCGGTTGCCAGCACCGCGTAGCGTTGCGTTTGAAAAAGACCACGAAGAACAAGCTGAAGCGCCTCGGTATTAGCCATCGCATCCCGTTCATGAAAATTTAGTCAGCGTGCGAATTGTCAAATTGAATCACCGGCTATCCAGGCCGGCTCAAACGCACGTATTCTGGACCCTGCCTGCGTTGCTTTAGTTCGCGCGACGGGGAGAAGCATGACAAAATCAAAACCGCCGAAGGCACGCCTGATGAACGCAAACAACAACACCCGCCCAAACCGCCACTCGACGAGCTTTCCGGTCATCCGCCAGATCAAGGCCGCCGCCATTTCCGGCTGGCTGCGCGCCGGCTGGCTGGATTTTCGTCGCAGTGGGCGCGCCAGCCTGTTTTACGGTGCAAGCTTTGCGGCCGCCGGCTGGCTCGCACAAATCGTTTTTGCCAAAGCCTACGCGCTCTTCGCGGGGCTGACGACAGGCTTCCTCCTGCTCGGCCCGCTCCTTGCAATGGGACTCTATGACCTGAGCCGGCGGATTGAACGCGGCGAACCGCCGACACTGATTCCCAGCCTTACCGCCTGGCGCGCCAACCTGGCCAATATTGCGCTATTCACCACACTACTGATCATTGTCCTGTTGATCTGGGCACGTGCCTCCATCGTCATTTTTGCGCTCTTTTTCAACGGCGGGTTGCCGACCTTTGCCGATGTCGTGATGACCGTTCTCACCTTCGAGCAAGCCGATTTCGCCGTCGCCTATTTTGCGGTTGGTGGCTTTTTTGCGATTTTTGTCTTCGCGATCAGCGTCATCGCCGTACCCCTGATGCTCGATCGAAAAACGGACGCCGTAACCGCGACGCTGGCCAGCCTGGTCGCCTGCGGTCGCAACCCGGGCCCGATGCTGCTTTGGGCCCTGTGTATCGTATTACTGGTCGGCCTCGGGTTTGCCACGTTTTTTCTCGGACTGATCGTCACCATGCCCCTGATCGGTCACGCAACCTGGCACGCCTATCGGGACCTCGTCGAAGTTAACGGGCAGGAGGCGTGAAGCTAATGCGGACGTTGCAAATAGCCGGGCTGATCGCCTTGCTGACGCTGACCGGCTCCGGTCTGGCCGCAGATCAGCTTGCCCCCTGCCCCGATTCGCCCAACTGCGTTTCATCACAGGCCGGCAACGCAGATCAGAGGATCGAAGCGCTGCACTATACGGGCGACGCAGGCACGGCAAACAAGCGGCTGCTGACCGTACTCAAAAATATGGATCGAACGACCATTAAAAATGCCGACGCGCGATCCATCCATGCCGAAGTTCGCTCGGCATTTTTTGGTTTTGTCGATGATCTGACATTTTATTTCGATGCCCCCAGTGTGATTCAGGTACGCTCGGCATCCCGTGTCGGCTACGCCGATTTCGGAGTAAATCGCCAGCGCGTCGAGGAAATCCGCACCCGCTTCAACAGCACCGCTGGATCGGCCTTGTAGGCAGCCCGCACACAAATCTTCCGCAGCACCATTCACCCATGTCAACGCCCCCCACTTTCTCCTGCCGCTCCGGTTGCGCCGCCTGCTGCATCGCGCCGTCCATCGCGACGCCGATGCCGGGCCATCCGAACGGCAAGGCGGCCGGCGTTCCTTGCGCCAATCTCACGCCCGATCTGCGTTGCGGCCTGTGGGGCCTGGCGGAGCGCCCGGCTTGCTGTGGCGGACTGCAGGCTTCGGAGGAAATGTGTGGCGACTCACGCGAGCAGGCTCTGCGCTGGCTTGGCGTACTCGAAGAACAGACACGGCCATAGGTTAGAATCGCGTTTTTTCGCCGAAAGCCGTTTGTGGATCCGCTCCTCCTGCTCAAAGCCCTGATTCTCGGCGTCGTCGAGGGCGTGACCGAATTCCTGCCGGTCTCCTCGACCGGCCACCTGATCCTCGCCGGCGATCTGCTCGACTTCAACGACGAGCGCGGCAAGCTGTTCGAGATTGTCATCCAGTCGGGCGCCATTCTGGCCATCTGCTGGGAGTACCGGACAAAAATCGGTGAAGTCGTACGTGGCCTGCCCAGCGAACCGGCGGCGCAGCGCTTTGCGCTCAACCTACTGGCCGCTTTCATGCCACTGGCCATTCTCGGTCTGCTCTTCGGCAAGACGATCAAGGCTTATCTGTTCAACGCACCGGCCGTAGCGACGGCTTTCATCGTCGGTGGGCTGGTCATCCTCTGGGCCGAGCGCCGCGAACACACGATCCGTATTGATTCGGTCGATGATCTGAGCCTGCGCGATGCCGTCAAGCTCGGCCTGGCGCAAGCGCTGGCGCTGATCCCCGGCACCTCGCGCTCGGGGGCGACGATCATCGGCGGGCTGTTCTTCGGGTTGTCGCGCCGCGCCGCCACTGAATTCTCGTTTTTCCTGGCCATCCCGACGCTGATCGGGGCTACGGTTTACCAACTCTACAAGGAACGCGCGCTGCTCTCCTTCGACGACCTGGGCATGTGGGTGGTCGGTTTCGTCGCCGCTTTCATCTCGGCCTTCTGGGCCGTGCGCGGTTTGCTGCGCTACATCAGCACGCACGACTTCACCATTTTTGCGTGGTATCGCATCGCTTTTGGCATCGTCGTGCTGGTCACGTGGAAGCTGGATATTGTCGCCTGGGCGAGTACGTGAATTGGTGACGCCACGCATTCTCTACCTGCACGGCTTCCGCTCGTCGCCCGCCTCATGGAAGATTCGCCTGCTCGGCGAACATTTGGCGGCCACCGGGCTGCGTGAAGCGCTGCTCTGCCCGGCGCTGTCGCACGTTCCCAATGAGGCCATCAGCCAGGCCGAAGCGCTGATTGCCGCCGCCGAAGGTCCGTTGACCCTGGTCGGCAGTTCGCTCGGCGGCTATTACGCGACGTGGCTGGCCGAGAAACACGATCTGCGGGCGGTACTGATCAACCCGGCAGTACTCGCGCCACTGTCGCTGACCGAGCACCTAGGCAAGCAAACCAATCTGCACACCGGCGAAACCTTCGAATTCACCGCAGCGCACATCGACGAGCTGCGCACCATCGAAGTTCCGATAATCACGCCTGCACGCTACTTGCTGCTGGTCGAGACCGGCGACGAGGTGCTCGACTACCGCGAGGCCGTTGCGCGCTATGCCGGCTGCCGCCAGATCGTTCTCGAAGGCGGCGACCACAGCTTCACCCGTTTTCCCGAATTTGTACCGCAAATACTTGAATTCTGCGGGTTATAATCCCGCCGATGCATGTATTGTTCGAAGAAGACGGCGCCTTCAAAACTGCCACCATCCTGACCGACAACGACGCTTCGTTGCAGGTCGAAACGGCATCCGGCAAACGCGCCAAGATCAAGTCGGCAAACGTCATGTTGCGCTATCTGTCCCCGGCGCCGGGCGAATTGCTGGAGCAGGCCGAAGCCCTCGCCGAGGGAATTGAGCAGGAGTTTCTCTGGGAGTGTGCAGGTGATGGCGAATTTTCTTTTTGTGATTTTGCCGACGACTACTTCGGCCACAAGGCCGCCCCGGTCGAGGCGTCTGCGTTGTTGCTTGCCCTACATTCAGCACCCATCTACTTCCATCGCAAGGGCAAAGGCCGCTTCCGCAAGGCCCCTGCCGACATTCTCGCAGCTGCTCTGGCCGGTCTTGAAAAGAAGCGTCAGCAAGCGCTAGCCATAACGCGCATGGTCGACGAACTCAAGGCCTGCACACTGCCGGCAGAGTTTGTCCCACTGCTGGGCCAACTACTCTACAAGCCCGACCGCAATCGCGGCGAGACCAAGGCGCTCGAAGCTGCATGCGCCGAGACCGGCCTTTCCGCCCCGCATCTGCTGGAAAAGTGCGGCGCCATCCGCTCGGCGCATGATTACCACTTCCAGCGTTTTCTTCTCGAATATTTTCCGGGTGGCACCGGGTTTCCTGAAACCGAGTTACCCGCAGCGCCGGCCGGCTTGCCACGCGCCAGCGTGCAGGCCTTCTCGATAGATGATGCCGCGACCACGGAAATCGACGACGCCTTTTCGCTACAAACACTGCCCGGCCTTGGCTGGCGTGTCGGTATCCATATCGCCGCCCCATGCCTCGGCTTTGCACCAGGCAGCGCCCTCGATGAAATGGCGCGCGAGCGTCTATCGACGGTCTATATGCCCGGCAACAAGATCACCATGCTGCCCGATGTCGCTGTCGAGCGCTTTACGCTGGCCGCCGGCCGTGACTGCCCGGCCGTTTCCCTGTACCTGACGGTGACACCGGAATTTGAAATTACCAGCCACGAGTCGCGCATCGAAATCGTGCCGATTGTCGCCAATCTGCGCCATCACGACATCGAGCCGCTGTTTAACGAGATAAGCATTGCTGACGGCCTTGCGGATTTTCAGTTTCGCGACGAACTGAAAACGCTCTGGCAATTTGCCAACGCCTGCGAAGGCCGACGCGGCAAGCCGTCGGCGATGCAGGGCAACAACGACTACAACTTCACCATCGAAGGTGATCTGGCCGAACCGGAGTCCTGCCGCGTCGACATTGCCGAACGCAAACGCGGCAGCCCACTCGACAAGCTGGTCGCCGAACTGATGATCGTTGCCAACAGCACCTGGGGCGGCCTGCTTGCCGAAAAAGGCATTCCCGCCATCTACCGCGCACAGACCGGCGGCAAGGTACGCATGACAACCTCGCCACAGCCGCACGAAGGACTCGGTGTCGCGCAATACGCGTGGTCGTCGTCGCCGCTGCGCCGTTATGTCGACCTGATCAACCAGTGGCAGCTGATCGCCTGCCTGAACGGTGAGACGCCGCACTTCAAGGCAAAATCTGACGCCCTGTTCGCTGCGATGCGTGACTTCGACCTGACGTACGCGGCCTACGCCGAATTCCAGCGCGGCATGGAGCGCTACTGGTGTCTGCGCTGGTTGCGCCAGGAAGATGTGCAAACGATTGACGCGACCATCCGACGCGAAAACCTGGTCAAGCTCGACCATCTGCCGCTGTTGCAGCGCGTCCCCTCGGCGCCGGAACTGAAAACAGGGCAGCGTATCCGGCTGAACATTGAAACAGTTGACTACCTGACACTCGAACTCAATTGTCGCTACAGCGAAACACTGGGACTCGCCGCACCAACCGGGGAAATGGCCGACGATATGGATCCTGATTTGCTGGAAGCTGTTGACTGACGTGAGCACGACACTCAGCCAGCAACAGTCCTTCGCGGACTCAAACGATCGCAAACTTTGGCTTGCAATCGGCGCCTCGCTGCTTTTCCACGTATCCCTGCTATCACTCCACTTTAATTTTCCCGACGCCTCGCGCGCCTTCCAGGATAAAGCGCTCGACATCATTCTGGTGAACAGCAAATCGGCCAAAAAACCAACTGGCGCCCAGGCCCTGGCACAAGCCAATCTCGACGGTGGCGGCAATACCGATGAAAACCGCCGCGCCAAGACCCCCTTGCCGCCTTCTGTCAGGCAGCAGGCCGGCGCCGAGCTGGAACAATCGCAACGCCGGGTGCAACAACTGGAAGCCCAGCAGCAACGCCTTCTTGCGCAAACGCGCAGCAAGACAAGCGTTGCCCCGACGCCAGACAAGGAAGCGCAGCCTGAGCCGACGCCCGGCCTGAGCGGACGCGACCTGGCGCAAAGTGCGCTGGCCATGGCACGCCTGGAAGCCGAAATATCAAAAAACATCGATGAATACAACAAACGTCCACGCAAGAAAAATATCGGCACGCGTACCGACGAATATCGCTTTGCACAATACGTCGAGGACTGGCGCCTGAAAGTCGAGCGCGTGGGCACGCTGAACTATCCGGAAGCTGCCCGGGGCAAGCTCTATGGCACGCTGGTGCTGACCGTCACAATCAAGAGTGACGGTGCCGTCGACAAGGTTGAAATCAACCGCTCATCCGGTCACAAAATCCTCGACGATGCGGCGCGACGTATCGTCGCCATGGCCGGGCCCTATGCCGCCTTCCCGCCCGACATCCAGCGCGATACCGACATTCTTGAAATCACCCGCAGCTGGAATTTCACCAGCAGCGACAGCCTCGAAACCAAATCCCGCTGAAGCCATGAGCGACCGCTACTGTGTCTTCGGCAACCCGGTTGGCCACAGCAAGTCGCCGGCCATCCATGCCGCCTTTGCCCGCCAGACCGGGCAGGACATGGCCTATGAGGCAATCCTCGCACCACTTGGCAAGTTCACCGAAACCGTGCAGGCATTCATCAAGGCCGGTGGCCGTGGCGCCAATGTCACCGTGCCGTTCAAGGAAGAAGCATTTCATCTGTGCACGCGGCGCACACCGCGCGCCGAGCTGGCTGGCGCAGTCAATACGCTGAGCTTCGACGACACGGGGATAATCGGCGACAACACCGACGGCGCCGGACTGCTGCGTGACATCACGCTCAATCTCGGCTGCCCGATCGAGGGCCGGCGCGTCCTGCTGCTCGGGGCCGGCGGCGCAGCACGTGGCGCACTTGGCCCGCTGCTTGATGCGCGGCCTGCCGAATTGGTTATCGCCAACCGGACCACCGCCCGGGCAGTGCAACTGGCCACACATTTTTCCACACTGGGCGCGGTCACCGGCTGCGCCTATCCAGCACTTGCCGGCCGCACATTTGACCTGATCATCAACGCCACCTCGGCCAGTCTTGGCGGCGAACTCCCCCCTTTACCTGCCGGGATTTTTGCCCCCGGCAGCCTGGCCTACGACATGATGTACAGCCAGCGTGACACCCCCTTCATGAGCTTTGCCCGGCAGCAAGGTGCCGCGCAGGTCGCCGACGGACTCGGCATGCTCGTCGAACAGGCGGCCGAAGCCTTTTTCGTCTGGCGCGGCATTCGTCCGGATGGCGCACCCGTCATGGCGCAATTGCGCGACGCATGAAACGCCTTGGCCACTGGGTGAAGCGCATCACCCTCGGCCTGCTCGGCTTGCTCCTGCTTTATCAGGTCTGGCTTTTCGGCTGGGTTCTCTGGTGGGGCCAGATCAATCCCGACACCACGCGCTTTATGGAAATCCGCCTTGGCGAATTGCAGGCCAAAGACCCCAAAGCGCAGCTGAAAAAACAATGGGTCAGCTACGAGCGGATTTCCCCGCATCTGAAACGCGCGATCATCGCTTCGGAAGACGCCAAATTTGTCGATCACGAAGGCTTTGACTGGGATGGCATTCAAAAAGCCATTGAAAAAAACCAGAAAAAAGGCCGGGTCGTTGCCGGCGGCTCGACCATCTCGCAGCAGCTCGCGAAAAACCTGTTCCTGAGCCCATCAAAAACCCCCTGGCGAAAAGCCGAGGAAGCAGTAGTTACGCTGATGCTCGAAGCGATCTGGAGCAAGCAGCGCATCTTCGAGGTCTATCTCAACGTGATCGAATGGGGTAATGGCGTGTTTGGCGCCGAAGCTGCCGCCCGCCATTATTACGGAATTTCTGCGGCACAATTGTCGCCCGAACAGGCCGCAAAACTCGCCGGCATGGTGCCCAATCCGCGCCTCTATGATCGCAACCGGAATGCGCCGGGACTGGCTCGAAAGACTGCCGTCATTCTGCTGCGCATGCCGTCCGCCGAAGTCCCCTGATTTTCACCCGGCCCGCGCAGCTGGAGTGCTAGAATCACGCGTCTTTTGCCGCGCCGCAACATGACCAGGGCACCCCCACGCGATGAACGAAGAACTTCACCACGCTGACTCAGACGAACTGCAGGAGCGCCTGACCCAGGTGCAGACGCTGCTCGCCCGCCACAAGCTGGTGGAGAACCTGGTGCATCGTCAGGAAATGCAGCACCACGACCTGGTCGAAAACCTGGTGCACAAGCAGCACCTGAACGAGCTGCGAAGCCGCCTCGACAAGATGCACCCGGCGGACATCGCCTACATCCTGGAAGCACTGCCGCTCAACGAACGTTTGCTGGTCTGGGAGCTGGTCAAGGCCGAGCGCGATGGCGACATCCTGCTCGAAGTCTCCGATGCGGTTCGCGAAAGCCTGATCGCGAACATGGATTCGCAGGAGTTGGTGGCGGCGGCCGAAAGCCTCGACACCGACGAACTGGCCGACCTCGCGCCCGACCTGCCGCACGGCGTCATCCAGGATGTTTTCCGTTCGCTGTCGGCGGAAGATCGCGAGCAAGTGCGCGCCGCGATGTCCTACCCGGAGGAATCCGTCGGCTCGATCATGGACTTCGACATGGTCACCGTACGCGAAGACGTCACACTCGAAGCCGTGCTGCGCTACCTGCGCCTGTTCGACGAACTGCCGGACCACACCGACCAGCTGTTTGTGGTGGACCGGGAGGAGCATCTGAAGGGTGTGCTGCCGCTCAACCGTCTGCTCGTCTCCGACCCGGATACCGAAGTTGGCGCAGTGATGCAGACCGATTTCATCGACCTGCAACCGGACGACTTTGCTGAAGAAGCCGCGCAGGCCTTTGAACGCTACGACCTCGTCTCGGCGCCGGTAGTTGACGACAATCACAAGCTGATCGGGCGCGTCACGATTAACACGGTGGTCGACTTCATCCGCGAGGAAAGTGAAGCAGAACAACTGGCGCAGGCCGGCCTGAAGGAAGAGGAAGATATTTTTGCCTCGGTCTGGGACTCGGTGAAAAACCGCTGGGCCTGGCTGGCAATCAATCTGATCACCGCTTTCCTGGCCTCACGCGTCATCGGCGCCTTCGAAGGCTCAATCGAAAAACTGGTGGCGCTTGCGGCATTGATGCCGATTGTCGCCGGCATCGGCGGCAACGCCGGCAATCAGACGATCACCATGATCGTCCGCGCGATCGCCATCGGCCAGGTGCAGCCCGATGCGATCCGCCGTCTGCTGCGCAAGGAAGTCAGCGTTGCACTGATCAACGGACTGATCTGGGGAGGCTTACTCGGCCTCGTGGCATGGTGGATGTACGGCAGCGCGTCGCTTGGTCTGGTCATGACTTCAGCCATGGTCCTTAACCTGCTGCTCGCTGCGATGGCGGGCGTCACCATTCCGCTGATGCGTCAGCGCCTCGGCGCCGACCCGGCGATCGGCGGCTCGGTGCTGATCACCGCGCTCACCGACTCCGGTGGTTTCTTCATTTTCCTCGGGCTGGCGACACTGTTCCTGATCTAACGGGCCGAACTCACCAGTCTGCGAAAATCCTGTCGGCAGCGGCGATGGTCGCGGCAATATCCGCCTCACTGTGCGCAGCCGAAACAAAGCCGGCCTCGAACGCCGACGGCGCAAAGTAGTGACCGGCGTCAAGCATGGCGTGGAAGAAGCGATTGAAAGCATCCTTGTCGCACGCCATCACCTCGGCAAAGTTCTGCGGACAGGTGGCGCGGAAGTAGAGGCCGAACATGCCGCCAACCGACTGCGCAGAAAACTTCACGCCGTGCCTGGCCGCCGCCGCAGCCATTCCTTCACAAAGCTGCGTGGTTTTCAGCGTCAACGACTCGTGAAAGCCCGGTTGCTGCACCAGTTTCAATGTCGCCAGCCCGGCAGCCACCGCGACCGGATTGCCTGACAGCGTACCGGCCTGATAGACCGGACCGAGTGGGGCAATCTTTTCCATGATTTCGCGCTTGCCGCCGAAGGCGCCAACCGGCATGCCACCGCCAATGACCTTGCCGAGCGTTGTCAGATCCGGCGTAATGCCGTAATAACCTTGCGCGCATTTGGCGCCGACGCGGAAGCCGGTCATTACTTCATCAAAAATCAGTACCGCCCCATGTTTCGTGCACTGTTCACGCATGGCATCAAGAAAGGTCTGGTGCGGCACGATCAGGTTCATGTTGCCGACCACCGGCTCGACGATGACTGCAGCAATGCGTGCGCCGTGCTCGGCGAACGCAGCTTCGAGCTGCGCGACGTCGTTGTAGTCGAGCACCATGGTGTGCTTGGCAAGATCGTCCGGCACGCCGCCAGAACTCGGATTGCCGAAAGTGAGCATGCCCGAACCGGCTTTCACCAGCAGACTGTCGGAATGGCCGTGATAACAGCCCTCGAACTTGATCAGCACGTCACGGCCCGTATAGCCGCGCGCCAGCCGGATGGCGCTCATCGTCGCCTCGGTGCCGGAGCTGACCAGACGCACCATGTCGAGCGAAGGCAGCAGGTCGCACAGCAGATCAGCCATCTCGATTTCAAGTTCGGTCGGCGCGCCGAAAGAGAGTCCTTTTGCCGCCGTTTCCTGTACCGCACGCACCACCTCGGGGTGAGCGTGGCCGAGAATCAACGGACCCCATGAGCCGACATAATCGAGGTAGACCTTGCCGTCGGCGTCAGTGACGCGCGGGCCACTGCCTTCGACGAAGAAACGCGGCACGCCGCCGACCGAGCGGAAGGCGCGCACCGGCGAATTGACGCCGCCGGGGATGTGGCGCTGGGCGCGGTCAAACAGTTGCTGATTGCGTGAGCTCATGATTGGTATTTTCCTCAAAAAGTTGTCTGTAAGCCGACGCGCGACCGGCAACATCCGGCGCCTCGAACAAATCGGTAATCACCGCCAGCAGGTCTGCGCCTGCAGCCAGCAAGGGACGGGCGTTGGCGACCGTGATACCGCCAATGGCGCAGACCGGCACAGCCAGTTCGGCACGGCCGCGAGCGAACAATGGCAAAGGTGCGAGCTGTGCATGCGGCTTGGTCGGCGAGAGATAGGCTGCACCAAAGGCCACATAATCCGCTCCGGCCGCCACTGCCGCGCGCGCGCGATCGAAGTCTGCATAGCAGGACGCACCGAGCAATTTTCCTGCCCCCAAAGCCTGACGCGCCGCGACCAGATCACCGTCATCACCGCCGAGATGCACGCCATCCGCATCGACCGCCAAGGCCAGCCGCAAGTCATCGTTAACGATCAACCGCGCACCAAATTGATGGCACAGACCGCGCAAGCTACGGGCGGTATCCACGCGTACGGCCGCATCGCTTCGCTTGTCACGGTACTGCACGAACGCTGCACCGCCGCGCAGCGCCGCATCAACGCGCGCGAGCAAGACCTGCGGCGCAAGGCCGTCCGGTGTAATGGCGTAGAGGCCACGCAACACGTGCCGTTCCGACTCAGGCATCGTCGCCCTCGTTAGGGTTGCGCGCCCAGAAAAACCGGTCTGGAATATACTGCCCCATGCCCGGCCGAAAACCGGCGGCCAGCGCCTGCCAGGTATAGTCCTGCGCTTCACGCACGGCATCGGTTACCGACAGTCCATGCGCCAGATTGGCGGCAATCGCTGAGGCCAGCGTGCAGCCTGAGCCGTGATAACTGCCCGGCAGACGATCCCAGGCATCACTGCAAACGAGCCCTTCTTCGCTGTAAAGGCTGTTCAGCACCTGCGGCGTATTTTCGTGCGTTCCGGTCAGCAGCACGTACTCACAGCCATAAGCAATCAAACGCCGCGCGCACTCGATCAGCGGAGGATTTTCATCGTCGTCCTCATCGGCCAGGCGGCGCGCTTCAAGCGTATTCGGGGTCAGCACCGTGGTTTGCGGCAGCAACAATTCACGCAAGGCCGAAATCATGTCTTCATCGGCAAATTGATCGCCGCGCCCGGAAGCCAGCACCGGATCAAGAACCAGCGGAATGTCCGGATAATCCGAAAGTATCCCGGCGATTACGGCAATGTTTTCAACACTGCCGAGCAGGCCGATCTTGAAAGCCGCGACCGGCATATCTTCAAGCAACGCACGCGCCTGATCATCAACCCAGTCTGCGTCAATCGCCAGGACGCTGTCGACACCGATCGTATCTTGTACCGTGAGTGCCGTAATCACCGACAGGGCATGGCAACCCATTGACGACAAAGTCATAAGATCGGCCTGAATCCCCGCGCCACCCGACGGGTCACTGGCGGCAAAACTGAGGACGATAGGCGGCACTAACAGCAGTTTGTTCTGATCCATCCTGCAGGGGTTTTCCGTTGGTCACCAGCGCGCCGGCCAATGGAATACGGGCTTGGCAGGAGGAATGGTGTTTGGCTAAAATTCGAGTCGGCCACAATTTTAACCGAAAATCGAGGGGCATCAGGAAGGCGGGCGGGCCAAGAAGATTTTGAAGTGCTCGAAATTTTCAGACATTGCGGTATAGTATGCCTAAAGTAAGGTAGTGCCGTGATCCGGGCCGGCCGCCAAAATTACAAACCGGGGACTCACTGGAGGAAGGAATTGGCTGAAGCTGCAAATCTGCGCGGCGTCAAAGTCATGGTCATTGACGACAGCAATACGATCCGGCGTAGCGCAGAGATTTTTCTCGTGCAGGCCGGGTGTCAGGTATTGCTCGCCGAGGACGGCTTCGATGCGCTGGCGAAAATCGCCGACCACCAACCCGAGGTCATTTTCTGCGACATCATGATGCCGCGGCTTGATGGCTATCAGACCTGCGCCCTGATCAAAAAGAATCAGCGTTTCCGCGGCACGCCGGTCATCATGCTGTCATCGAAGGACGGCCTGTTTGACCGTGCACGCGGCCGCATGGTCGGCTCCGACCAGTACCTGACCAAACCATTCACCAAAGACAGCCTGCTGCAAGCGGTCGCAACCTTTGCGCCGCAGCCTGTCTGAGCACCACATTCAAAACAAGATATTCCAGAAAACATCAGGGAGCCACAACCATGCCTGTCAAGAAAATTCTCGTCGTTGACGATTCCCCCACCGAACGCCACGTCATGATCGAACTGCTGACCAAGAATGGCTACCATGTTACGACCGCCGAAAACGGCGAAGAGGGTATTGCCAAAGCCAAGGCCGAGTTACCCGACCTGATCCTGATGGATGTCGTGATGCCCGGCCTCAATGGCTACCAGGCGACCCGCACCCTGACCCGCGATGAGGCGACCAAGAATATTCCGGTCATCGTATGCACATCCAAAGGGCAGGAAACCGACAAGATCTGGGGCTTGCGCCAGGGCGCGCACGACTACATGGTCAAGCCGGTCAACGGCGAAGAATTGCTGGCTAAAATCGCAGCGCTCTGACCGGCGTCCAGCGCATGGCCAAGAAAATCAGCCTCCGTGAGTTTCAGGCTCACCTGTCGGCACGACTCGCCGGCGCCAGCAGCCAGACTGCAGCCGGCCTGCTTGGCATTCAGGCGGGCAGCGACTACTGGCTGCTCAATCTGTCAGACTCCGGTGAAATCGTCCCCTTGACGCCACTCACGCACGTGCCGCTGACCAAGTCCTGGTTTGCCGGAATCGCGAACATTCGTGGCAACCTGCATTCCGTTGCCGACTTTTCCGGGTTCCAGGGCAAAGATGCAACGCCGCAAAATGCCAGTTCACGATTACTCCTGATCGGCACCCGGCACGGTACGAATGCGGCGCTGCTGGTTACGCGCATGCTTGGCTTGCGTAATATCGAATCCCTCAATCCGGTACCGGCCGAGCCCGATGCGCCGGCCTGGGCAAGCGAGGCCTATACGGACAACGAAGGGCGTCGCTGGAAGAAACTGAATGTTCGTGAGCTGCTGGCGGATGAAGCATTCATGGAAATTGGCGCCTGATCGCCGAGGTTTTAAAAATAGACCGTACAACCATTCACACCATCAAGACCGTGTAACCGGAGAAGCACTATGGCGTTTAACCTGAAACTACCGGCAATTTTTTCTGGCAAAAAATCTTCCGCAGACCAGACCATTTCAGCCGCAACGGTGATGGACACCGCGCAGCCGGCAAGCCCGAGCGCCCTGGAAAAGTCTTTTCTGGCGCAATATTCGGTTGGCAAACAACTGCAGATACTAGGCGGCGGCGTTCTGCTGATGATGCTGATCATTGCGGTCATCATCTACCGTGATAACAAGGAATCAACTTACGGCACGGTCTACATTTCAGCCTCGGGCGAAATGCGCATGCTCTCGCAACGACTGGCCAAAGCTTCAAGTCTTGCCCTGCAGGGCAACCCGACAGCATTCAAGCAGTTGAAGGATTCTCGCGACAACTTTTCGACCAAGCTTGAACGTCTTACGCAGGGCGGCGAATTCGACAACGTCGCTGTTCCGCCGTCGCCCGACAACGTGCAAACCGAATTGCAGGCGCTGACACAGGAATGGAGCAAAACCGACAAGAACGCCACCCAGCTGCTCGACATGGAGGCGAACCTGATCTCGCTCGGCAAGGACGTGAGCACCATCAACGAAAAGAACCCGCAGCTGCTTGAACTCTCCGAGCAGGTCGCCGCACTCAAACTACAAACCGGCGCCGGGGTTCGTGAAATTGCCGCAGCCAACCAGCTGGTGATGCTGACCCAGCGCGTGGCGAAAAACGCCAGCGCGCTGCTGGTCGGTGACGCCATCGACCCGGAAGTGGCCTTCCTTCTTGGCAAGGACACCAACACCTTTCGCGAGTTGATGAACGCACTGGCAAAGGGAAGCGAAGTCCTGCGCATCGCACCGACCAGCGATGCCGACACCCGACAGAAACTTACCGAGCTTGAAGCCAACTTCAAGGAATACCAGAACGCCGTCGGCGGCATTCTCGGCAACATGCAACGGCTGGTGCTTGCCAAGCAGGCGGGCTCAAGAATTTTCCGTGACAGCGAAGATCTGCTCGATTTTACTGACAAGCTGGCGCGTGCCTATCAGAGCAGCATCGGCGAGCGCGGTGTCTACGGCATCCTGCTGGGGGCCCTCATTCTTGCCGCCCTGACCATGCTGATTGTAATGGCCCGTATCTACCTCGAAGATTCGCGTCGTCAGACAACGGAGGCCGAACAGAGCCGGCAGGAGACCGAAGCACTTAACCGCCAGAACCAGGACGCTATTTTGCGGCTGATGAACGAATTGGGCGATCTGGCCGACGGCGACCTGACTGTCACGGCAACCGTTTCCGAGGACATCACCGGCGCCATCGCCGACTCGATCAACTACACGATTGAAGAACTTCGCGTGCTGGTCGGCCGAATCAACGACGCCGCCGGTCGCGTGACAATGGCAACCGAAATCGCGCAACAGACATCAGCCGAACTACTCGCCGCAGCAGAACGCCAGTCGATTGAAATTCAGGATGCCGGCCAGTCGGTTCTGGCGATGGCCAGTTCGATGACGCAAGTGTCGGGCGACGCCAACCAGTCTGCCCAGGTGGCACGCCAGTCGCTGGCAGCAGCCGGCAAGGGCACACAGGCGGTGCAGGACTCGATCAAAGGCATGAACGAAATTCGCGAGCAGATCCAGGAAACATCGAAGCGCATCAAGCGCCTCGGCGAATCTTCACAGGAAATCGGCGAAATCGTTGAACTGATTTCTGACATTACCGAACAAACCAACGTGCTGGCGCTTAACGCGGCCATTCAGGCCGCCTCGGCCGGTGAAGCAGGTCGCGGTTTTACGGTGGTTGCCGAAGAAGTGCAGCGACTGGCCGAACGTTCTGGCGAAGCAACCAAACAGATCGCTGCGATTGTGAAGACAATTCAGACCGACACGCAGGACGCGGTTTCCGCCATGGAAGAATCCACCCAGGGTGTGGTTGAAGGCGCAAAACTCTCCGATGCAGCCGGTCAGGCACTGGCCGAAATTGGTGACGTTTCCCGGAATCTGGCCGATCTGATTGAAGGCATTTCCAGCGCAACACAGCAACAGGCCGACTCGGCAACCGGCGTGGCGAGCAAGATGCAGGACATTTTGCGCGTCACCGAACAGACCACGGCCGGTACGCAAAAAACGGCGACTGCGGTGGGTGAACTCGCCGGCCTGGCAACTGAACTCAAGGGTTCAGTCGCAGGCTTCAAGGTCGCATAAATTCCTGCGCAGAGACCGGAGACACTGCCCCACATGAATGCTGCGACGGAATTTGATGTCGGCCCGCTAACCTGGGTCAAAAGCGAGATTGACCTCGCGCTGGAGCGTGCTGACCAGGCACTTCAGCAATATACGACGAGCACCAGTGAAGGTGCCGGCGATCTGACGCAAATCAAGTTCAGCCGCACCCACCTGCACCAGGTGCAGGGCGCACTGACGATCGTTGGTCTTGATGGCGTCACACAGTTTGCCGAAGCACTGGAGTCTCTGCTCGAAGCCCTTGAGCAACAAAAGCGCCCGGCCGACGCAGCCTGCGTTACGCTTGTCCAGCGCTCACTGGCCGCTATCCGCCATTACCTTGACGATCTGATCAACGGCGAGCCGAACCAGCCACTGCGTCTATTCCCGCTTTATCGTGATGTGCAGATCGCGCGAGGCCACGAGCGCGTCTCCGCAACTGATCTTTTCTTCCCGGACCTTTCGATCAGACCACCGCGCCGCAGTGGTGCCGTCGAATCGCTGGACCGTGCCGATTTCCAGCGTTTGCTACGCCAGGAACGGGCCCGCTTCCAGCGCGGACTGCTGTCGTGGCTGCGTGCCCCCCAGGATCGCAGCGGCATCAGTGAAATGCTCAATGCCGTGAAACGCATTGAAGCCACACAGGATGTCGCCTCGGCGCGCGCCTTCTGGTGGGTTGCCACCGGTTTCCTTGCGGCACTGGCTGAAGGTACGCTGCCATCCGAAACCGACGTAAAACAGCTGTGTGCGCGCATCGACCTGCAGATTCGCCGGCTCTTCGAAGGCTCGAAGAACGTTGCCGAGCGCTTGATGCGCGACGCACTTTTCTTTGTCGCCAGCGCCGACAGCAGCAGCAGCGCTGTGCAGCAAGTCAAAGCCGCTTATTCGCTGCAGGCATCAATGCCGACCGCGGAGAGCGGCTCACCGGCCCCGCAGGAAGCTGTTCGCCGCCGTC
Source organism: Rhodocyclaceae bacterium (assembly GCA_044359525.1). Lineage (GTDB taxonomy): Bacteria > Pseudomonadota > Gammaproteobacteria > Burkholderiales > Rhodocyclaceae > CAJBIL01. Next base: position 11,825 of record JBIKLY010000014.1, on the reverse strand, counting down.
TGCGCGAAATCATTTCGAGTACTGAAGAATCGTGGAACAAGTTCTGTGCCGGCACCGCGCAGGCTTTACCTCTGTTCAAGGAAAATGCGGCCATCCTGTCAAACACGGTCGAACTGCTTGGACAAACGGATTATCGTCGCCTCGCCCAAGCGATCGCCACGGCCGCCCGCTGGCTTGCGGAAAAGCCTGCACGCCACACCGACACGCTGGCCATGGAGATTGCGACAGCGATCCTGCTCACCCAAAACGCGCAGGAAAACTTCCAGCGGCTTGGCGCTGATTTTGCTCATCAGGTCGACGTCATGGTCGAGCGGATACATGGCTGCATCGCCGAAAATCCGCCCATGCCTGGCTCTGAAGTACCGGAGCTTGACGAGATGTCGCGTCAGGCCCAGGAAAAACTGTTGATCGCCCAGGTTGCCAAGGAAATTCAAACCAACCTGGCCCAGATCGAGCAAGTACTCGACGGTTTCTTCCGTGACGCGGAAAAGCGCGCCGACCTTGCCACACTCGAAGTCCCCCTGCGCCAGGTTATCGGGGCACTCACCATGATGCGTCACGACGGTGCGGTAAGCGCATTGCGTCAGTGCGCCGCCGATATCAAAGGCTTTAGCGCAGACGATTACGTCCCGCAGGAATCCGACTTTGAGCGGGTTGCTGACGAATTGTCGATCCTCGGTTTCTTTATCGACTCGTTGCAACACGGCACCATCGACTTCGAAAGTTTTATCCGCAACATGCAGTCCGGCCCGGGCGAAAAAGCCAGCGGGGAAGAAGAAGCGCCGACGGAAACCGTCGAACAGGAAGTCGAGCAACAGAAGCGCGAAACACACGCCCTGTTCGAAGCGCTGAAACAACAGCCAAGCGACGCCGGTTTGCGTGAAGAACTCAAGCAGAATCTGACCGCTTTGCAAAAAGATGCGGATCTTGTGGCCGATAAGGAACTCGGTCAACAAGCCAAGGCGGCGCTTTCGGCACTGGCAGCCGATGGAGAAAACACGCCACAGATTGACGAAGCCATCGCCTCGCTGAAGCCGAACACCACAGAAACACCGCAGCCCTCCGCGGCCACGATTCAGTTGTCGCAATCGAGTGTTGAAGAAATCGACGCCGAGCTGCTGTCCATCTTCCTTGAAGAAGCCCACGAAGTGCTTGAGGCGATTGACGAAAACTTCAAGCTTCTTACCGATCAGCCGCACAACGCGGAGCTGCTCACCAATCTGCGCCGCTCCTTCCACACCCTGAAGGGCAGCGGTCGTATGGTTGGCCTCAAGGATCTTGGCGAGGTCGCCTGGTCCGTCGAGCAGGTACTCAACCTCTGGCTACGCCAGGAGCTCGAAGTCAATGAGCAACTGTTCGACTTGCTTGGACAGGCACATCAGATATTCTCGGCCTGGGTCGACCATCTTGAAGGGCGCTCGGCCGGCGCCCCGGACACACGGAATCTGATCGCGCTTGCGCAAACCCTGCAGCGCGGCGATGACGAACTTCTTGAAGCCGCGCTCCCGGGGGTTGCTCCGGCACCGGCAGGTATCAACAGTGTCACAGCAGCACCGGAAATCATTCCGGAAACACCCGAAGCTGTGCCACAAACCGCCGAACTGGCTGCATTTGAACTATCAGACCCGGAAATCGACTTCACCGTAGGCGAAATTCTCAGCCCGGCTGAAATCAACGATTTCCCCGCTGCCATAACCGAATTACCGATTGAAGCGGTGGCCGACGAAGCGCTGCCCGAATCCGCGCCGGAACTTCAGGTCACCGAGATTGCCGCCTTCGACCTGCCGATAGAAGCAGCACCGCCCGACACAACGGACACGATCGATTTCGACTTCGAACTTCCGGTCGAGACCGACAAGCCGGTACCGGCCGCAACCCAGCTCGACACGCCCGTTGAAAGTCCGCTTGAAATAACGGCATTCGAATTTGAAACACCGCTCGACGAAACGCCGCCCGAACCCGTCGCCATCATTGATGCCGCAGATAATATGGATTTCGAGCTGTCGGCAACGGACGAAGCGAACAGCGCCGTCAACGAAGCGGTGTTGGCGGAAGAAATTCCCGTCGCACCCGCACCAAGGGACGAAGCAGCGGACGAAGTAGCGGCCGATTCCCGCGCTTCGATTGCGCCAACGCTGAACGATATTTTCCTCGAGGAAGCGCGGGTACATCTGGCGACACTGCAATTCGAATTTTCCCTGCTTGAGCTGGATGTCGAAGCGCCAACACCGCACGAAATGTATCGCGCCGCCCACACCCTGGCCGGAACCGCCGGAACCGTCGGGCAAACGCAGATCAACCGCCTGGGACTGGCTTTTGAGCACGCGCTGTTGCGCCGCGATCATGCCAGCCACCCCGGCGGCCTGGAAGCGCTCATTGTCATTCGGCAGACAATTGCCGAACTCGAACTGATGTTGTCGGCAGTCTCCGAAGCCCTCACCCCGGATCCCGCACCGCGTCTGATCGACGCCCTGGACAATCTTTACCCGGCAACAATTACCGAAGCGGTCGAGGCACCGCAGATAATCAAACCCCAGCCGGTCGACGAACCGGCCAAGACGCCGGTTGCCACTTTCATCGTTGACACGCCGCAGTTGCAGGACGAACTTGACGAGCAATTGCTGCCGATCTTCCTTGAAGAGGCGCTCGATCTCAATGAGGGAATCACGGCGCAACTGCGCGCCTGGCGCGCCAACCCCTCCGACAGCGAAATCACCCGCACCCTTGCCCGCCTGCTGCATACGATGAAGGGCAGCGCCCGGATGGTCGGCGCGATGAACCTCGGTGAGATTACGCACGCCATTGAAACCCGCATTGAAGCAGCCGACCGCGCCGGCAGCGCGCCGCCTGAACTGATAGATGAAATCGACAACGCCTACGATGCCATCATCCAGATCGTCGAGCGACTGCAGCGCGGAGAATCGCTCGACCAACCGGATGCAGTACCGGACACTCAGGATTCCGGCGAAGTCACCACTCAGGCCGTTGCGACGGTGGCCCCGACGGTCAGTACCATCCCGGTTATCAACCGTCGTGACGAAGGCCGCGCATCGGGCGACGGCGATACTGCCGACGCTGAAGCAGGCGCACAACGCGCCATGCTGCGTGTTCGCGCCGACCTGATCGACCGTTTGGTCAACGAGGCAGGCGAGTTGTCGATTGCCCGCGCACGAATCGAAGGCGAGATGCGCGGCCTCAAGGAATCACTGCTCGACCTCACGGAGAACGTTATCCGTCTGCGTCGCCAGTTGCGCGATATCGAGATTCAGGCCGAGTCGCAGATGCAATCACGCACCGCGATTGCCGACGAGCACCATCCCGGTTTCGACCCGCTGGAAATCGACCGTTTCACACGCTTCCAGGAATTGACGCGGATGATGGCCGAGTCGGTTAACGACGTCGCCACCGTACAGCAGAACCTGTTCAAGAACCTTGACGACGCCAACGCCGCGATCATTGCGCAAGCACGCCTGAACCGTGAAGTGCAGCAGGAACTGATGAGCGTTCGCATGGTGCCCTTTGGCAGCGTGGCCGACCGTCTCTACCGCATCGTCCGGCAAACCGGTAAGGAGCTCGGCAAACGCGCCAACCTTGAAATCCGTGGCGGCCACGTTGAAATTGACCGTAGTGTGCTCGACAAGATCGGTGCGCCGCTCGAACATTTGCTGCGAAATGCAATCGCGCACGGCCTCGAAGATCGCGACAGCCGCCTGGCACACGGCAAACAGGAAATCGGCGAAATCAGCCTGACTCTGGTACAGGAAGGCAATGAAATCATCCTCACCTTCTCAGACGATGGCGTCGGCCTCGACTTCGAGCGAATTCGCGCACGCGGCATCGCCGCCGGCTTGCTTGAAGCCAATGGCGAGGCCAGTAACGACCAGCTGGTTGATCTGATTTTCGCACCGGGCTTCTCGACAGCAAGTGAGCTTTCGCAGATTTCCGGTCGTGGCATCGGCATGGACATCGTAAAAACCGAAGTAACCAGTCTCGGCGGTCGCATCGAGGTAGTATCGACCCCCGGCCAGGGTACGTCATTCCGCCTCTATATCCCGCTCACGCTGGCGGTTACACAGGCGGTACTGGTTCGCACCGGCAGCCGGACATACGCGATTCCCTCGGTCATGATCGAACAGGTTCTTGACCTCAAGGATGCGGCTCTCGCCCGTATTCGCGAGGCAGGCGCTGCCGAATGGATGGGTAATCATTACCCCTTTAATTTCCTGCCGCACCTGCTCGGCGACACGCAAGCCCTGCCGGAAGTCCATCGGCAGTACTGGGTATTGTTGCTACGCAGCGGCACCCAGCGCATCGCCGTCCAGGTCGACGAGCTCAAGGGGAATCAGGAAGTCGTAGTCAAGAACATCGGGCCACAGCTGGCCCGCGTGATCGGCATTGATGGCGCGACTGTGCTGGGCAACGGCCAGGTGGTGCTGATTCTGAACCCGGTAGCGCTGACCAGCCATGCCCCAGCCATCGCCTTCGCCAGCCCGGTCCCGACCTTGCAGGCACCCTCCGCGGCAAGCGACAGCGTCGCCGCATTGCCAACCGTCATGGTGGTCGACGATTCGCTGACCGTGCGCAAGATTACCGGCCGGCTGCTCGCGCGTGAAGGCTATCAGGTGCTCACCGCCAAGGACGGCGTGGACGCACTGGAACAACTGCTCGACACGATTCCCGACGTGCTGCTCGTCGATATCGAAATGCCGCGCATGGATGGCTTCGATTTCACCCGTAATGTCCGCGCTGATGCCCGCCTGAAGGGCATCCCGATCATCATGATCACCTCGCGCACCGCCGACAAGCATCGTAACTACGCAATGGAAATCGGCGTCAACCAGTACCTCGGCAAGCCCTACCAGGAAGACGAGCTACTGGCGCTGGTTGCCGATTACGTCAAACAGCAGCGGCACGCTTGACCACCGCATAACGCGCCAGAGTCCGGTGCCGCGCTTCGTCATGTTCGACGAGCGGCGCCGGTGTATCGCGCCCGACCTTCACCCCGCAAGCCAACTGCTCGGCCACACTCATGCGCCATGGCGCGTGGATGTACTTATCCGGCACGCCGGACAGTTCAGGCAAGTAACGGCGAATGAACTTGCCCGCCGGGTCGAAGCGTTCCGATTGCGTGACTGGATTGAAAATCCGGAAATACGGCTGCGCATCGCAGCCCGTTGATGCGGCCCACTGCCAACCGCCGTTGTTCGCCGCCAGATCAAAATCATTCAACTGCCGTGCAAACCAGGCCTCGCCGCGTTGCCAGTGAATACCGAGATCCTTGGTCAGGAACGACGCAACAATCATGCGCAGGCGATTATGCATGTAGCCTGTGCGGTTCAACTGATGCATCGCTGCATCGACCAGCGGGTAGCCGGTACGGCCTTCACACCAGGCGGCAAAAGCCTCATCTGCGCCCGACCCCGCCTCCCACGCTATCGCGTCGTATTCCGGCTTGAAGGCGCGCTCGACGACATGCGGGAAACGGTCAAGAATCATGAAATAAAAGTCACGCCATATCAACTCGCCAAGCCAGGTCGCCGCACCCTCATTGCCCGCCAGCGCACCAGCCGCAACGGCCCGGGATGCCAGCTCGCGGATCGACACCGTACCAAAACGCAGATGCACCGACAGATACGAGACCCCCTTGATCGAGGGGAAATCCCGTTGTTCGCGGTAGCGCGCCATCCGCCCGCAAAAATCATCGAGCAGTTGCTGCGCGCCGGACATTCCGGGCCGCACGCCAAGCTGTTGCAGATCGGTGGGCAGAAAACCTAGGGCCATCAACGAAGGCACCCCATCGGCCAAGGGTGACGTTACCAGTTGGCCGGCCCCCCCCTGGTGTGCCTGCAAATCATCTTCAGTGAGCCGCTTCAGCCAGCAGTTACGATACGGCGTAAAAACGGTATAGGGACGCCCGGCCTGGGTCAGCACCTCGGGGCCATCGAAAACCACCTGGTCCTTGAAAGACTCGAAGCTGATCCCGTGTTTTTCCAGGGCAAGCGCCACGGCCTCATCCCGCCGCCGGGACTGCGGCTCGTAGTCGCGATTGACGAATACCGCCGCCGTACCCAGTTGCTGCGCCAGCCTCGGCAACTCGACTACGGCGGCCCCTTGCCGAACAATCAACTGCCCGCCACGGATACGCAACGCCTGATCCAGCTCAAGCAGCGACTCACGAATGAACTCGACCCGGCGGTCAGTGCGTGAAGGCAAGGCATCCAGAATCTCGCGATCAAATAGAAATACGCAATAGACACGCCGCGCACGCCGCAGCGCCTCAGCCAGGGCAAGATGATCCGTCACACGCAAATCGCGCCGGAACCAGACAAGAGCAGAATCGATCAATTGCAAAATTTACACCCTATGCTTTGTATCAGCCGCCGTCGGGGACTAAAATGCAGGCTATGCAAAGCGTCAACCTGACTGACCACTTTCTCATTGCCATGCCGGCGATGGCCGATCCGTATTTTTCCAGAACCCTGGTCTATATTGCCGAGCACAATGAGCAGGGGGCGCTTGGCGTGATTGTCAATCGCCCGATCGACATGAGCCTGGCGACGCTTTTCGAAAAAATTGATGTGCCGCTCGAAGCCGAAGGCTTTGCCAATTTACCAGTTTTTTTTGGCGGGCCGGTACAAACCGATCGCGGCTTCGTTCTGCACCGGCCGATTGGCGCCTGGCAATCGACACTGGCGGTCAATGAACACGTCGGCCTCACCAGTTCGCGCGATGTCCTGCAAGCCGTTGCCTGCGAAGGACAGCCACAGGACATCATGGTCACCCTCGGCTATGCCGGCTGGTCAGCCGGCCAACTGGAGCAGGAACTGGCACAGAATGCCTGGCTGACGGTGCCAGCCGAGGCCCGTATTCTCTTCGACCTGCCCTACGAGGAGCGACTGGCTTCCGCCATGGAAACCCTCGGTATCGACTTTACCCACCTGGCCGAAGGCGTTGGGCATGCCTGAAGCCGCGCCAGCAAACAGCGCCGGCGGCACGGTACTGGCCTTCGATTTCGGTGAAAAGCGGATTGGCGTCGCGGTCGGCGAATCGCTCCTGCGCCAGGCGCACCCGCTCACCGTCATTCACGGCGAAGGTAATGCCGAGCGCTTTGCCGCCATCGCTGCGCTGATCAACGAATGGCAACCGGTCAGCCTGCTCGTTGGCCTGCCGCTGACACTGGAAGGCGAAGCACACGCCATGACCGCGCGCTGCATCCGCTTTGCCAACCAACTGCGCGGCCGCTTCGGACTGTGCGTGAACTACGCTGATGAGCGCCTTTCCTCGATTGAAGCAGAAGAACGGCTACGTGCTGCGGGGCGCAACGCGAAACAAGCCCGGGCACACATTGACGCCGTCGCTGCACAACTGATCCTGCAATGCCATTTCGACCAGACGCCCGGCCTTCCAACGCAAGCCATGCCGCAAACCTACCCTACGGACACGCGTACCGATGCTGCTCACTAAGCTCCCCGATGCCGAGGCGCAGTGCGCCGAACTGGCTGAACTGATCCGCCCGCAACTGTCGCCGGATACCGCCTTGATCGGCATTCACAGCGGCGGGGTCTGGATCGCCCGACGCTTGCGCGAATTACTCGGTCTGACCGACGAAATCGGCCTGATCGACGTCTCTTTTTATCGTGATGACTTCGGCGAAAAAGGCCTGCACCCGCAAATCAAGCCGACGTCGATCCCGTTCGCTGTCGAAGGCCGCCCGCTGATCCTGGTCGATGACGTGCTCTATACCGGCCGCACCACCCGCGCCGCAATCAATGAACTGTTCGACTACGGTCGCCCGGCAAGCATCCAGCTCGCCGTGCTCGCTGACCGTGGCGGCCGTGAGTTGCCAATTTGCGCAGAATTCTGCACCTGGCAGATCAAGCTCGGCGCGCACGAAGAACTCGTCCTCGAAGCCGATACCAATGATCGCCTACAGTGGAGGCTTGCCCAGCATGCATAATCCGCAACTCAACGCCAACGGCGAACTGAACCACCTGCTGTCGATTGACGGCCTGCCGCGCGAAGTCCTGACACACATTCTCGACACCGCGTCGAACTTCCTCGAAGTCTCGGATCGCGACGTAAAAAAAGTCCCGCTATTGCGCGGCAAGAGCCTCTTCAACCTCTTCTTCGAGAACTCGACACGCACCCGGACGACCTTCGAGATCGCCGCCAAACGTCTCTCGGCCGACGTCATCAACCTCGACGTCAGTCGCTCATCGACCGCCAAGGGCGAGAGCCTGCTCGACACCATTGACAACCTGGTCGCCATGCACGCCGACATGTTCGTCGTACGGCACGCGGCGAGCGGCGCGCCCTACCTGATTGCCGATCATCTGCGACGCGTCGGGCGCGACGACGTACACGTCGTCAATGCCGGCGATGGACGCCATGCGCACCCGACACAAGGGCTGCTCGACATGTACACGATCCGTCACTACAAGAAGGACTTCACCAATCTCCGCGTGGCCATCGTCGGCGACATCCTGCACTCGCGCGTTGCGCGCTCCGACATCCACGCACTGAGCACCCTTGGTGCCGCCGAAATACGTGCCGTTGCGCCAAAAACGCTGCTGCCGACTGCTGTCGAAAAAATGGGCGTACGTGTCTGCCATGACCTCGCCGAAGGCATCCGTGATTGCGACGTCATCATCATGCTGCGCCTGCAGAACGAGCGCATGAACGGCACATTACTACCGTCGGCCGGCGAGTATTCGCGCTGCTACGGGCTGACCCCGGAGATCCTGGCACTGGCCAGCCCCGACGCCATCGTCATGCACCCGGGGCCGATGAATCGTGGTGTCGAAATCGACTCGGAAGTCGCCGACGGGCCACAGGCAGTCATCCTGCCGCAAGTCACCTTCGGTATCGCTGTCCGTATGGCGGTGCTGAGTATTCTGGCGGGGAACTGAACGATGCGTACGAAAAAAATCCACATCAGGAACGGCCGGCTGATCGATCCGAAAAACGGCACTGACAGCGCGCTCGATGTCTTCATTGCCGACGGCCGTGTTGCGGCAATCGGTCAGGCGCCTGCCGGCTTTACCGCCGACCAAGTCATCGACGCCAGCCGGCAAATCGTCTGCCCGGGCCTCGTCGACCTGTCGGCCCGTCTGGCCGGCATTGAATCAGAGCTGCTTGCTGCCGTTGCCGGCGGCGTCACCGCGCTGGCCTGCCCGCCCGACACCAACCCGCCGCTCGACGAACCCGGCCTGGTCGAGCGCCTCGTCCGGCGTAGCGAAACGCTGGGACTCGCCCACGTTTACCCGATCGGCGCGCTGACCCGTCAACTGGCGGGTGAAAAACTCACCGAACTGAGCGACCTGACGCGCGCCGGCTGCATTGCATTTTCGCAGGCCAAGCAGCCGATTGACGATACGCAAGTGTTGCTGCGCGCCATGCAATATGCCGCCACTTTTGGTTATGCGATTCGCTTGCGACCGCAGGATCACCACCTGGCACGTGATGGCGTCGCCCATGACGGCGAAGTTGCATCCCGACTCGGCCTCACCGGCATCCCGGTCTGCGCCGAAACCATCGCCATTGGCACCGCACTGCAGTTGGCCCGCGAGACAGGGGTTCGCCTGCATCTCTCGCGCCTTTCCTCGGCCGCCGGCGTCGCACTGGTGCGCGAAGCGCGGCGCACCGGCATGGCAGTCACCTGCGACGTGACGATCCATCATCTGCACCTGTCGGATATGGACATCGGCTATTTTGACAGCCATGCCCGTTTCGACCCGCCGCTGCGCTCGGCGAGTGACCGTGACGCGCTGCGCGCCGCAGCGGCCGACGGGCTGGCGTCGATCTGCTCGGACCACACGCCGGTCGACGAAGACGGCAAGCAGCTCCCCTTCGCCGAAGCCGTACCCGGCGCCACCGGGCTTGAATTACTACTGCCGCTGACTCTGAAATGGGCGGAAGAAATGAAGCTACCGCTAAGCGCCGCACTGGCCAGAATCACCTGCGATCCGGCCGCCATCCTCGGTATTGAAGCCGGTGCGCTGGGCCTCGGCAGCTTGGCCGATGTGTGCATTTTCGACCCCGCCGCCCCCTGGCAAGTCACCCCCGAGGCGCTACGCAGCGAAGGCAAGAACACACCATTCCTTGGCTACGAAATGACCGGCCGGGTGCGGACAACCCTGGTTGGCGGACGGATTGTCTTCGCAGCGTAAGCACCGGGATCGCTGACGAGTCCTGCAGAGGGCTAGCGAATCATTGGCTGCAATGCGGCGAGTGGCAAGTTCCGACTCGGCTGGGTCGTCCGGGGCGAGGGGGCGAACCAGGACATTGGTATCGATGCCAACCAGCGGATATTACGTACCGCTGCCTGTTGGCAAATCGCCTTGTTCATGCGCTCTACGCTGACTGATGTTCCCGGCTTGCGCAACAACGAGGCAGCCCATCGAGAACCGATGGGCTGCATGAAAAACCTACTGCATCAAAAACGTCGTTTCCGTGTCCTCGTCCCAGCCGTCCCACAGATAGTCGTCGACCTTGCCGTCGGCGATCAGGCGAAGGGCGTAGTTGACCTGTTCCTTGTAGAACTCGCAGAAGGCGCCGATCTTGTCCATACCGCCGTTCATTTCGGCCGCCTCGGCCGGGCACGGCGAGCCGCAGAAATGGCGGATCGCACAGTCGCCGCACGGGCTGAACTTGTCGACGTCGCGCGTGATGACGCTGCTGAAGGCTTCCGAGGTGAGTGCCGCCTTGACGCCGCCGTCGGCCAGCAGGTTGCCGCCGTTGAAGCGCGGCAGGCCGATGAACTCGCTGCACGGATAGAGGCCACCGTCAGCCGCCAGCGCGAAGAAGGCGCGACCGCCGCCGCACGGTGAGATGTCGCACATCAGCCGGCGCGCGGTCGGCGCGAGGATGCCGATGACGATGTTGGCGAAGTTGGCGACCAGCAGCTTGCGCCCGGTTTCACGATAGAGCTCGTGCGTGCGGTCCATCGCGGCGAAGAAGGCCTTCGCCATGTCGGCGTCGGCCGGCTTGACGCCGCGCGCACCGGGCAGCGTGCAGCGCAGCGTGTTGAGCATGCAGGTCGGCACTTCCTTGGCGTGGAACAGTTCGACCATCTGCGTGAGATACGGCAGGTTCTCGGTGGTGCACGTCGTGATGACGCTCCACGATCCATAGCCTTTTAGTTTATCCATCGCCGCCAGCACCTTGTCGTGCACGCTCTTGCCGCCCCAGGTCTGGCGCGTCGCGTCGGTGATGTCGGCGACCGGGCCGTCGAGCGAGAGGCCGATGCTGACGTTGCGTGAAGTCAGGAATTCGACCGCTTCGTCGTCGAGCAGCGTGCCGTTGGTCTGCAGGCCGAAGACGAAGTCGTCGGCGAACAGGTCGATCGCGGCGAACACGGCGGCCTTGTTCATCAACGGTTCGGCACCGTGAAAAATGGCGCGCGGTTTGCGGCCTTCCGGCATGACCGAGCGGAAGTAGTCGCGCAGCTTGGCCAAAGTGGCGATCAGCTTGTCGGTCGACATGTGGCTGCCGCCGCTGCGCTGCTCGCCGGGCAGATAGCAGTAGGTGCAGTTGAGGTTGCAGCGCTCGGTCGGGTTGAGATAGACGCCGGATGGCGTCAGCTCGAAGCGCAGCGCGTGCAGTTCGCGGGCGAAGTCGGCGGCTTTGGCGCGGTAGCTGTCGAGCAGCGGGCCGGCGCTGATTTCTTCCTCGATGCGCGTCTTGTCGACGAGCGCCCAGAAAGCCGTGGCCGGGTCGGTCACCGCGGCGTACACCGCGTGCCCGATGTCCACGGGGATCAGCGCCGGGCCGGCGGACCGGTTAAGCATTGTTGCGGCTGCGCTCATTTGGCCGCTTTCTTGTCC
>JBIKLY010000158.1:0-3961 GCA_044359525.1 Rhodocyclaceae bacterium | reverse complement strand
CAGCAAATATTTCAGCGACTCTGGCAATGATTGCGTCGGCGGCGGTCGCGTCGTGGAACAGCGCCCGCGTGCGTCGTGCCAGCACATCTTCGATGGTGCGTGCCGCTTCGTAGCGGATGGCAAAGCGAACCATGGCTTCCGTGTAGGGTAGCGCCGGGTGCAGGCGCTGATTCTGGCCGGGCATCATGCCCAGCATCGGCGAGTCGGTGCCATACATGTCACTGCTGGCCTGTACCGGGCAGCCATGCAATTTCAGGGTTTTTGTTTGACAGGGCGTGGCGTGCAGGCCTGCGATTCTGGCTGCGCGGTCGATCACCTGCTCGGCCATCAGCCGGTAGGTGGTCCATTTGCCGCCGGTGACGGTGATCAGGCCGCTGTCGCTGACCAGGATGGCATGTTCGCGCGACAGCGCGGCGGTGTTTGTTTTACCCGAGTCGTTTTCCGGGTGCACCAGCGGGCGCAGTCCGGCAAAGGCGCTGCGGATGTCTTCGCGTTTTGGCGGGTGGGTCAGCACGCCGGCGGCAGTGCGCAGCAGGAAGTCGATCTCCGCTTCGAGTGGCTGCGGATCCTGCAATAGTTGCAGCTCGGGGCGCGGCGTATCGGTGGTGCCGAACAGCACCTTGCCTTGCCAGGGGATGGCGAACATGACGCGACCATCTTCGGTTTTCGGGACGAGCAAGGCCTGTTTGCCGGGCAGGAAGGCGGCGTCGAATACGAGGTGGATTCCCTGGCTGGGGGTGAGCAGTGGTGTGCTGTTCGGGTCATCGAGCCGGCGCACGCTGTCGGCCTGGACGCCGGTGGCGTTGATGACGACTTTGGCGTGCAGCTCGAATCCTTCACCGTTTTCGCTGTCGCTCGCCCAGGCGCCAATGACGCGACCTTTGGCCTTGATCAGCTGGGTCGCCGGCAGGTAGTTGAGGCAGATTGCACCGAGATCGGTGGCGGTGCGCATCAGCGTGACGGCGAGGCGCGCATCGTCGAACTGGCCGTCCCAGTAGCGAATGCCGCCGCACAGCCCGTCGCTGCGCAGGCCGGGCAGGGCGGCGAGCATTTCCTGTTTGTCGAGGCGGCTTGAGGCGTCGAGGTTGTGCCAGCCGGAGAGGGTGTCGTAAAGCTTCAGGCCGGCGGCGTAGAGCAGGCGGTCAGCGGTGCTCCAGGCCGGGATGATGAAGGCCAGCGGGTGCACCAGATGGGCGGCGTTTTTTAGCAGATGAGAGCGTTCGCGCAGGGCGTTGCGCACCAGTCCGAGGTCGCCCTGACGCAGGTAGCGTACGCCGCCGTGAATCAGCTTGGTGCTGCGCGACGAGGTGCCCGAGGCGAAATCGCGGGCTTCGATGAGCAGCGTGCGGTGGCCGCGCAAAGCGGCGTCGACGGCCGCGCCCAGCCCGGTGGCGCCACCGCCGATGATCAGTACGTCCCAGGTTTCTCCTCTGCGTAGTGCAGCGAGGCTGTCTTGCCGACTGGATTGAAGCGACATCAGCTGGCCGCCTCGTTTGTCTCCGCGTTTCCCGCCACATTTCCCACCCAATGGCGTGAGCGTTCGACGGCGCGCCGCCAGTCTGCGAGCAGTGCCGCGCGACGGTCGCCGTGCATGGCCGGTTCGAAGCGGCGTTCGGCGTGCCACAGGGCGTTGATTTCGGCTTCGTCCTGCCAGAAACCGACGGCCAGACCGGCGAGGTAGGCGGCGCCAAGGGCTGTGGTTTCGGTGATCTGCGGGCGCACGACCGGTACGCCGAGCAGGTCGGCCTGAAACTGCAGGAGTAGATTGTTGCGTGCCGCACCGCCATCGACGCGCAGTTCGCTCAGGCGTTCGCCGCAATCCTTCTGCATTGCACCGAGGACTTCGGTGCTCTGGAAGGCGATGGCTTCAAGTGCGGCGCGCGCGATGTGGGCGCGGTTTGTGCCGCGTGTCATGCCGAGCAGGGCGCCGCGTGCGTAAGGATCCCAGTACGGGGCGCCGAGGCCGGTGTGGGCCGGCACCAGATAGACGCCGCCGTTGTCGGGTACGGAAGCGGCAAGCGCTTCGATTTCATCGGTATGCCTGATCATGCCGAGGCCGTCGCGCAGCCATTGCACGGTGGCGCCGCCCATGAAAACACTGCCTTCGAGCAGGTAAGTGGTATGCCCCTGGCGTTGCCAGCCGACGGTGGTGAGCATGCGGTGCGTTGACGGCATCGGCAGCTCGCCGGTATTCATCAGCAGGAAGCAGCCCGTGCCGTAGGTGTTCTTGGCCATGCCGTGCGTCAGGCAGGCCTGGCCGAAGGTCGCTGCCTGCTGGTCGCCGGCGATGCCGGTGAGCGGTAACGGTGCGCCCAGCCATTCGGCGTCGACGGTCGCAATCGGTGCGCTGCTGTCGACCACCGTTGGCAATACGGCGGCCGGGATGTCGAGCAGGGCCAGCAGTTCCTCATCCCAGCAGCGGCGACGAATGTTGAAGAGCAGGGTGCGCGAGGCGTTCGATGCATCGGTGACGTGGCTGCGACCGGCCGAGAGTTTCCACGCCAGCCAGCTGTCGATGGTGCCGAAGGCCAGTTCGCCGCGTTCGGCACGGGCGCGCGCGCCGGGGAGGTGGTCAAGCAGCCATTTGAGCTTGGTGCCGGAAAAATAGGCGTCGAGCACGAGGCCGGTGCGCTGGCGGAACAGTTCGGCGTGGCCGGCTGCCGTCAGTCCGTCGCAACAGGCGGCGGTGCGCCGGTCCTGCCATACGATGGCACGATGCAGCGGCTCGCCGGTGGCGCGATCCCACAAGAGCGTCGTTTCGCGCTGATTGGTGATGCCGACGGCGGCAATGCGGCTGGCCGGGATATTGTTTTCACGCAGGACAGCACGCGCGACGGCCAATTGCGTCTGCCAGATCTCGTTGGCATCGTGCTCAACCCAGCCGGGCTGCGGGTAGTGCTGGCTGAGTTCCTGTTGTGCAAGGCCGCAGATGTTGCCGCTGCGGTCGAAGAGGATGGCGCGCGAACTGGTCGTCCCCTGGTCGAGGGCGAGAATGAATTGCCGGTTTGCAGAAGCTGGCATGGCGCGTTCCGGGAAACGGTCTCGCGCCAGTATAGCGAGGTGGCCGTAGATGCGCTTCGCTTCAGTTCACCAGGGCAATTTCATTTAAACCTTAAACCTACCGCAGAGGCGCAGAGACGCAGAGGAATCGCAGAGAAAGGCGAAAAATCGAAAAAAATTGCTTTTCTCTGCGTCATCTCTGCGTCTCTGCGCCTCTGCGTTGGGTTTTGAAGTCAAATGCAATTGCCCCTGTTTAGTTCGCAACAATGCGTTCGGTGATCCAGCGCTTGAAGTCGATGACTTTCGGGTCGTAGCGGTCACAGGCGATCAGACGTATCAATCCAGCAGAGCGAACTGAGTCGCTTGCGCTGCCTTGCGGTCGAACGTGGCTGTGTGTGTGGCACCCAAGCGCTGATGGACGCGACCGAGCAGGTAATCGGAGAAGTCCGCCGGGCCGTACCGATAGTCCTGCAAGGCGAGAATACCCAGATCAGGCGATTCGACCTGGAATTCGCGGCAGGTCAGCAGGGCACCGAGGGCATCGGCTACTTGCTCGCGGGTGTAGCCATAAGCCCGCGACAGCACCCAGCCTACTTCGCATAGAACAATATGGCCGATGATGCCCGGCTCGGTAGCGGAAAGATGCTGCGCAATGAAGGTATTGGCCTGCGCCGATTGCACTGGATCGTCTTGCGTGAGATAGCGCACCAGCACATTGGTATCGAGCCCGATCATGGGCGAGCGGATGCGGCAATGGCATTGTCCATATCTTCGAGCGAGACGGCGCGGGCAGGCTTGGGCAACATGCCTTTAAGGCTTTCGAGCGGACGGGTTGCCGAGAGCAGAAACAGTCGTCCGTCGTCGCCAAAGACAAACTCGACCCGATCACCGGGATGCAGCTGCAGGGCATCTCGCGCCGGCTTGGGGATGGTGATCTGACCTTTGGAAGTCATCGTGGCGA
>JBIKLY010000086.1:0-14424 GCA_044359525.1 Rhodocyclaceae bacterium | reverse complement strand
ACATCGCAGCGCTCTTTCAGGTAGACGGAACATCGCTCCGCAGAGCCCTCATCTTCCCTGCCAATCTTTTCCCGGTGATGACAACACCATGATCAGTTCAGCACCGTCTGTATGAAAATCGGTTTCGCCAAGGCTGACAGCGGTTCTATTTTCTACTTAGCCGCTAAAGAGAAACCCCGGCAATCCGTAGCTATAGCGGAGAGTCCGGGGCTTTTGTTTTTATGAAGAACGATTATGCGGATTTAATTCGACCCTGGACCATTTGATTCTTTCGCTTGTTTCGGCCCATTCGATTTAAAAATAAATCTGCCAATTGCAACTGCAAGAAAAAATGAAAGCGCCAACAGAATTCTTCCCTCGCCGTAACCACCAGAGAAGTTAATAGCCTGAAGAATTGCAACGCTCAAACCATACAGAAGTGGTGTTGCAACTAAGGCGAACATAAAAATCTTGATGAACATTACCGTCCTTGTGTAACCGAGCGCTGGAATTTTTCATTCATACAGAGTGCTTTACATACTACGAATGAGCCCCCTGTCTTTTTAAGCGACTTCTTTCCCATTGGTAACGGCGGCCCTGGCGTAACCCATCCGCATATCATTTCACACGAATCGTGGTCAACTTTGGATTGAGGCCTGCAGTCAGTCTTGGCTGGTGGCAAGTCTGCCGAACACTCACCCGTCGGGCATTTTTCAGGATCGACACGATCATCAGGAACGCAGGCAGCAGGATTGCCTTCCATCGGTTTAAAGCCACGCCGACATAGCCCATCCGGATCGGTGTAGCTCAACGGGTTCCCCCCGACATAGCCATAAGTATTAACGCCCCCCCGCCAACCCAATCGGATCACTCGAAATATACCTTCCCATCCCCGGATCATAATACCGATTCCAGTTGTAATGCAGCCCCGACTCCCGGTCGAAGTACTGGCCGGGGAATCTCAGGTTGATCGTCACCTTCGTTCCATCGCCGTCCGGGTCGTCGTTGGCCGGCGTTGCGCCGAAGGCGTCGCTCTCCCAGCGCCAGACGACCGCCTTGGCCTGATTGCGCGCCGCGCGCGGCGTATTCAGGTGATCCGTCTCCAGATAGAGCACCGTCTCCGGGCTGCCGGCGACGATCAGGCTCACGGGGATGTCATCACGCCAGACGTAGGTGACTTTGGGGGTGCCTGCCGCATCGGCTTCCATCAGCAGCCGGTCGTTCAGGTCGTAGAGGTAGAGGACGGTGCCGACACCCTGGGGGGCGGCGGCCGTCGTCACTTTCCGGATACGCCGGTTTTGCCCGTCGTAGTCGTAGCTGGCGAGCAGCGTCCCCGTCGGGCTGCCCTGATGCACTTCCTTGAGTTGCCCGGCAGCGTTCCAGACGTAGCCGAGGCCTCTGGCCTGGGTGATGTGGCCGGCGGCGTCGAGCGTCACGCTCTGCCCGGCGATGGTCACTTGCCGGTCGCTGTTGGCCGTGTAGGTGTGTGCGCCGCTGGCGTCGCTCGTGCGGTTGCCGTTCGGGTCGTAGGTGAGGGTCTGGGTTTTGGCGGGGCCAGCTTCGTTCTTGAGGCGGTCGAGGGCGTCGTAACCGTAGGTGGTGGTGCCGGTCGGGCCGACTCTCTGGATGATATTGCCATTGACGTCGTAGCTCAGGGTTTCGTCGGCCTGCGCCGGATCCGGGTTGGCGAACAACGCCAGCCCCAGCGCCAGACACAAGACCAGGGGGCCGGCGTGGCGGTGCGCGTTGTTGCGCAAGCTCAAGCCCAGCAGCAAGGCGCCGAGCAGGATGGCGCCCCACTCGGGCAGGGTCGGCACGTCGCCGTCGGCATCGGTGCCGCCGCCGCTACTGCCGGCCACGCCGGTGACGCTGGCGGCTTGGCCGGCGGCGTCGAAGGTCCGGGTTTCGCTGACGCCGTTGCCGAGGGTCTGGGCGGTGGTTGCACCGAGAGCGTTGGTCTGGATGTTCTGCGCCAGAGCGACTGAGGTGCCGGCGACCGGCGCGGCGACGCGCTGGATCTGGCCACCGGCATCCCGGGTGAGGCTGATGATCTTGCCGGAAGGGGTGATGATCGTGCTCAGGCGGTCAGCGGCGTCATGGGCGTACTGGGTAGTGAAGCTGGCGCTGCCGATGACCCGCGTTTCGCTGACCGGGTTGCCGCGAGCGTCGTAGGAATAGGTGGTGCTGCCGACCGCATCGGTGATCTTGCAGCGCCGGCCGATGCCGTTAGCGCAGCCGGGGGCGCTGTCCCAGGTGATGGCGATGCTCTCGCCGGTGCTCGGGTAGGTCACGGTCAGCAGCCGGTTGAGGGCGTCGTAGGTGAGGTTGGCGACGATGCCGCGGGCGTCGGTGATGGTCTTGGGGTTGCCGGCTTCGTCGTAGGTGGCTTGGGTAGTGCCGCGGTCGGCGGAGGTTTCGGTCTTCAGGTTGTCCAGGGCGTCCCGGGTGTAGGTGGTGGTGGCGTTGTTGGGGGCGGTGACCTGACTGAGCTGGTCGAGGGCGTTGTAGCTCGCGGTGGTGATGCCGGCGGCGGCGTCGGTGACCCGGGTCGGACGGTTGAGGGCGTCCCAGGCGAAGGCGGTGGTCTGGCTCTTGGGGTCGGTAACGCCGGTGGGGTTGCCGTTGGCGTCGAAGGTCTGGGTGGTGGCGTGGCTGAGGCCGTCGGTGAGGGTTTGCGGGCGGCCGAGGGCGTCGTATTGGGTGGTGCTGCTTTTGGCGGTGCTGCTGTCGGCGTTCTGCCAGTGCGTGTTGGTGATGTGGCCGGCGTTATCGAGGCTGTCGTCGATGGCGTTGCCACGGCTGTCGGTGACCGAGCTCAGGCGGTGCGCAGCGTCGTAGGTGGTGTCGGTGTGGCTACCGTCGCCAAGGGTAATCGTGGTACGTCCCCCCTATTGATTCTCTTGGCGCAAGATCACCATCCGCTCCACCGTATCGTTGATCAATACGGCAATCATTTCATCCCTGGACATAGCAGCACTCTTTCAGACAGAGGGAGCATCGCTCCGCAGAACCCTCATCTTCCCTGCCGATCTTTTCCCGGTGATGGCAACAACATGATCAGTTCAGCACCGTCTGTATAAAAATCGGTTTCGCCAGCAGGATTGGCCTGCCAGGCACGGATCAACTCACTCTGACCCTATTGATCACTATTGATCAAAAAACGGGAGCCGCAGCCCCCGTTTCGAAGTGTCGTAAAGCGTTGATCAGGCGGCTTGATGCTGCCGGCGACGCGCTACAAACCCCAGCAAACCAAGGCCGGTTAGCAGCATCGCGTAGCTTTCCGGCTCAGGAACAGCGGTCAATACGTACGCGTGAGTTTGACCAGTGATGGTGTTGTAAGCACTACCAACGATCGAGCCGCTGTCGTTGATCCCTCGGGCCTCTTGAAGCACCCAGCCCAGGTTTACCGAACTCTCATCCAAAAAATTATTGAGGTCGGTGGCAGTGGTGCCGTTCCATAGTGTGGCGTGGTCACCGTTACTAGTTGTTTGAGCAACCCCAGCGACTTGGCCGGACGCGTTGATGGCGTAGGCGGTGCTAAAAGTCCCGCCCAAGGTCCCAAGGTCGACGGCGGTGGTGCCGTTCCACAGCGTGGCGTGAGAGGCAGCATTGCCAGCCGTTTGAGAACCACCAGCGACTTGGCCGGACACGTTGATGGCGTAGGCGGTGCTAAAAGTCCCGCCCAAAGTCCCGAGGTCGGTGGCGGTGGTACCGTTCCACAGTGTGGCATGAAAGGCAGCATTGCCAGCCGTGTAAGCAACTCCAGCGACTTGGCCGGACGCGTTGATGGCGTAGGCGGTGCTTTGATACCCGCCCAAGGTCCCGAGGTCGGTGGCGGTGGTGCCGTTCCACCGCGTGGCATGACGGACTTCGTAACCAAGGCTGTGGGAATAGACTTCGCTAGACCCAGCGACTTGGCCGGACGCGTTGATGGCGTAGGCATCGCTATTGACCCCCCCCAAGGTCCCGAGGTCGGTGGGGGTGGCGCCGTTCCACCGCACGGCATGAAAAGCACCTTCGTCACCATAGCCAATGTCGGAATAGACTTGACTACCCCCAGCGACTTGGCCGGACGCGTTGATGGCGCTGGCGTAGGAGTACCTCCCACCCAAGCCCGAGAGGACGGTGGCGGTGGTGCCGTTCCAAAGCATGGCGTAATGGATAGTGTCAGCATCTATCCCAACAACTTGGCCGGACGCGTTGATGGCTCTGGCGTAGCTACTGGCGTAGGGGTTCCCGCCCAAGGTCCCGAGGTCGGTAAAGGTATAGGTGCTAGCATTCGCGTGACCTGTGCCTGCCAAAATAATACTGGCCACGAGCAAGGCACGGCTGCCGGATTTGAGGCGCATTAAATTTCTCCTTTGGACACCGACGAATATCAAAAAAAGGACCGGACAGGGCCCAACACCTTGCCTGATTAATGCCTTTGGGATTTCTGGTCACCGACCAGCGAACACCTGGAAATAATCGGCGAGAAATACTTTTTTTGAGCTATCTGCTTTTTGACACAAAGATAAACAACGAATGCTTATAGAATATTTATTTGGTATGATCCGAACGGACTATCGGGATAAATCGCGAAGCGATACGGAACAATTCACTCTGACCCTATTGGTTCCGAACATCGCTCCGCAGAGCCCTCATCTTCCCTGCCAATCTTTTCCCGGTGATGACAACGCCATGATCAGTTCAGCACCGGCGGTCTGAACAGCGGCTGTGCCGGCGCCAGCGCGTTGCCCTGCACGGCATGCACGCCAAGCTTGCGCAGCATGGGCAACTGCCCGGAACATTCGACACAAGTGGCGATCACCGGAATGCTCAGCGAAACGGCCACATTGCAGATCGATTCGAGGTAGAAGTGTTTCTCGTCGCCCTGCACCACATCGTGCACCAGGCTGCCCGCCAGTTTCACGTAATCCGGCAAGACCGTGCGCAAGCGCTGGAAGCTGCCGGCGCTCAGGCCGAACTGGTCGATCGTCAGCGTGGCACCCAGTTTTCGAATCTGCCGCGAAAAATCGGCCAGCTCGCCGGTCACCGCCTGCGCAACGAAATCGCTCACTTCAAAAATCAGCGCACCTGCCCCCGTACCAAGACCGGCCAGACGATCAAGCAGCCAGCCGGTAAACGCCGGCCGCCGCAGCGCCTCGGCCGAGAGGTTGAAGGAATACCGCCCGCCCTGCGGCGCCGTGAGCAGAGCGGCAAACAGCAGATCAAGACACGCCCGGTCGATGGCCTCAAGCAGACCGTAGCGCGCCGCCATCGGGATGAACTGCCCGGCGGCAAGCTCGCTGCCGTCGTCGAGTTGCAGGCGGGCGAACAACTCGCTGTGCAGCAAGGTCGGCACGTCCAGCGCCTCCGTTGCCGGCACGGAAAACACCCCTTGCCCGACCAGCACGAAACGATGATTGTCGAGCGCCCGGTGAATGCGCCGCTGCCAGTCTTCCGACGCCACTGCCGGCAGCGCGCCCTGCCAGTCGACGACCACCGCGCCCGGCCGCCGGTGGCGCGCCGAAGCCAGCGTCGTGTCAGCCGCCGCGAGCAGCGCCGAGGCGCTGGCGCCGAGCGTGCACGGGCTGATGCCGATGGCAAAATCCAGTTCGCGCCAGGCGTCCAGCGTGTGAATCGCTTCGGCCAGCCGCCCGCCGAGCTGCTCGCCAAAAACACGCGCCGCCGCCTCGTCGCAGCCAGTCAGCAAGACGGCGAAACAGCCGCCCTGCAGCCTGGCGCAAAAATTCTCGCCAGCAACCTCGGCAAGCACCCGGGCCAGCGCCGCAATCGTTGCGTCGCCGTCCGGGTAGCTGTGCGCAACGTTGTAGCCCCCCAGGCCATTGATGTCGACCAGCGCCAGCGCCGCATCGCTGCGCATTTCCTCAGCCAGCACATCGAGGCGCGCCACGAGACTGACCCGATTGGGCAGCCCGACAAGCTGATCGGTGTAAGCCAGACGACGAAAACGCTCGGCCCGGCGCTCCTCCTCGTCGAGCAGATACGCCACGGTCGATGACAGCCGGTTGAAACCCTCGACGACACGACGCAACTCGCGGGTGGCCGGCAAAGGCGAAATCTGCCGAAAGCGGCGCTGGGCAATTTCGCCGGCAGCCGCTTCGATGCGGCGCAGCGGATCGAGCACACGGTCAAGCAGCAAACGCAGAAAAAGCAGCGTCAGCACATAGGCAACGGCCAGCCACAAGGCCGCCGTCGCGGCAAAATCCTCAAGCTGGCGGTAAGCGAATTCCGGTGAACTCTCGACTTCAATCTGCCCAAGCTGACGCCAGCCGGCGGTCACCAGCGCCGTCCGGCGTGGCATATCGAAGGGAAAAAGCGCGCGCAGCCACTGCGGCGGCTGCGGCCCGTCGGCCGAATCAAGATTTCTCTCAATCAACGCCTTGCCCTGCTGGTCGAGCAGCGCGATGCGGCGATAGTAACCGCGCGAGAACACCGCGCTGACCGTTGTTCCGGCCAACGCCATATCACGCGTGCCATTTTCACGCAGGCTTGCGGTCATGGCCACGGCCAGCGAGGTGGCCGCGTCCTGCGCATGCGAGGCAAGCTGTTTTTCCAGATAGGCGCGCGACGTTTCAACATGCGAACCAAATACCACGGCAAGCACCACCAGAAAGACCAGCGCACTGCCGGCGAACAATTGATGCGACAACCTCATAGCAGCCCCCCCAGGTTCGTCAACGGAAAAATGCGAACCACCAAGGCACCAAGTTCACCAAGGAACACCAAGTGAACGTCATGTTTTCTTGGTGAAACTTTGTGCTCTTGGTGTCTTGGTGGTGATGCTTTTTGTTTATTATCAACATGGCTGACTAAGGCATTCCTTCCTTTTGCATGCGCTGGCGCAGTTCGCTCCATTGGCGCACGACCCCGACACCGACTTTCCTTTCGCGCGCACCGCGTCCCGACCACGCCTCGGCGTCGTTGAAACTGAGCACCGGCACCAGATCCGGCCGGCGCCCGGCGGGCAGGATCTCATCGACCAGATTGTCGAGAATGAGCGGCTCGGCCTCGGGCTGCGGGTAGTAGGCCAGCACCATGTGGTGCGTAATGCCTTTCGCGTACAGCGCACGAACGTAGGTAATGCGCAGCTTCTCGGGCGCCATGCCCAACTCGATCAAGGCAAAATACTTGCTTATTGCATAGTCATCACAATCGCCGCTGTCGCTGGCAACGAACTCGGCCGGCGTCGCCCAGTATTCGGCAAGGCCCCAATGCTGGAGATCCTCGGCATAGGGGAGCTTATTGGCCAGCCGGTTAACAAATTCAAGCTGCTGCCGTTCGCTCATCCCGGCCTGCCGACGCGTGGCAATCTGCTCGCGCCAGTGGCCCAGGCGCGGCCGCGCCTCGTTGCCGAAGCGCCCGACAAAACGCTGCAGCGCGCTGTTGTCGAAGGCCGTAAAGTAGCTCAACGCCGCCGCCGGCATCGCCACCAGCGGCATCACCAGCAGCGCCAATGACAGCCAGGCCAGACGGCCTTTCCTGCAGCGCAGCCCGGACACGCCTACCAGAACTGCCACTGCCCGCTGTGCACCACCCACAGGCCGAGCAGGAGATTGGTCAGGCCGTGCGCGACAATCGGCGGCCACAGACTGCCGCTGCGCCGGTAGAGCCAGCCGTAGGCCAGCCCGGCAATGATCCCGGCCAGCCATTGGCCATGCTCGAAACCGAAAACCAGCGAGGCGAGCAGCAAGGCGCGCAGGCTCACCGCTGCCGGCGCCAGTGCCAGGAAATCCTGCCGGTCGATCCAGCGCTGGATGAAAGAACGCCAGAACAGCTCCTCCATCACCGGCACGACGACCGCCGCGCCAAAAATGCGCACGACGATCAACGGCCAGTCCAGACCACCGCCCTCACGCAATGGAACGAAGCCGGCCGTCGCCGTACCGAGGCGCACCCAGCCGCTATCGAGATTGATCCACAGCACGAAAACGCCAACGCCGAGCAGCAAGGCCAGCCCCCAATCGGCGATGCGCGCCGGTGCGGCGGCAAAAAGTTCAACGTACTCGCGACGATAAAAAACCAGCGCAGCGATCACGGCAGAAATCTGTACGGCATAGAGCCAGCGCAGATCGAACGTCGGCAGCAGCGTCGGTAACAGCGGCGCCAGCGACGAAGCCAGCGCCAGAAATGCGAGGTAGCAGGCGAATGGCAGACAGCGCGCCAGTACCGGCCGCCAGGACTGCAGCCCGGCCGCCGCCGTCACGGCAAGCTTCGCAATGCTCACGGTCGGCGTCTTGCGCGCGCGCCCTTGCCATCAAGCTCAACGACAAAGCAAAAATGGGTCAGCTCGCCAAACAAACGGCCAACCAGGTCAGTATGACGTTTGCGCGGCAGCTCAGCGTGCGGCCGCTGCAGTCGCGCTCCCAGCTGCTTCAGGCTGGGCCAGCTTCTGTGCTTCGAGTTTGTCATGGTATTCCTCCAGAAGATTCTCCATCTCGACTTGCCGCAGTCCGGTGAACGGTTCGAAAATCACCAACGGATTGAACACCGGCAAACCGGTATGGCGCTGCAACAGATCAACACCGTACTGATACAGCATCAGGTTCTTTGCTTCGCATTGCGTCAGCATCTGGCCGCGCTGCTCAAGCTGGCCGGACAGCTTTTTCTGCTCGGCGGTACGCGTATCGATTTCTTTCCGGCGCGTTTCGTCGAGGCGCTGCGCCTCGCTCAAACGCCCCTGCACCGCGTCGCGCTCGCTGCGCAGGGCGGCGAGTTCATGGCCCAGCGCAGCGGCACGACGTTCGGCGCCAGCCGCCGCCTTTTCAACTTTCTCAAGCTTTTCGGTCTTTTCACCGGCCTCCTTCAACTGTGTTTCGAGCGCGGCCTTCTCCTGCACCAGCGCCGATTTTTCCTGTTCAAACTTGCGCTGCATCTGCTGCATGCGGCGCGCCTGCTCCTTGGCCGGATCTTTCGTCTCGGCCGCCACCGGAAAAGCCGCGATGAGCAAGGACAGCAAGAGGACACGGTAATCGCATTTGAAAAACTTAAACCTACCGCAGAGGCGCAAAGGCGCAGAGATTACGCAGAGAAAAACAAAACCTTTTCCGATTTTTTGCTTTTCTCTGCGATTCCTCTGCGCCTGCGCGTCAGCCTGGCCTCGGGCCACAGCGCCTCTGCGTTGGGTGTTGAAGTCAAATGCCCTGAGCAAAAGGATACGTTTCATCACGGACCTCAGAAACTGGCGCTCATGTCGGCCTGCAGCACGTCGGTGCTGAACTTGCCGCCGGGCGTCATCATCGTGGTCGAATCGATGCTGTCGAAAGACAACCAGCGCAGGTTGAAGGTCGTATTGCGATCGACGCCGTAGGAGAATCCAAGCACATAGCCCTTGTGATTGGTGCCGCCGAGGTTGTAGTCCGAATCGGTAAACGCATCGAGCACGGCGTCCGAGCCGAGGTAGCGGTAGGCCAGCGAAACCTGCCAGTCGCGGGCTTCCTTGACGCGCGGCATACCCAGCGTGGTCTTAACCTGCCAGCCGCTATCCTTGCCTTTGTCCAGCGTCATGCCGGTACGGCGCTGCATCTCTTTATGGTCGTAGCCGAGGTTTTTGGCGTAGTCGCCGCTAATCACCAGATGCACCGGATCCCAACGCGCCAAGTCAAGCGATCCGTTGATGTTGAGCACACGGAACTTCGAGGCGAGGCCCCAGATCGGCGCTGTCGTCAGGTCATTCGCCGCATTGGTGCTGAACAGCGTATTGCCCTTCTGGCGCAGGTTGTTCGGGTACTCGTAACGGCGCGAATCACTCGACGTATAGGCGCCGGCAGCGAACTCGGCATTCGGAATGACCTTGCCCTCGGCATGCTGGTAGTTGTAAAGCGCGATGCCGAACTTGCTCCGCGTATTCGAGGAAAGATCCCATTGCGCGCCGACCTGCGCGCCGAACAGCCAGCGGTCGTTGCTCTGCGACGGCGGATTGTCTTCGCGCAGCGGGAAAGCGCCAAGGGTAAGGAAAGGCGAAAAACCCGGCGAAATCGACGGCTTGAAGGTCGCCGCAACGCCTTCGAAGTTGAGATCATCGTCCCACACGAGATCACTGCCGAACCACGGATTCGGAATGCGTCCACCGCTCATGGTCAGCCACTCAGTCGGGTCCAGCCGCAGATAGGCGCGATCAAAGACGGCGGTGTATTTGTTGAAGTTCTGGCCAAGCGACTGGTTGGTCGACACGCGGTCGGTCGTATTACCGGTGGTCAGACGGACACCGGCGCTGACCATCGGGGTGATCTTTGCCAGCACGCCAAGCCGGGCACGCAAGCGGATGCGATTGCGGTCATCAAGCGTATTGAACGAGGATGGCGTCACCACCGAACCGTCAGCCGCATCCGGAAAGCGCGTTGCGCCGGGGATCGACGTGTAGTCCGCCTGATAGGCAGCCAGCGACGAATTACTTTTGTCAAAATTGTCTTCCTGGTAGCGCACGCGGATATCGCCTTCCCACTGGATACGATCCATCCACTCGGGCAAGGTGCCAGGGTCGCCCCAGCGCTCATTCTTCGCCTGCGCCAGCACGTCCTGTTTGATCTGTTCGCGAATCTCGGCCTTCACCGACTCCGGCACATAAGCGACACGCACGGTCTTGCCTTCCTGCGCCTTCTGCGCAACCACCGTCGCCGTAGCTTTCTTCTGCGCCTTGGTGATCAGATCGTCAGCCGCTTCGCGTGGCAGGATGCCCTTATCGACCAGCGCCTCGATCAGATTCGTCGTTGTCTGGCGCAGCAGTTCGAGATCCTCGCGCTCACCGGCCTGCGCCACCGGCGCAGCCAGACAGGCAGCCGCCACGGCCAGTGCAATACGTTTCCTGTACATGTTCTTGATTCCCATGGTTTTCAATTTTTTATCCAGACAACTTGGTTCAAACCGCTTTCAACACAGAGGAACAGAGAGCACAGAGGAGAAGTACTGATTCACTCATTGGGCGAATCAGTGTTCTGGGCATTTTCTCTGTGTATTTCTCCGTGTTCTCTGTGTCTCTGTGGCCTCTGTGTTAAATGCGGTTTTTCGCTTTACCCAGCACCTCAACCCAGACCACGCGCCGTGATGCGCACCTTGATCGGTTGCGGCATGCTTTCCGGTGGCGGCTCTCGCATCACGCGCGCTTCGGCAAGCGCTGCCTTGATCAGTTCGTCGGTATCCCCATTACCCGAGCTGCCAACCAGTTCGAAACGCTGCACCGCGCCGTCGCGCCCCAGCCAGAGACGCAGGACAACGCGAAAATCACCGTTGCGCAGTCCCTTGTGACGGGCAATCTCGTCGTGCAGATGGCGCTGCAGCGCGGCGGTATAGAAGGCGAACCCTGCCTTGCCGGTTCCCCCCGCCAACAGATCGCGCCCGCCCTTGTTCGCCCCCAGACCGAAACCGTCACTGCCGGCGCTGCCGTCGGCGTCGAGCGCCAGTTGTTTGCCTTCCGGCTGATCGCTCTGCGTTTCCTTCGGCTGCTCGACCTTCTGCTCGATCTTTACTTCCTCTTTCTTGATCTCCGGCTCCGGCGGTTTCTCCGGTTTCGGCGGCGGTGGCGGTGGTGGCGGTCGCAACAAGGCGATCTGGTGCACTGTCTGCTTCTTCGGCTTGCTCTTCTCGCCGAGCAGGCTGAACGCAATCAGCACCACCGCCGCCAGCGAAAGCACGGCACCCAGCCCGATCAGCAGCTTCCTGAGCCACGGCTTGCTGCGCGACTCATCAATCATTACCGTCATGCGCTACTTCACCAGCTTCTGCGTCACCAGGCCGAGCTGGGTAATTTCCAGACGGCCGAGCAGGTCGAGGATGTCGATCACCTTTTCGTACTGCACCTTGGCGTCGCCCTTCACCACCACCGGAAACTCCGGATTGACCGCCTTGTGGCTGCGCAACTGCTGTTCGAGTTCAGTCATCGTCACCGGGTAAGTGTCGAGGAACATGCGCCCGTCCTCGGTCACTGTGATCGCCTTGGTCTGCGGCTTGGCCAGGCTCGGCGAATTGCTCGCTTTCGGCAGGTTGATCTTGACGCCCTGCACCGACGCCGTGGTCATGATGATGAAAATGATCAGCAGCACGTACGACAGATCGAGCATCGGCGTGATGTTGATGTCGTCGTACGGCGCGTTTTCGGCTTGAACTTTCATGGCGACCTCATTCGGTGTAGTTTTCGGCGAGCTTGGTGATGAACTCGTCGCCGAAAATGTGCATGTCGGCGCTGATATTCTTGATCCGGCTGCCCAGGTAGTTGTAGCCAAAGAGCGCCGGGATGGCGACACCGAGGCCGGCCACGGTGGCCAGCAGCGCGGCGGCGATACCCGGTGCGATGGCGTTGATGTTCACGTCCCCGGCAGCGGCAATCGCGGCGAAGGTGATCATCACGCCGACCACGGTCCCGAGCAGGCCGAGGAAAGGGCCGCCGGAAATGGCGATGGTCAGCAGCACCATCTGGCTGCTCAAGCGATGCCCCTCGCGCACCATCACCGCGTCCATCGCCGCCTTGATCGAATTGACCGCCTGTACCGACAGCGTCTCCGACATGCCCTTGCTGCGATAGTGCTCGATGCGATGCAGCAGTTCCTGGATGCCGACCGCGTAAATGCGGAACAGCGACGAATGCGCGAAGCGCCCCTCGCCCGACTTCGCCAGCGGCGTCAGATCGGCCGTCATCTGGCGGAAGTCGTCCATGAAACGCTGGTTGTCCTTGTCGATGCGGCCGACCAGGCGTGTCTTGCCGACCATCACGCCAATCGCGACGACGAACATGATCATCAGGATGATGATGACGACCCACGCATCCACTGTAAGGTTGTCGATCAGCACGCCGAAGTAGGAATGCCCGCCGCTCTCGGTCGCCTCGCCCTCCGGCGACACGCTGACCAGCTTTGCTTCGGCGCCCTGCCCGCGTGCCGCAGCCTTGACCCAATCGGCGCTGCGCAGCGCACCGGCAATCTGCAATTCGTCGATCTCGCCGTTGAAGCCTTCGCCGAGCGCCACGCTGCCCGGCAACTCGGGCAGCGAACCGGCACCGGCCGCCACTTCCAGCCCATCGACATACAGCGTCGCCTTGCCACCGCCGACGCTGAACGCCACATGCTGCCAGGCACCGGGCGCCAGCGTACCGCCGCTCAGCGTGCTGCCGGCCTTGAGCGTCAGCAGCCCGCCGTCGACGGTAAGTTCAAGGGGGCCGTGACGATAGAGCACGGCGCGCGCCGCATCGCTCTGCCGCGCCCACAGCGACACGCCGAGCATGCCGCCGGCGGCTCGCTTCAGTGCGGGATGTTCGGCCAGCGTCATCGCCTCGCCGCGCAGCACCGCGCTGGCGCCGATCAGGCCGGCCGGCTCACTGGCCGCCGGCGCCTTGCCAAGCGGCACGGCATTGGCCGTCGCATCCTGCACGCCGGCCTTACCGTCGAAGTGGAAAACCGCACTATAGCTTGCGTCGTAGCTGCCCTTGGCGTCCTCGGCTTTCTCTGCCTTGGGGTTGCCGAAATAAAGCCAGATACCCTCGGCTGCCGTTCCGGCGGTCAGCGCAGGCACCTGTACCCAGACGATGGCCAGTTCGTTGGCCGTGTCGAAACGTTCGACGTGATGCTTGAGCGGCGTCTTGTCGTCGCCGGCGACAAAACGCAGGTCGCTGCCGTCCGGCTTGGCATCGGGAAAGAGGAAATTCCCGGTATGCAAACGCACAGCAACCGTCACGCTGGACAGGTTTTCCTTGAGGTCAGCGCCGGTCGCCGACGTGTTCAGCGTGACCTTCTGACGCTGCGTCCAGTCGGTATTCCACCAGGCGTTTGCCGATGCGGACGCAAGCAGGCCGATGGCCAATGAGCCAATAAGAAGAAGACGCTTCATGTGTGTATGTAAGAACCTGAAAAGATCATTGTCGTCAGTGCGTGTTGCAGGTACTGACACGAGAATTTGCGACGGCATAGTCCGAACGGCTCATAGCCGGTAATTGCATGCGGGAAAGTGCGAACCACCAAGGCACCAAGTTCACCAAGACACACCAAGTTAAAACCGCATTTGACACAGAGAACACGGAGAAAAACATGCCGCGAAGCAAATCCCGTGGGACAGAGAACACAGAGAGTTAGCTTGGAACAACGACTCACCCAGCGTGTGAACTAAAGCTTTACCTCTGTGCCCTCTGTGACTCTGTGTTCTCTGTGTTGAAAGCGCTTGTAACTGAGTTTTCCAAAGCAATTTCAGCGGCGTTTGCGGTCCTCGCTGTCGCTGCTCTCGTCACCGAGCGCCAGCACTTCGACGTTGATCAGCGACGCCTGCTGTGCGCGGTTCTGTGCCTGGCCGCCGGCCTGCGTCTGGGCATCCGCCGCGCGTGCCGCATCGCCAACGGCGTTGCTGACACCACTCAGGCTGGGCGCCGACGCGCTTACCGCAACCGGCGCGCCGAGCACCTGCGAACCCTGGATGTTGCCGCCGCCGACCACGCTGTTGGCGCCGATGATCACTTTGCCGAGC
>JBIKLY010000157.1:0-4005 GCA_044359525.1 Rhodocyclaceae bacterium | reverse complement strand
CCGGCGAACCAAGAATTTGCGGGCCGTGCAACTGTTGCTCGGGCACAGCAAACTGGAAAGTACCGTGCGTTATCTGGGGATTGAAGTTGACGATGCGCTGGAAATTTCTGAGCAAACCGAAATATAGCTAACGTTCTCTCGGCTGGCCTGCGGGTCAGCCGTGCCTTCGTCTTAGGACAAGCCATAATCTTGCGTAACACGCGAATGGGGAAAAACTGTTTTGTCATGAGGCCACCCGGCAATCACTTAGGCGCCGTATTTGCCGTTTTTTTCATCCAGCACAACAAAACCTCATAAAGCTGCTCTGGATCTACCGTAAGCATCCAGCGCGCCCACCTACACTTGTTGCTCTGCTTCCTTGCGCAACGGCAACAGCAAATCGATCTGGCTGTTAAGGCAAGTCGGTAACCTCTCCAGCGTTTCGCGCAACCAGGCGGCAGGATCAAGCCCGTTGAGCTTTGCAGTCGCAAGCAAACTCTGAATCGCCGCAGCCCGCTGCCCGGCACGTTCCGAACCAACAAACAGCCAATTTTTCTTCCCAATGGCAATCGGCCGAATGACGTTCTCCACCGGATTATTATCAATCGGCAAACGCCCATCTGTCGCGTACAGGCTCAATGCCGTCCAGCGCCTGAGGCTGTAATCCATCGCTTTGGCCGTGCCACCGCCATTGGCCACCGTGACCCGAACCTTCAGCAACCAATCATGCATCGATTGCAGTAGGGGGAGCGTTTCATCCTGCCTCAGTTGGGTGCGTGCCGCGACATCCATGTTTTTGCCTTGCGCCTCAATCGCATACAAAGCGGCAATCCGGTTCAGCGCCTCCAGCGCCATCGGGCTGCCGCTGGCCGCATGGAGATCGAAGAACTTCCGGCGCGCATGCGCCAGACAGCCAAGCTCGGTTACCCCTTGGGTGAACAAGGCTTTGTAGCCCGCGAAATCATCGACCATGAGATGCCCCTGCCACCCGGACAGGAAATCTCGCGCATGCTGTCCAGCGCGACTCATCTGATAATCAAAGACCTCAATCGGCGGCCCCGTCTCCAGCACATTGCTTCGATAGGCCCACAGGTAAGCCCGCTTCGTCTTTCCCTTGCCCGGATCGAGCTGCGCCACCGGTGTTTCATCGGCATGCAGTACGCTGCGTTCAAGGAGTAGTGCTGCCAGGCGATCCGCCAGCGGCTGCAAGGCCACTCCGATCCGCCCGACCCAGTCGGCCAGCGTCGAACTGGACAGGATGACACGATCCCTTGCGGCGATCTGCTCCAGACGATACAGCGGCAGGTGATCCACGTACTTTCCGATGATCAGCCAGACGTAAAGGCCCACCGCCGCCATCCCGCCATCGATCACGGCGGGTGGGATCGGTGCAGCAGAGACCGTCTCGCAGGCGCGGCAGGCGTATTGAGGACGAATGTGGCGATGCACGAAGAAACGAGCCGGCTCGACATCAAGTTGCTCGCTGATGTCCTCGCCAATCTTGACCAGATCCTTGCCGCACTGGCCGCAAAGACAGGATTCCGGTTCGTGGCGGTGTTCGATGCGCGGCAGATGTTCGGGTAGAGGCTGACGGCCAGCGCGGGGGCGTGGTGCTGGCGGAGCAGGAGGTGTTGCTGGCGCATCGGCCAAGCGTTTGGCAATCTCAGCCTCAGCCGCCGCCAGATCGCTGGCCAGCGTTTCCTGAAACAGGTCGCGCTGTTCAGCGGACAGTGCCTCACTGCGTGCGCCGAAGCGCATCCGGCGCAGGTGAGCCAGTTCAAGAGTAAGCGCCTGGATCTTGGCCTTCGCGGCGTGCAGCTCGGTGTCGCGGTAAGTAATTTGCGCAGCCAATCGGTGGGCTTCGCTCGCGTCTTTTTGTGTCTGATCGAGCAGGTTCTGAACAGCGCCCGTGACCCAGTTCGCGAGCGCGGGATCAGGTTTGAAGCGGGCCAGTTCAGCGTTAAAATCCATGCCAGAATTATACCATCGAACACGGCTGAAAGCACCGTAAACAGGGCGTTACAGAGGTGTTTTATCCATTGTTTTGCCACGTTTTATACCCGCCAATGGGCTGACGGTGCCGCGTTCAATCGTTGCCAATCAACCCCGGCAATCAGCCATTGCCATTGCGCTGCGGTGAGGGCGAACACAGCGGCGTTTGCCGTGGGCCAGGTGAAGTGGCCTTGATGCAAACGTCGCTGACAGAGCCAGACGCCGGTGCCATCCCATACAAGAAGCTTGAGACGATTCTGCCGTCGGTTACGGAAGGCATAGGCACTGCCGTCGCAGGGTGAGCGGCCCAGGGTGTTCTGGATACGCTGCGAGAGGCCGTCGATGCCGGCCCGCATGTCGATTGATTCGACGACCAGCCAGACTTGCGCCGGGGCCGGGGTCATGGCAGTTGCCGCAAAAGGTCGACAAGCGTCGCGGTGCTCACTGCCGGGAGTTCGATTCTCCAGCCGCCGGGACTGTGTAGCTGGACGACAGCACCTGATACCGGGGCGGCAACGCTGATCGGGATCAGCGTCAGCAATGAATTACCTGCCGGTGCGACTTCTCTTGTTTTGCTCCGCCAGCGGCCGAACGATTTGATGTGCAGTCCGTGACTCGCGCAATAAGCGACCTGGGTCAGGCCGCTTCGCTTCCAGCCTTCAAGGTGTCCTTGCCAAAATTCTGGTGTTTGCCGTTTCGCCATCGCTTGTGCCATCCGAAAAAGCACGAAGAATGAACTGGCTCAGCAGGGAATTACAGGTGGATGGGCTGGAGGCTTACGATCTACCGGCTTGCTGATATGGCCATTCATGCCCGCCGCCAGGCAGGTATCACGATCTTCGCCAAAAGCGCTGGCGGTCATCGCCAGAATCGGGATGGCCGACATGCCGGGCAATTGACGAATGGCGCGGGTTGCTTCCACGCCATTCATGACCGGCATCTGCATATCCATCAGAATCAGCGCATAACTGCCAGCACGCGCCAGTTCAAGCGCCTCCTGCCCGTTACTCGCCGCCACCGCTACCAGACCAACAGCCTCCAGCAGGCACACGGCCACCTCCTGATTCATCGGATCATCTTCGACCACCAGCACGCGGTTTCCACGAAAATCCCGCACTAACACCTCACGTGCTGTGACGAACGGGGCAGCGCCGTCTGCCGCATCGACAGTCGGTGCTACAAGCGCCCGCCTCAAGCGCGCATTCACCCAGAAGGTGCTGCCGACGCCTGCTTCGCTGATCACACCCACATCGCCGCCCATCAGTCTGGCCAGTCGCCGTGAAATAACCAGACCCAGACCGGTGCCGCCATATTTTCGGGTTGATGAGTCATCGGCCTGGGTGAAGGCATGAAACAGCACGGCTTGCTGTTCAGGGCTGATGCCGATGCCCTGATCGGCAACGTCGATACGCAGCAACAAGCCAAAACTGTCCTCCTCGATGAGGTGGGCGTGCACGGTGATCTGCCCGCGTTCGGAGAACTTGATCGCGTTGCCGATAAAATTGACCAGGATCTGTTTCAGTCGCAAGACATCGCCACACAGCACATCCGGCAAGGCCGGCGCAATCTCCAGAGACAGTCGCAGCCCCTTGGCAAGCGCCTGTTCGTTCTCCATTTGCAGGGTCTCATCGAACATCTGCGCCAACGAGAAATTTCTCTCTTCCAGCGTCAGGCGGTCCGATTCGATCCGGGAGAGATCGAGGATGTCGTTGATGATGGCGAGCAGGTGCTTCGCGGCACCCCTGCTCTTGGTCAGCTGGTCGATCTGCTTGCTGTCGGTGGCACGCAGCAGCGCCAGATCGGTCATGCCCATGATGCCATTCATCGGCGTACGCAACTCGTGGCTCATGTTGGCGAGGAAGACACTCTTCGCCCGATTGGCAGCTTCAGCGGCATCGCGGCTTTGAGCCAGTTCGGCGGTGCGGGCGAAGACGAGTTCTTCGAGGTGATGGCGGTGCTCGGTCAGTTCAGCTTCCGCCTGC
Organism: Rhodocyclaceae bacterium; assembly: GCA_044359525.1. Taxonomy (GTDB): domain Bacteria; phylum Pseudomonadota; class Gammaproteobacteria; order Burkholderiales; family Rhodocyclaceae; genus CAJBIL01. The sequence continues at coordinate 52 of JBIKLY010000157.1, read as the reverse complement.
TTGCGTGCGCTGATGTCCACGTGCGTACCAACGAGCCGCAAGGGCGCACCGG
>JBIKLY010000188.1:0-14708 GCA_044359525.1 Rhodocyclaceae bacterium | reverse complement strand
TGCACAAGGGTAGCGTTGAACAGGCCGGTTTTGCCGTGCTCAAGGCACCGGATATCCCCTCCATCCTGATCGAGACCGCCTTTATCTCGAATCCGGAAGAAGAAAAACGCCTCAACGACGACGCCTACCAGGACAAGATGGCCGAGGCGATTTTTTCCGGGATGAAAAAATACTTCGCGAAGAACCCGCCACTGGCCAAGTCGAAGCTGGCAAGGCTCGATTAGCCGGTCGTGCCCGAATGCCGGGCGCGCTGCGCGCGCTCAAATAGGTTTTGAAATATCCGCCAGCGCTGCTAAAATGCCGACCCTGCACTCGCTTGATGGCTTGCAGAGCCGCTGTAGCTCAGTTGGTAGAGCAGCGCATTCGTAATGCGAAGGTCACCAGTTCGATTCCGGTCAGCGGCACCAGTAATAAATTAGGCACTAAGTTGCTGAAAAAAGCCGCGGAAGCGGCTTTTTTTTCGGCTACGATATTACAAGCGATTGGTGGCGGTCATATTTTGTGCCTTGCTCGGGCCGGGATTTCCCCATGGACGAATGCCGATAACCGCCCATCTCATTCCCTCGAAGTGGCCCAATATGCCTATTTTAAAGTTTTTTTCAGCCTCGCAGCGATGGGGTAATCTTCGGCCCTGGTATGTCGTTGGCAGTATCGGGGCGCTTATTTGCCTTGTCGTGATCATGCTTATTCCCCGATTTGAGTCGGAGGTAAGTAATGAGTCTGGCTACATAACGAGAGTCGATCTCCTGCGCCTTTCCGTTGAAAAAATGCCTGGAGATGAGCAGCCATTTATTGTGGCTTCTCTCAATAATCCCTCAAAAAATGTTGCGCGAGACGTCGCTTTTGGGTTCCGTGATGAAGGTGGCGTTTTACAGTTTTCCTCTTCAAAATCGACTGCGATCTCTCCAGGTGGTGACACCTTGCAGCCTTTGCAGGCTCTCTCAATTCCTCTTGCGCCCGTTTCGGAGTTTCTCGCTGTTTTTCAATCAAAGTGTCCGGGTTGTTACTTCCTCGGTATAGGTAAAGAGGCAATTATGCCGACCGAGATGCTCCCGCGCCTGTGCAAAGGCGCGTTAGAGAAGGGGCGGAAATGTAGTATCGAGTACAGTGTTTTTCCCATTTCAATTACGAAACAATTCGTGACCGTTTCTGGCGAGACGATTTCTGGTGGGCATCCGGTATTCGTTTATCTTTCACGTGATACGACAGACGATTTCTCCGTACCAAAAAACTAAACGGCTTGTCTGATCCGTTGGGTGCGAAAAACGCACCGCTAATCGGCCGCGGGTGGACGTGGTCAGGCTTCTTCTGCTTCAATGGAATTGTGATAAAGGGGTGTGAGAAATGAAAAAAGATTCCGGCTTTACCTTGATTGAGCTGATGATCGTTGTTGCGGTGATCGGGATACTCGCGGCGATAGCGATACCCAATTACAACGAGTACGTAATTCGCAGCAAAATAACAGAAGGGCTGTCCGGGCTTTCTCAGATGGGCACCAAGCTTGAGCAATACTTCCAGGACAACCGCAGTTATGTTGGCGCCTGTCCGGCGTTCGGTAGTGCAGCTGTTTCTGCGCGACCCAAAGATACGACCAATTTTACCTACACTTGTCCAACGCTTAATGCGACCACTTACGTAGTCTTGGCGACTGGCACCGGTTCTATGAACAACTTCGTTTATAGCCTTGAGCCAAATAACGTTAAAAAGACAACTGGACTCCCTTCCGGATGGACTAGTTCGGCTAACTGCTGGGTTTTGAATAAAGGTGGGGGCTGTTAGGTCATGAAATCCCGGGGGAAGGGTTTTACTTTGATTGAGCTCCTGATCGCTGTGGCGATTATGGGCGTGCTTCTTTCGATGGGGCTCCCGGCGTTGTCGACCTACTCCCGAAATATCAAATTGCGCGCAGCAGCCGAGACCTTTCTATCCGGGCTTCAGCAGGCGCGAGGCGAGGCAGTGAGGTTGAATAGTAGTGTTGAGTTGATTCTCACAAATGATCTTCCGGTCGTTGATGACGGTTCGAACACCAACTATCCCGCGCTGGCAGAAGAGAAGCTAAATAACGTCGGGGTTGCGGAGGTTTCCGGGATGGTCGCTGCCAATCTTCCAACTGCGCATGTAAGCAGCAGTGCTGACCCCAGTTACAACTGGTTGGTAAGAAGTTTGCCGATGGCGGGCGGCGCGTGTGGCGCCAACCCCGACACTGGCACGACGCCTGATCCGGTGCAGCAGGCCAAGGCGTGCTGGTTTGTTTCCGGCAGACGTGGCGCTGAAGGCGGGGGTGGTGGTGGCTCAAGTGCCGACTCAGCCGCTGCCGTCCTGATCGAAGGGCCTGCATCCATTTCATTTACGCCGCTTGGTGGCGCAAGTGCAGCGTCTACTTACAATTTCTCTTACGTGAATACCTCCAATAGACCTGAACTGAAATGCACCGCTGTCGACAGTGGCCCAATTCGCTGTTTGAGGATCAGGGTTGAATTAGGTGGTCGTGCGAAGCTGTGCGATCCGGCGGCGACTACGGCGGGTGATACCCGAGGCTGCTAATGAAAACATTCACGCATTCACAACAAGGTGTGTTCCTGATCGAAGCCCTGATCGGCATTCTTGTTTTTTCTCTTGGTGTGCTGGCGATGGTGGCTTTGGGTACTGCGGCCGTATCGGCGCAGTCCGACGCACAGTACAGGACGGAGGCGGCTAATTTGGCAAATGAAATTGCCAGTCAGGTTGCGCTAAGAGCAGATCGTATTCCACGTAATACGCCAGCCGATGAGCTTGCTGCATTAACGGCGTCGCTCACCCCTTTTAATCATAATCTTGGTGGCGCTACCTGTAACTTCACTGAGTTGGCATCTGGTGAAGCCTTGGTAAGCGCTTGGGTGCTCAAGGTCGCGGCTGCCTTGCCGAATGTAATTGTGCGTGGGTTGCAGATCGATACCGCGACACTCGCAGCTTTTGGCGGCGTCAGTGTCACGGTATGTTGGCAGGGCCCGACGGACAAATCTGCTCGCTGGCATACGCTGGTGACATACGTAAACTGAAGATAGTGATGATCATGATTTCCAAGCCACTTGTGCATCGAAACGGAGGGTTTACCCTGATCGAAATTCTGATCAGTGTGGTGATTGGTTTGCTTGGTATTGTCGTCATGTTTCAGGTGCTATCCATGTGGGATTCGCTGAAACGAACAACGGCGGCAGGGAGTGATGCGCAAATTGCGGGAACGGTCGCCATGTCCAGCCTGGAGCGCGACCTGAGGCCTGCAGGCATGGGTTTTGGCAAAGGCGTTGACAACACCCCGGTGCCTTCAATGGGGTGCACCGTATCAGCCAAGGGGCCGACTGCGAGTTTCTTGCTCGCTCCTGTACGCATCGTTTTCGGAGCTGCGGGTGCGCCGGATCAAATCATTACCCTTTATGGAAATTCAACCCTCTTTGTTTCGACGCAGAAATTCAAATCTTCTACAACAAGCAGCAAGGAAGTCGATGGCTCTTACGGCGGGTTCAAGGTGGGGGATGTGGTGATCGCCGGTGGCGCGACTGCGGTCGTGGGGTGTGAATTGGTTGAGGTCAGCGACGTTACGACGGTTGTGGGTACGCTCAAGCACGCCGGTTTGCGCTTCAATTCTGCGCCTACGGCTACCACTGCCGCTTCCGGGTTTTTATACAACCTTGGCGCCTTGCCGCAACGGAATGTCTGGAGTATCCAGAGCGAGAAGCTTTATCGGCAAGATAGTCTCTACACGGCTACTGCAGTCGAAGTAGCCGATAACGTTATCGACCTGAAGGCTCAATACGGGATTGACACCAATGACGATGGTCGGATCGCCGATGACGGAACGGCGACGCTATGTACAGCAACCAATGAGTGGTGCGACGCTGATCCCGCGAGTTGGCGGCAGGTAATTGCTGTTCGTTTTGCTTTGTTGAGCCGCAGTCAGCAATTCGAAAAAATTGAAGTAACCGACGGTGGTGCCGGTACCGCCCCGGCGCCCAGCTGGGCTGGCGGGAATTTCACCATGTTCGCGGTGGCCGGTGCCGCAGGGGATGTCGCTAACTGGAAGCGTTACCGTTACCGGGTTTACGAGAAAGTCATTCCGCTACGCAATATGGTTTGGGGAGGTGACTTCAAATGATCGCCCTGCCGACTTGTTCCGCTCCCTCAGGCCGTTGCAGAAAGATGCCGGGTGCTGTTCTACCCTCGCTTAATCATCAGCGCGGCGTGGTCTTGCTGATCGCGCTGATTATGCTGATCGCGATGACGCTGGTAGGTGTTTCGATGCTTCGCTCGGTGGGTGCCGGTGCCGGCATTGCAGGGAACCTGGCTTTCAAGCAAAACGCAACTGCAGCAGCGGATCTGGGGGCGGAGATAGCGCGAACCTGGGTTTATAACACTGGTGCGGCTACCCCGCTTGTCCTTGATGCAGTCAGTGCAGCCAATGGCTATTACACTACTTGGGCGGATACTTTTAATCCGCTGACCCATGACTGGGCAAATTCAAAGAAGCTGACATCTGCCGAAGCGGCTTTCATCACCGCGGCCGGAAAAGACACCGCAGGTAATGAAGTTCGTTACGTGGTGCATCGTCTTTGTGCGCTTGACGGAGTCGTGTCGCCCATCGACAACATAGGGCAAAAATGTGCCAATTTTACGGATTACGGAGCGTTGGGCTCAAAGGGTGGCACGGGCTACGGTCAGAAAACTCCGACATTGTCGGAGCAGCCTTATTACCGGGTGACGGTACGTGCCAGTGGACCAAGAAATACCGTGAGTTACGTGCAGGTGGTGATGTATTAAGCGTTGTCGCTGCCGTAAGGATCGTTGTAGGTCAATGTATTTTTACGCATCCGGTAACGGTGGTTAGCAAATAGATGCAGGTTGTTGGCAGGGCAGAGGCCGTGTCGATAAGGAGAGCAAAATGAAAAACTTCAAACTGGAATCCAATACAAAGTTCAGCCACGGTGTTTTGTGGAGTGCTTTGTCCCTGTTGATCGCCGCTTTTCCGCAGACAGCGCTGACAGCAGACAGTCCGGTGCTTTCCGACAGCCCTATCGCCAACACCACTTCAGTGCAGGTTAAACCGAACATCATGTTGCTCATGGATACCTCTAACTCCATGAAGTTTTCGCACATGCCGGATGAGATTGAAGGCTCCAACAACGGCGTATTCCCGATCGGCTACAAGAGCTATCAGTGTAACGTCCTGTATTACAAACCAAGCCAGATCTATGCTTTGCCAAATGACTCGACCGGCGCCACGTTGCCGCTGCCGACGTTTAATGCGGCTTTTTACAATGCTTATGCCGAGTATGTCGAAAGTCCGCTGACAGTGCCGTCCACCGTCGTAAATCTCGGTACGAGTTTCCAAGCCTATGACACGACGACACGGCAGTTTGCTACGGTGTCTGATGCCGCCCAGCCGGCGTACTACTATATTTATACGACGGCAGCCAGCGTTGAGCCGAGCAGTCTTAATTTTGCGGGGGCACCCTGTACAGACACGGATGTTGGCGCCACGACACCTGCGTCCACTACCGGAACATGGACGCGCGTCCTGGTGTCAACACTGACGGCGGCAGAGCAGAAGAACTTTGCGATCTGGTATTCGTATTACCGCACGCGGATCAGCATGATCAAGAGCGCGGTCAGTCTCTCATTTACGCCGCTGACTGATAGCTACCGGGTTGGTCTGGTTACGGTAAAACCCTACCCTGCGTTGGTGCCTACGTTAGGTACCTCTGTCGCTGCGGCCAATTATCTGGCAATCAACGATTTTGGGGTAAGTCAGCGTCAATCGTGGTTCAAGAAACTGTTCGACCAGGTTCCGGGCGGCTCGTCACCGGCGCGTGAAGGGCTGGCAAGGGTCGGGCGCCACTATGCAGGGAAACAGGATTCCATCAATACAGGGATGACCGGTGATCCTGTGCAGTATTCCTGTCAGCAGAACTTCACCATCATGACGACTGATGGCTACTGGAATACGGTTGCTGAAACGGCGGGGCCGGTAAAGCTGGATGGTGTAACACTGGTTGGTCAGCAGGACGGTACTCTTAATCAGACCAAAGCCGACCCTAATACCCTGGCCGGTACGATTAACATCGTGCCGCGCCCGATCTGGGACGGTTATCCTGATACGTCTGATGTGCGGACGGTGAAGGGCATTGAGTATCAACTGGCTGCTTGCTCAAGCCTCTACGGACCAAAGTCGACAAATCAGAATTTGCAGAGCACGGTTCAGAATTTGCAAAGCACGGTGCAGATGACGCAAAGTACCAATCAGAATTTGCAGAGCACCAACCAGAATCTGCGCAGCACCAACCAGATTTTGCAGAGTACCAACCAGATTCGGCAGAGCACCAATCAGATTCTGAAGAGCACCAACCAAAATTTGAAGAGCACCAACCAGAACTTGCAGAGCACGACTCAGACCAGGCAATCGACCCAGCAGAACCTGCAGAGCACGAATCAGAATCTGCGCAGCACCAACCAGAACTTGCAGAGCACGACGCAAAATATCCAGACATCGACGCAAAATACGACAACGACACAGCAAATTACCAGAAGCACAGTCCAGAATCTGAGGAGCACGAATCAGAATCGGCAGAGCACAACGCAGACCCTGCAATCGACGAATCAGAATCGGCAGAGCACCGTCCAGAATTTGAAGAGCACAACGCAGACCCTGCAAAGCACAACGCAGTTGAGGCAGAGCACCAGTCAGTGGTTCTCGTATGATTCTTCAACCGAGCTGTCCACTGCCGTGGCGTCGTGTACCAACGGCGGCACCATCACGTGCACCCACAATACGACCACCAATGTACCCGTAGCCTCGTGCACCGCGCAGGTTGGTGCCGCCGGCAACCTCTACCTGACGATTACCTGTTCGCCAATAAACACCGGCCCGACTGCAGTGGCTTCCTGTACAGCGGCGGCAGCAAACTCCGGCAATTCCTATACCGCGACGACCTGTACGCCGAACAATACGAGCAATGTGCCGGTTGCTTCATGCACCGCGTCGGCAGCTGCGTCGGGTAATGCGTACACCACCACTACATGCTCGACAAACAATACGACGAACGTGCCGGTTGCTACCTGTACCGCAGCGGTAGCCGCTTCGGGAAATAGCTGGACCACCACCACTTGCCCGGCGGCGATCACGACGGGGCCGACTGGTGTTTCCTCCTGTACGGCGGCGGCGGCAAGTTCCGGCAATTCCTATACGTCGACAACCTGTACCCCGAACAACACGACCAATGTGCCGGTTGCTACCTGCACAGCTGCTGCTGCAGCGTCGGGCAATAACTGGACGGCGACGACCTGCCCGGCCCCGGTCGTGACCACCAACGTACCGGTTGCCACCTGTACGGCAGCCGCTGCAGCGTCGGGCAACAGCTGGACAACGACGACCTGCCCGGCCCCGGTAGTGACAACCAACGTGCCGGTTGCTACCTGTACCGCAGCGGTAGCCGCCTCCGGCAATAGCTGGACCACCACGACTTGTCCGGCGCCGATTACGACGGGGCCGACCGCTGTTTCCTCCTGCACGGCAGCGGCAGCAAGTTCCGGTAATTCTTATACGTCGACAACCTGTACGCCGAACAACACGACCAATGTGCCGGTCGCTACGTGTACCGCTTCTGCAGCAAATTCCGGCAATGGCTGGACGACGACAACCTGCCCGGCACCGGTAGTGACAACCAATGTACCGGTTGCTACCTGTACGGCAGCCGTTGCAGCGTCGGGCAACAGCTGGACGACGACGACCTGCCCGGCCCCGGTCGTGACAACCAATGTACCGGTTGCTAGCTGTACGGCAGCCGCAGCCGCGTCGGGTAATAGCTGGACCACCACCACCTGTGTCGGGCCGACGATTCTAACCGGTCCGACGGTAACGGCGACTTGTACGGCGGTTGCGGCAGCGGCGGGTAATGGTTACATTGCGACCGTTTGCGGCGTAATCACCAACGCGATCCCGGTTGCGACTTGCACGCCACAAACCGCTAACGCAGGTAACGGCTGGACGACAATCACTTGCGGTACGAACAATACAAGCAATGTGCCGGTCGCCACGTGCACCGCTTCAGCGGCAAATGCCGGCAATGCCTGGACAACAACGACTTGTCCGGCGCCAATAGTGACAACCAATGTACCGGTGGCTACCTGTACGGCAGCTGCGGCAGCATCTGGCAATGCCTGGACGACGACCACCTGCCCGGCGCCGGTGGTGACCACCAACGTACCGGTGGCTACTTGTACGGCAGCTGCGGCGGCATCGGGCAACAGTTGGACATCAACGACCTGTCCGGCGCCGGTAGTGACCGGGCCGACTGGTGTTGCTTCATGCACGAACGTTGTCGCTTCGGTAGGCAATAGTTGGACGGCGACGACCTGCGCCGCAAACAATACAAGTAATGTGCCGGTCGCCACGTGTACCGCTTCTGCGGCAAATGCCGGCAATAGCTGGACGACGACGACCTGTCCGGCGCCGGTTGTAACGACCAATGTACCGACGGCTACCTGTACGGCAGCAGTGGCGGCGTCCGGCAATAGCTGGACGACGACGACCTGCCCAGCGCCGGTTGTAACGACCAATGTACCTGCAGCTTCATGTACGGCAGCGGTGGCGGCGTCCGGCAATAGCTGGACAACAACGACCTGCCCGGCACCAGTAGTCACAACGAATGTTCCGGTAGGCTCATGTACGGCAGCAGCTGCAGCGTCCGGCAATAGCTGGACAACAACGACTTGTCCGGCGCCAGTCGTTACGACCAATGTGGGGGTGCCTTCGTGCACGGCAGCTGTTGCATCGTCCGGCAACAGCTGGACGACAGTCACTTGTCCTGCACCGGTAGTGACGACCAACGTCCCGGTGGCGACTTGTACGGCTGCAGCGGCAGCGGCTGGTAATTCCTATACGACGACGACCTGTCCTGCACCGGTGGTGACGACCAGTGTGCCGGTGTCGACGTGTACGGCCGCAGTGGCAGCGTCCGGTAATAGCTGGACGACAACGACCTGCCCGGCGCCTGTGACAACCAGTAATGTGCCTGTATCCGCGTGCACGGCGGCAGTCGCAGCCGCTGGAAACTCCTACACGACGACGACTTGCACGCCGAACAACACGACGAATGTGCCGGTAGCTGCATGTGTGAGTGACCCTATACCGAATGCCGGTAACAGCTGGACCGCGACGACCTGCAGTACAAACAATACGACGAATGTTCCGGTGGCCTCTTGCGTTGTTGCAGCGCCAGTGGCTGGAAATGCTTATACAGACACAAGCTGTCCGGCACCGATAACTACAGCGACGCCGGAGGTTTATAACTGCGTAGTGGCTGCAGCCAGTGCCGGGAATAGCTGGACAAGCACGGCATGCGGTCCGACGCTCCCTGGTAATGAACTGAAATCCAGGCTCGGTACGACTGTAACGACCAGCATATACAGCGGACCAACCTTGGTGAGTTCCAGTACACCGCCAATAAGCTATTCGCCATCCAGCGGTTATGGTGTTACCGATGGTGTGTGCGTGCCCGTTGGTTCAACACTTCTTGCCGAGCCTGCCATCTGGCCACCGGTAGATCGTCCACCCACCACGCTTGAAATTGCGCCACCTGTGGAACCGGCCGATACGGCGGATACGACTTATACCGTGACTTGCACGAGTGGTTCCTGGCCATGCACTTTGCTTACCGTAACCAATGCGGGCAGTAAAAACTCGCTGGCTGACGTTGCTCAGTACTATTACACGACTGACTTGCGTACCGGAACGGCCTGGGACAGTGATCTTGCTGCGACACCTGTTACCAAGAACGACAACGTGCCGGCGGCGGGTACCGGTCCGGAGGACGACAGTGCGCCCTGGCAACATATGACTACCTATACGATCGCACTGGGGGTTTCGGGAACGGTGAACTACAGCAAGACCTACAAAGACGATGCCAGTGGTGACTTTGCTGACCTTCGTTCGGGCGCCAAAGCCTGGCCGATATGGCCGGATACGACGCTCGACTACGCGAGCAATGGTGCGCTGTACAGCGACCCGAGATCGATCGATGATTTCTGGCACACGGCAGTTGATGGGCGGGGCCGGTATTTCAGCGCGGGCAAGCCGTCTGATGTGGTGGATGGTTTGCGGGCCGTGCTGAATGATCTGGGCAAGAAGCAGGGCTCAGGTGCCGCCGCAGCATCCTCAAGCCAGACGCCGGTGCAAGGGAACAACATCGCCTATGTGGCCAAGTACGCAACCACAAGTTGGGCAGGCGATATCGAGGCGCGCGAGATTGATCTGACCAATGGACAGGTGAAATCCACGGTGCTCTGGAGTGCTCAGCCTTTGCTTGATGCGAAGACAGGTTATTACTGCGATAGCCGCAATATTTATCTGTTCCGCAGCGGTGCTACAAACAACATGGTGGATTTCAAGTGGAATACCGGTACCTGTAGTACGCAAAGCATCCCCGCAGGCACTGCCCCGACGGCACCTATCCCGGCCAGTACCTCTGTGGTTGTTGCTACCGGAGCTATTGTGGTTAAGGTTACGAAAGATACGATTACTTATCCGTACCCTGCCGTGCTGACGGCTACTGCGCAAACCGGTGCAGCTGCGCCGCGTGATCTGACCGGCGGTGATGCAGTGCTGGCCGGCGATACGATCGTTACGTCTGCCGGCGTGACAGTCACGCTTTCGGTGCCCGCCAGCACAACTGTTGCTACTGCCGGTACCGTGGCTGCAGTGAGCCGGGATACGACGACCTATCCGTCGCCCTTTGTTCTGACTGCTACTGCGAAGACCGGTGCCGGTGCGGCTCGCGCCATTAATGCCGGCGATGCCATCCTTGCTGGTGATGTGGTCGCAACTACAGCAGGTGTTACGGTCAAGATCGAACACGTGATCAGCCCGGTAACAACGCTTGACGGAACTGCTTCAAACACCGAACAGTCGGCCTTCGATTCGACCAAGATTGCACTCTTTAGCCAGTATCCTGATATGTCGGATGGGACCAGCGGTTACCCGGATCAGCGTACTCTTGCGGCCGGCGACAACCTGGTTAATTTTGTTCGCGGGCAGCGGGGGCATGAGGGCTTCGTGGCCAAGGATGCGGTAAAGGTTTATCGCAAACGGGATCACGTTCTGGGTGATCTGGTGGACGCCCAGCCGGTTTTTGTGAAAGCGCCTTTTGCCAGCTATTCCGACGCGGGCTACACGAGCTTCAAGGATGCGAACGCCAGCCGCAAGTCAATGATCTATGCCGCAGCCAACGATGGTATGTTGCACGCATTTTATGCTGGTACGGTTACTGTTACAGGTTCCGGCGCCACCGCGGTGACAACCATTGATGCTACCGGTGGTGAAGAGGCTTGGGCCTTTATTCCAACCATGGTCCTCGGTGATCTCTACAAGTTGGCCGATAACGATTATGCGAACAAGCATGCTTTCCTCGTCGATGGGACACCTACCGTTGGCGATGTTTATGATTCGACGGGTGCTGCCTGGAAAACAGTTCTTGTCGCTGGTTTGAACAAGGGGGGCAAGGGCTACTACGCGCTGGATGTAACCGATCCTGATAATCCGAAAGCGCTGTGGGAGTTCAAGTACAGCTCGACCTGCTATAGCTCGGGGACCGTTTCCACGCACGGCGCGGACTGTAATCTGGGTTATTCCTTCGGCAAACCGGTCATTACCAAACTGGCCAATGGAACCTGGGTGGCAATAGTGACTTCCGGCTACAACAATGTTAACGGAGCCACCGGTGATGGGGAAGGTTTCCTGTACGTACTCAACGCGATGACCGGTAAGATCATCAGCAAAACGAGCACGGGGAACGGCGACGCTACCACCCCGAGCGGTCTGGCTCAGGTCAATAATTTTGTTGACAATGCTTTCCTCGATAACACGACCAAGTATGTCTACGGTGGTGACAACAATGGCAATGTCTGGCGTTTTGTCATTAATGAAGTTGCTGATGATTTGTTGACAGTAGCCGATGAAAGCATTGCTGCACATGCCGTGCTTCTTGGCGTTGCAAAGGATTCTGCGAATCGGGTACAACCAATCACAACACGCCCGGAACTGGGTGAAATCGCTGGCAAGCCCTGGGTGTTCGTTGGAACGGGGCGGTTACTTGGAACGCCGGATCTGACGGATGTATATACGCAGTCGGTGTATGGCTTTAAGGATGATGTAACGGTGGGTCAGTCTTCCACCGCCACTCTCTATTCGGACTTGCGTGGCGCACTTCGGCCTTTGTTGATTTCGCCCGCGACAGCGGCCAATGCCAATCCGGCAGTCGGTGCCTCACGCACGGTTTCGTGTACCGGTAGCACAACAGAATGTGCCAGGCCGAGCGGCTGGGTTGTTGATCTTCCGGATAGCGGTGAGCGGGTCAATATTGATCTGAATCTCGAGCTTGGAACCCTGTTCTTTGCCAGTAATGTGCCAAGAAATACGGCATGCAATATTGGGGGATATAGTTGGCTTAATTACCTTAACTACAGGACAGGCTTGGCGGTTCAGGCACGTACCTGTGACAGTAACGGGGCAAACTGTGTGACGAACACGAATGTTTCGACCTATCTGGGTGAGTCGCTGGCAGTAGGTATGAGCACGATGCGCTTGCCTCCCGACGCTTCGAACCCGGGCGGACAGGGCAAGACTGTTGTTGTGGTGATGGGCTCTTCAGGCACGCCAACATCGCTTACGCCTCCTGTTGAAGTTCCCCCTCCGGTTGGCAAGCGGGTTAGCTGGCGCGAGGTTGTGCAGTAAGTGTTTTAGAAAATTGTAGTTGTTAACCCTGTCATCCTGCCGCATGCGGGGATGACAGGGGCCAGTCGGTTTACCCGCCTGGACTCGGGATCCGGCAGTGTCTAACCTGGACTCTACAGTCATCGCTCTGACTTTCTCTTCTGCTCTGAACTTATTCCTCCGTGCTTATGTAGCATGGCGTGATTTCCGGGTGTCGCTGGCGCTGGTGTTTTCATTGTTCCTGCACACTATGGTGTTGGTTGCGCTGATGCCGTCTTCCGGTATTTCAACCGGTATTGGGGAGACCGGTTTGCAGCCACAGTCAATTTACGCCGTTCTCACACCAACAGTCTTTACTGTTGAGTTACAGGCAGCACCTTCTTTGGCGGTGGTAGTTGCGGTTTTGACAAATGGCGATATGCCAGTGTTGGCTGAAAGTACAGCGCAAGAGAGTGTCGTGAGCGTCAAGAAAAATGAGGTGCGGGATGTTGCCCCGCTTCCGCCACCAGAAGCAACAAAAACCACAGAAATCGCTGCTCCCGGTTTGCCGCCAGCGCCCGGTTACAAATTTGGCGTGGGTTTGCACCGGCAGCCGCGGCTGCTGAATGACATACAGCCCGAATATCCGAGTGCAGCAGGTGTACGCGACGGTATCGTATTTTTGCGCATTCTCGTCAGCGAAACAGGTGCGATTGACAATCTTGCTGTCGTACGCGCCGAGCCAACAGGATTCTTTGAAAATGCTGCCTTGGAGGCATTTGCGCGCGCCGAGTTTTCTCCGGGCGAGTTTTTGGGCGTCCCCGTCAAAAGCCAGTTTTTCGTTGAGCTGGAGTTCATTCCAATCAATCGCGGCCGGGCGTCGGGCCGGGGGTATTAAAACGGACGATCGTTAGTGCATCAACCGGTTGCTCACCCCTGCAACGCCTTCGGCAAAGCAAACGTCACATTCTCCTCCGCGCCCTCTAGCTGAATAATCACCTGACTCCCACCTTCGCTCAGTCGATCGACCACGCTTTTTACCAGCACCTCCGGCGCTGAGGCGCCTGCCGTTACGCCGATGCGGCTGGCTCCTTCCAGCCAGGCGGGGTCGATCTGCTCAGCTTGGTCGACTCAATAGGCTCTGGTACCAAGCAGTTCGGCGAGTTCGCGCAGGCGGTTGGAGTTGGAGCTGGATTTGCTGCCGACGACAAAAACCACGTCGCTTTTTACCGCCAACGCCTTGACTGTCGGCGCGCTGAATTTTCTCCAGTGCGCGCTCGACGATGGCGATGGCGCGTTCGACACCGGCGCAGAAGCGGCGCGGGTTCGCGAGGATGATCGGCATGGGCTTGCTTACATGATTCCGATGATTTCAACCTCGAAGCGGATCGACTTGCCTGCGAGCGGGTGGTTGAAGTCGAAGACTGCGGTGGTGTCGGTGAGTTCGCGCAGATAGCCGGCAATGCCACCGCCTGCGCCTTCCGTACCGGGGACAGCGCCCTCCGGGGCGGCAAATTCGATCAGCGAATTTTCCTTGAGTTCGAGTTCCGGCGGCAGCGCGCTACGTGCGATGCGCTCGACGAGGCGCGGGTTGTGCTCGCCGAAGGCGTCTTCTGCGTCGATCTGAAAAACGTGGCGTTCGCCGATGCCGAGTCCGAGCAGACAATGTTCGAGTGTGACGACGAGCTGACCGCCCCCCATCTGAATCGTGGCTGGCGACATATCGAAAGTGCTGACGTATTCGGTGCCGTCGAGATCGGCAAGACTGTAGTGCAGAGTCAGGTAACTGTCGGGCTGGACGGTGTTTGCGGTGGTGTTGTTTGTGATCATGAGTTGTTTATGTGGTCAGGTATTCCGGCTGTTCAGGAGGTCGGTGAGCAAAGGGGGTATTTGTGTGCCAAATGGGTTGACCACCGTCACACCGCGCCAGGTAAATCCGTTCTGAAAATCTTCGCTCAGGAGCAAACGGCAACGGCTCTCGGCGGCGACC
>JBIKLY010000084.1:0-14891 GCA_044359525.1 Rhodocyclaceae bacterium | reverse complement strand
GCTTATGGCGAGTGTCATACGCACCAGTTTGCGAATGTCAGCTTGATCGTCGACTACCAGTACGATGGTTTTCATTTTTTTCTCCTTAGTGTCGTGTGGTTGTGGCCTGGCGCTGCATCAAGGTAAGCAAGTCCTGGGCGTAGCGCTGTGCTTGCTGCAACCCAATTTCCCGGTCTTTAACAGCCGGTGCCCCAACAGGTAATTCAAAGGTAATCTTGCTCATTTCGCCTGCACCATCGTCAAAGTGAACACTTCCTCCGATCAACTCGACCACTCTCTTGCAGAGTGGCAAAGTAAGCGCAAGGGCTTCAAAATTTTTTGATCCTCTGACGCTCAATAGTGGAAGAAGCACGCGCCTGCTTTTGCCAGGCGGCGCGCTTTTTCCGTAACTGGCGATGTACAGGAGTATGAAATTACCCTTTGCCTTTGCTGAAATCAGTATGCTTGCCCCTCGGTCGATCCGCTCGACGAGGTGACGCAGATAACCGGCCAGCGCCTGCGTTAGAAAGGTCCGGCTACCGTAGATCACTGGCAGACCGTCGTTAATGCCTGAGAAGCTGACGCGTAATCCGTGCTCGGTGAGTAAAGGTCGGGTCGAAACCAACACCTCGATGATCAGTTCTGACACGGCAATCCGCTCTTCGCCGCACATTGGCGCTTCCTTGAATGCAGACGCGAGCAGGCCAATTTGTTGCAAACGCTCTTCGAGTACGGAACTCATCCTCGAGACTTCAGCAACAGATTCCCTCAGCGCCCAGCTTTCCTTTGCTTTAGGCTCAAATAGGGAGAGCATCTTGTCAACCGAGCCGAGAAACTCCCGCATTGGTTCGCGGAACTCGCAGTCAAGCATCTCCGCAAGGTTGCTGATCACGTTTTCGTACGCCTGCTCATCAGAAATGTTTTTCAGGATAGCGATAAAGTCATTGCCGACCGGGCTCGGTAGCAAGGTGACCTGAACCTGATCTTCAGCCTGGCTCGGCCCAGGCAAATCAATCTCGAATATCAAGGGCGGCTTGAGGTAACCACGCTGGATAGCGCTGATCTGACTATGCATCCACCCGCCCGAAAGGGGCTTGCCAACGGTTACTGGCAGCATCGCCCGCGCAGCTTGATTTGCGTAACGGATCTCGCGGTTGACCGGAGAAACGATGAGCAGTCCATCCTTCAGGCTATCGAATAGGCGCTGCATTTTTGGGTTCATCGAAACGCTCCATCGGCGACCTGATTTGAGATGTCGTACTTTCGACTACTTCTCAAAACAAGAACATATTTCAAGCGGATTTTTGCCGGGCGGCAAGTTGTCCGCTCTTGAATACCGGCAACTCAAGTTGCTCGTATAGCCACAGTCTTCGATTTTTCCCTGACCGCTTTTTTCAGGCTTTTGAAGAGTGCCGCATCTTCTCGCTTCAGATAGTTAAGCACTTCGATATCCATACGCTGAATGTTCCGCAGATCAATCTGATCGATATAGCAAATGCGCAGCAACTCACTGACCGGCTTTGGCATATTGCGACCGTTTTCATAGCGAGAACCCCCGCTCTGAGTAACGCCAACTTTCAACCAGAAGTCCTTTTGGTTCATATCCAGATTGCGGCGGATTTCACGCGGGGAATTGGCAATGGGGAGCATCATGAATCCCTTCATAAAAACAACTTCGATACAGCGGTTATAGATAAGCGAATGTGTTTATTTACAAGTTGATCATATGTCAAATATGACAATAGTGCAAGAGATGATGCAAATGATAATTTTGGCATTTTTGTGGTCGAATGACTGTCAGGCGACGCTGCTTGGCATACAAACAACCCGCACTCGAAATGCTCTGGCAAGCTTCAACGTGGTTCAGCATGGCTTGCAGAGATTTGACATCGAAGGCAGAGCTGGGTGGCATGGATAGCCTAATCCCCGCTGTTGTAAGGTTTTTGCGGGCTCACTATTGGCCAGCCGAGTTTTTTAGGGGGTGCTTTCAGTTACAACGCATCAATCTCGCGGTAGGCCTGCAATACCGCAGGAATATAAGCAATCGACAGCACCCGGCTAAAGCCAAGAGAAAAAGCGGTGGACGATCCTGTCAGCCCTCGTGTTGCTGCGGTCTGGCCAAGCACTTTGGTCATCTGTACCAGCGGCGAGCTAACCGTATTTTCGTTACCGAGATCGATATCGAGCGATTTGGCCAGGCTGCTTACCTTTGGATTGGCCAGTGCCTTGGCAAGGATAGAGCCACTCCCTGGTATCCCTGCTGCAATACCTAACGCCATTTTAGAACCCCTTATTTACGCGGAACCATTGCATCAGAGGGCATCGCTCGGATTTTTTCTGTCACTACATCAATTTGATAAAAAGGATGCCCGTTTCTCCTGCTGCTGCATCATCATGGCGATCAGCAATGCAGCAACAATGTCATCGAAGCGATTGCCATTCAGGCCATCAGAGCCGACGTTGATGTTTTGAATATCGACGTTGACATTCAGGTTCGTGACAACGCTGAAATCCGACAGCTTTGAATTAATTGCGCCTGAGTCGGTAATGGAGTGAGTTCCCGTCAGCACATTGGCGGCAGCCGTTGGACTCGCCCCGGCTTTTGTACCCTCTGCTGACAGCGCTTTTTCGGCAGCAGCTGAAATATGCACCTTTGTACTTGGCGATGCTTCCGAAACGCCGGACGGATTGGTATTGCCCGCTGCTGCTGGCGCACTACCAACCGCACCACCCATGCCACTCATCCCACCCATGTGGCCCATGCCACCCATGCCACCCACACCACCCATGCCACCTATTCCACCTATTCCACCTATTCCACCTATTCCACCTATTCCACCTATTCCACCTATTCCACCTATTCCACCTATTCCACCTATTCCACCTATTCCACCCATGCCACCAATAGCCCCGGCGCTCATGATCATCCCCTAATCAGCTCTGCCTCATTTTTATTGATCCTCTCGCGCTATGAGAGAACTCATCCAAACAAGTTACGGAAAATGTTATATATGTAATATTTGGTAGATATGTTAGGTATAGAGCATTTAGTGATTATAGACAAGGCCAATATGACGGATGCCAGAGTTTGTTTCGCAAACAGATGCGATGCGTAGTTACGCCTGGTATCTGACGTTCACTATTTTTGTTTGAATGCGCCTCTGCCACCTTGCGGCATTCGCTCGGAGCTCAAGACGGGTAGATCAGCCATGGTCAGCAGCTGTTAGGACCTCTTTCTGCTCATGCCAGCACCTTCGGCTTTCGCAAGAGGATTCGTTGTCCCTGAGCGCTCTTGATCCCCGTAGCAATAAAATATGATAAAAACTAACGCTAAATGATAGTATGTGATAAATTAAGAGTGTCGGAGTCTCTTCTCAACTCAACTTTTCTGACTCATAACAAGCGCAAAACAACCCAGTCATGGCTCATCACAAACGAATTCCGAAATCGTTTTGCACCACCCGCGAAGCCGCCGAGCTATTGGGGGTGTCGTTGCGCACCGCGCAACTGTGGACTGAAAGCGGCTTGCTTGAGGCGTGGAAAACAGATGGCGGGCATCGCCGCATAACGCGGGCATCAATCGAGCGGCTGCTCAACCCCCCTTCCATTAAAGACGCCTCCCTGGACTCCGCTTTGCGGCGGCGTGCCGGTGATCAAGTCCCGCTTGCTCCGCCAGCGCCGTTCAACATTCTGGTAGTCGAAGACGACCGTACCTTGCGGCAACTCTATGAGATCAAGTTGCGCGCCTGGCCAATGCAACCCATCGTCGCTAGCGCCGGGGATGGTTACGAGGCGCTGATCCGCTTGGGCACTCTCAAGCCGGACCTGCTGATTGCGGACTTGCAAATGCCCGGCATGGACGGATTCCGCATGTTGCGCACAATCAAAGCATCGCCTGAACTGGCGGGTGTATCGATCGTAGTAGTTAGCGGTCTGGACGCGGAGGATATTGCGCTTCACGGCGGCGTTCCAGACGGCATACCCGTCCTGCCCAAGCCCATTCCTTTTGACCGCTTGCGCGCCATCGCCGAATTACTGGTGGCTGATCGCCAGAAAAGCATGCTTCGTGATCCAACACGTACCACTGACGTCGCCATCAACAATCCACCCGAGGTGAATCAATCATGACCACAATTCTGCTCGTCGATGATCATTCCGATATTCGTCGCCTGATACGCATCACCTTGGGCAAGTCCTTTGATGTACTCGAAGCCGAGGACGGCAAGAGTGCCCTCGACATCGCCCGCCAGCAGAAACCCGATGTTGTCGTGCTCGACATAATGATGCCGGGTGAACTTGACGGATTGCAGGTGCTCGATGCGATCAAGAGTGATCCGCAACTCAAGCACACACGCGTCATCATGGTTACGGCCCGTGGCCAGGCACGCGACTACGAAGATGGCGTTCAACGGGGCGCCGACGCCTACTTCATCAAGCCTTTCAGTCCGCTGAAACTTGTCGCCGCCATCAAGGAATCGCTTGCCAAGTGAGGTCGCCATGAACATCGAATCCGACACCTTCGACAAACCCCTGCCGGCTGACGGCCAAGCGGTACGATTGCCCGGCAGCGCCCGTTCCGCCACCCTTCACGATCAACTCTACCGCTACGCCGAAGACCTGCAACAGATGGTCGAGCGCAACGGGGAGCTTGAAGCACACTACGAAGCGCTGCGCGAATCGTCAGACCGTCTCCTCGAAAGCCGGGAGGAGCTGGACAAATTGACGCAGAGTTCGCGCGACATCCACCTCATTACCGATGCCAGCGGCACCATTCTGCAGAGCAATCCGGCGGGCGCGATTCTAGCCCCACTGAATCAGCTTCTAGGCCGCCAGCTAAATGATCTGGTATTTCCTTCGCACCGCGATAGTTTTCTTGCCCTGCAATCCGACACCAACGAAGGCAAAGAATCGCTGGAACAAAAACATGAACTACATCTGCAGCGGGAAACCGGGGATGGATCGCCACTAATCTTCACAGCTCAGGCGCTGGCGGTACGCAAAGGGGGGGCCGTACCCTACCTGCACTGGATTCTGCGTGACGTTACCGCCCTGCGCGAAAACGAATTTGAAAACCAGATTTCCTCAATGGTGTTCAAGAGCGCCGACGAGGGCGTGATGATTACCGATATCGAAGGAATCATTCTCGCCGTAAATCCTGCCTTCAGCCGGATCACTGGCTACAGCGCCGAAGAGGCGATTGGTCAAACCCCCCGCCTACTTAGCTCAGGCAAACAGGATGCCGGGTTCTATGCGGATTTCTGGCTGGCATTGTCTGAGAATGGGCGCTGGCAGGGCGAGATCTCCAACCGTAAGAAGAATGGCGAGATCTATCCAGAGTGGTTAACGGTCAGCGCCGCCCGCGACGTTGATGGCAGTATTCTTAGCTATATCGCGGTTTTTTCAGACCTCTCACGCCTGTTGCGGGCAGAGAAACGCCTGTCTTACCTCGCGCATCACGACACCCTGACGGGCTTGGCCAACCGGCTCCTGTTTCAGGATCGACTGGCGCAAATGCTGGCTCAGGCCAAGCGTTCCGGCGTGCAATTCACCCTGATTTTCATCGACCTCGACAACTTCAAGCCGATCAACGACACACTCGGTCACGCGGCGGGCGATCATGTGCTGCAGGAAGCCGCCAGACGCCTGATCGGCACCGTGCGGGAATGCGACACGGTGGCACGACTGGGCGGTGACGAATTTGTCGTTCTTGCACCGCTGCTGGTTGGGGATACGGATATCGGCATCTTTTGCGACAAACTGATTCACGCGCTGACTCAGAAAATGCTGATTGAAGGAAATGAACTGTTCATCGGCGGCAGCTTCGGCTGTGCCGAGTATCCGTTCGATGGCGAAGACGAAGTGGCGCTGCTGAAAAGCGCCGACGCGGCAATGTACAAGGCGAAGGCCGCCGGTGGCAGCACTTACGTCATCCACGGTAGCGGCAACTTGCCCTTTCTAAAAATCAAGGAAATTTCGTGAATCCGGTTGCGTGGGGGCGCAGACTCCTTTGTAACAGCCTGCTGGCGTGTTTCTGCATCAGCCTTCCCGCTGCGGCTCAGCAGTTCGTAGCCCCCCCCCTGACGTTTGGCGTCGTGCCGCAACAGTCGGCGACCCGGCTGGCGGAGGATTGGGGGCCACTGCTGGCCGAAATCAGCCGGCGGTCCGGCGTTACGCTGGTCTTTCGTACCGCACCCAATATTCCCGGGTTTGAAGAGCGTCTGGGAAAGGGGGAGTACGATCTGGCCTACATGAACCCCTATCATTACGTGGTCTTCCACACGGCATCTGGTTACCGGGCCTTTGGCAAGGAACAGGATCGCAAGATCAAAGGCATTCTGGTCGTGAGGAAAGAAAGTCCCTATCAAAAGCCCGCTGATCTGGCCGGTAAGACCGTGGTATTCCCCGCCCCGGCAGCCTTCGCCGCCAGCATCCTGCCGCAGGCCGAATTCGGTCGCTTGAAGATCCCCATCGAAGCCAAGTTTGTCGCTTCCCACGATTCCGTTTATCGTGCGGTCGCTTCCGGTCTACAAGAAGCGGGTGGGGGCATTCAGCGCACCTTCGAGGCAACTCCGGCGGAGGTTCGCGGTGCGCTACGCGTTCTTTCCGAAACACCTGCCTATACGCCGCACGCCTTTGCCGCGCACCCCCGCGTACCACCCGCGATACTAGCCCGGGTGCTCGCCGCCATGGCTTCCCTGTCCGCCGACGAGACCGGGCAGCGTCTGTTGTCCCCACTAGCATTCAAGGGCATCGCCGCCGCTCAGGACAAGGACTGGAACGACATTCGCGCGCTCGACATCACGCTTCTGAAAAGCTACGGTCAGCAATGAAAACGCTCGCCGCATCAGCGACCCAATAAATCATGCGCTTTCGCACAAAAACCATCCTTGGCGTCGCCCTGATCGAAATGGCGCTACTGGCTGTTCTGGTCGGCAGTGCCCTGTCGGTGTTGCGCGATTCCAACGAAACCGAATTGACGCGCCGGGTACAACTGGGCGGCAAGCTGCTCGCCGTCGCGGCCAAGGACGCCGTAATCTCGCAGGATTTGGCCACACTGGACAGCCTGGTCAATGAAGCCATGGCTTCCGGCCAGATCGACTATGTACGGATCCTTGATGCCGGCGGCGTGGTGCTTTCGGAACGGGGCGATGCGAAGATTTTGTCGCGATCCTTCCACCCGGACACCCGCATCAACCAGGTTGCCGACGACATCTTTGACTGGTCTGCGCCAGTCCTCGTAGGAGGCGTGCTGTATGGTGAAGTACGACTGGGTATTTCCACCGACCCCTTGAACGTTTTGCTCGCCTCGGCACGGCGCTGGGCGGCGGGCATCGCCGGGCTGGAAATGCTGCTTGTTGCCGTTTTCTCATGGTTGCTTGGGAGCTACCTCGCGCGCCAGCTGGTGGCGCTGCGCAAGGCCAGCGAACGCTTCGTCGCCGGCGATTTCGGGCATCGTGTGCCGGTACAGGGAAGCGACGAACTGGCCGAGACAGCGCGGGCTTTCAATCGACTGGCGGAGCAGTTGGCGGAAAGCAACGATCGGGTTCACGCAGAAAATCTGAAGCGCCTTGAGGCGCAGCAGGAAGCAGAAAAATCCGGCAATCTGCTGCGCGAGGCGGTCAGCAGCATTGCTCAGGGTTTCACCATTTACGACCAGGAGGACCGCCTGGTGCATTGCAACGAGGCCTACCGGGGCTTTTACGAGACGAGCCGCGACCTCATCGTTCCGGGTAACACCTTCGAAGAAATCGTTCGCACCGGTGCCGAGCGCGGGCAATACAGCGAAGCGATCGGGCAGGTCGACACCTGGGTCCGGCAGCGTGTGGCGACACACCAGAAGGCGAATGGCGAAGTGATCGAACAAAGGCTCGCCGACGGTCGCTGGTTACTGATCGTCGAGCACCGCACACCCAGCGGCTATATCGTTGGCAATCGCATCGACATCACCGAGCTGAAAACCACAACTGAGGCGCTGGCCGCCAGCGAACAACGCTGGCAACTGGCGGTCAGCGGAGCCAATGACGGTATCTGGGACTGGAACCTGCAGAGTGGCACCGTATATTTTTCGGAACGCTGGAAGAGCATGCTCGGCTACAGCGATGAGGAAATCGGCAACACGGTCGAGGAGTGGAGCGCACGCGTTCATCCGGACGACCTTGAGCAAACCCTGGCCGAAGTCCAGAGACACTTGCGTGGCGAGACCGATTTTTATGAGTGGGAACACCGCCTGCGCTGCAAAGATGGCAACTACAAGTGGGTTCTCGATCGCGGCCGGGCGCAATTCGACGTTAACGGCAAGCCGGTGCGCATGGCCGGCTCGCACACTGACATCACCGAGCGGCGTGCTGCCGAGGCCGTTATTCGCGATCGCACCGAACAACTCAACGCCATCTTCGACCTGAGCCCGGACGGCTTCCTTTCCTTCGATGCGGCTCACCGCGTTAAATATGTCAGCCCGGCGTTCACGCGCCTGACTGGTTTGGGGGAAGAGGCGATGATCGGTCTCGACGAATCCAGCTTTTCTGAACGACTGGCAAATATCTGCATCCCGCAAGCGCGCTTTTCCGGCATCGAAAGCCTGAGCTCGATGAGTAAAGCCTTGTGCAGCGACATCCCCGGGAACGGCACGAATGTGCAAGCGCAAGAACGCCGCCAGACAATCGAATTGGCGGACGCAGGCAAACGCGTGCTGCAAGTCGGCCTGCGCCTGTCTCAGGCCGAAACCGTCTCGCAGATTCTCTACTTGCGCGACATTACTCATGAGACTGAAGTCGATCGGCTGAAAAGTGAATTCCTGTCCACCGCGGCTCATGAACTGCGCACCCCGATGGCGAGCATCTACGGCTTCACAGAACTCCTGATGACGCAGGAGTTCGACGCTACTGACCGGGCCGATTTTCATAGCACCATCTTCAGGCAATCCGAACTGATGATATCCATCATCAACGAACTCCTTGACCTCTCCCGTATCGAGGCCCGCCGTGGCAAGGATTTCAGCATTGCGCGCATCAATGTCGTCGACTTGCTGCGAGAAATTGTCTCTGGCTTCAAAGCATCGGATGGGCGGGTCTCTGCTGTGTTGCAGCACGCCGCCGGCCCGCTCTGGGTGCGCGCCGACCTAAACAAACTGACTCAGGCCATTAGTAACGTGCTGTCCAATGCCTACAAGTACTCGCCGGATGGCGGCGAAGTGGGCATCGGGCTTATCGAGTCGCCGGGCGACGGTGATGTACCGGCGCGTATCGGCATTCGTATCACCGACCACGGCATCGGCATGACAGAGGAACAGCGTGCACGCGTCTGTGAGCGCTTCTACCGTGCCGACACCTCCGGCAAGATACCCGGGACTGGCCTGGGTATGAGCATCGTCAAGGAAATTGTCGAGCTGCATGGCGGCGAATTGGAAATCACCAGCGAGGTCGGTACCGGTAGCACGGTGACGATCTGGTTACCGGACATTGCAGCAGCAGTCCTCACCCAGGTGCCAGATGTTTTACCGATATTGCAAAAGGAGCAACAAATATGACGCCAACCAGCACGATTCTCATCGTCGACGACGACAGCGACCTGCGCAAACTTCTGCGCATATCGCTCGCAAGCAGCCGGCGGGTGATCCATGAAGCGGGCACTGCCGAGGAAGGTCTACGTCTCGCGCTCGAGATCTTGCCCGATCTCCTCCTGCTTGACATCGGTCTGCCCGGTCTGGACGGCTTCACGCTTTGCCAGGCCATAGACGATGAACCGACACTGTGGAGCATCAAAATCGTGATCATCAGCGGCCATGACGCTGCGGAGGATATCAGTCAGGCCGAGCGGTTTGGCATCGATGCTTATCTGATCAAGCCATTTTCGCCACGAACTCTGCTCGAACTGGTGGAGCGGCTTGAACCCCACCGTTACGAAATGCTGCTCGTCCCTGCCGAACAGCATGACTGACGCTGTTGCGCGCGCCGATCTGCCGCGCGAATCTCTCTTTTGAACATCTTTATGATGCAACTCACAAAAACATGGCCCGCTTGGGCGATTCTCTGCATTGGACTGTTGGGGAGTGTTTTTGCCGGCCTTCAGATCAAATCAGATATAGAGCAAGATGCGATAGATAGATTCGCATTTTCCTGCGATCAAGTCACCCTCAAGATCCAGGAGCGCCTTGCTGCTTATGCGCTTATTCTTCGCGGCGGCGCGGGTCTCTTTGGCGCAGCAGCCTCGGTTGAGCGTCAGGAGTGGCATGACTACGTCAAGGCACTGCAGGCAAGCAAGCTTGTTCCCGGCGTACAGGGAATCGGGTTTACAAAAGTCATTGCAGCGGACCGGCTTTCCACCCACATCGCCGAAATTCGACGCGAAGGATTTCCCGATTACACCGTCCGTCCGCCCGGCGAGCGCGCCATCTATACGTCCATCATCTACCTCGAACCCTTCAGCGACCGGAATTTGCGCGCCTTCGGCTTCGACATGTTCTCCGAACCGGTCAGACGCGCCGCCATGGAGCAGGCGCGTGACACCGGAGAGGCAACTTTATCGGGCAAAGTGGAGCTGGTGCAGGAGACCGCCAGAGATGTCCAGGCGGGAACCCTCATGTATGTTCCGGTTTATCGAAACAGAACGACACCAGACACGGTCGAGCAGAAACGGGCGGCACTGATCGGCTGGGTTTACAGCCCCTACCGCATGAATGACCTCTTGGGCGGCATTTTATCCAACGGGTCAGGCCAGCAAGGCAAAAATGTTGACTTGCAAATTTATGACGACGCCCGGAAGCCCCCTGACGCACTGCTGTTCAGAAGCATTCCTGCCACGGCCCCCGCGCTGCATTCGCTGTTCTACCAGACACGAATGATCGACTTCAACGGTCGTCAGTGGCTGCTGACATTCGACCAGGCCGAAGAACGATGGGGCATCAGCTACACGCCCGCCTGGTTAGTTCTGACTGGCAGCATTGTGATCACCGGACTGCTGTTTTTCTTGATGCTCTCGTTGATCAACACGCGCGCCGAAGCTGACCGCATCGCCACTAAACTCACCGCCGATATTCAGGAGCACAGCGAACAACTCAAAGCGATTTTTGCCCTGAGTCCCGATGGATTCATCACCTTCGATGCTTCTCACTGCATCAAATATGTCAGCCCCGCGTTTGCCGCCATGACCGGACTCAATGAAGAAGTCATTACCGGACTCAATGAGGCCGATTTCTCCGAACAACTGGCAAGCCGATGCGCCCCGGAAGCCAGTTTCCCCGGGGTTGCCAAGTTGCGCGCACTAAAGGAGGCTATCCGTGCCGGCACCCCACAGGGCAGCGCCACCACGAATCAAAACGCTGACGTCAATAACAGAGGCTCGGCAGATGCATATCATCGACAACACCGGACAATTGAATTGACCGGTCCTGACAAGCGTGTGCTGCAAGTCAATCTGCGCATCTCAACGGCTGAACGCGTCTCGAATATCCTCTACTTCCGGGACATCACCCGTGAAACCGAAGTAGACCGCATGAAGAGCGAATTTCTCTCCCATGCGGCGCACGAACTGCGCACGCCCATGGCGAGCATCTACGGTTTCACCGAACTCCTGCTTACCCAGAAGTTTGACGAAACCGAACGGCACGATTTGCTGAGCACGGTATTCGGGCAATCCGAACTGATGATATCGATCATCAACGAACTGCTTGACCTTGCTCGCATCGAGGCAAGGCGCGGCAAGGACTTTAGAATCGTCCGCATCGACATTCACGAACTGCTGCAGGAAGTCGTCACCGGATTCAAGGTGCCGAACGGCCGCTCATCTCTAGCTCTGCCGCCCGCCAATGCGCCGCTTTGGGTAGGCGTCGACCGCAGCAAGCTGATTCAGGCCATCAGCAACGTCATCTCCAATGCCTACAAATATTCGCCGCACGACGGCACGGTCAACATCGAATTGCTCCGGACGACAATGGCAACAGGGTCGGGGGCCAATAGCGACGGCACGCGGGTCGGCATCCGCATCACCGACCACGGCATCGGCATGACACCAGAACAACTTGCTCGCGTTTGCGAACGTTTCTACCGTGCCGACACCTCCGGAAAAATACCCGGGACCGGCCTTGGCATGAGCATCGTCAAGGAAATTGTCGAACTGCATGGCGGCGAACTGGAAGTCACCAGCAAGGCCGGCACCGGTAGCACGGTGACGATCTGGCTGCCGTCCGCCGAAACCATAACTGATTCAATCCCTCTCGCAGCCGCCCATCAAGGGAAGCCTTCATGACCATCACCCAACGCTTCAATTCATTGCTCTTTGGTTCATTCCTCTGCCTGGTCTGCCTGGCAGGGTTATTCATCTTCGAAATGGGGCGGGTGTACGACTCGGTCAACTTTGGCAACGCCAACATTGTTCCTTCGATCATGTTGCTGGACGACGCGAGCCGCAATTTCGGGAGGCTGCGCGTGCGCCTGTATCGTCATTTGCTGAACGCGGATCCGGCCAAACGGCGGGAGGTCGAGAACTCGATCAGCGAAGCAAGGGCAGAACTGCAAAAAAATCTCAAGGACTACATCCCTCTGCTGGCAGATACAGAGGACCGGGCCATGCTGGCGAACATAAACGCCGTGCTGAACGAATACTCGGCCCACATCGATACCATTCTGGCGGCCTCCAACAGCCACCGGGACAAGGAAGCGCTGGATCTGACCAATCATTCCATGCCCATCGCCGAAAAGCTGAACGAGGCGCTCGACGCCCACATTGAATACAACAAGGAACTGGGCCGGCAAACCGCCGTCGCCGGCCTCTCGATCAAGAATAATGCAGTATGGGTATTGTCGCTGGTCGGTGGTGCGCTGATCGCTGCGGTATTCGGCTTTGGCTACCTGCTGACGCGCGGCCTGTCGCGGGCGATGGTGCAAAGCACGGCGGTGGCCGGCCGGATTGCGAAGGGCGATCTATCTTCGACCATCACCGTGCAGGGCGATGACGAGACGGCCGAAATGCTCGCCTCGCTGCAGACCATGCAATACAGCCTGTCACAGATCGTCGGCGAGATCCGCATCATGGTCGAGGCGGCGGCCGTCAGAGGCGATTTCAGCACCCGGTTGAACCTGGATGGCAAGGAGGGTTACATCAGGGATCTGTCCGAACTGCTCAACCAACTCGCCAACCTTACTGAAACCGGCCTCAACGACTCGGTGCGGGTGGCTAAGGCCATGGCCAGGGGCGATCTGACGCAATCCTTCGGCCACGATTACCCCGGCCAATTCGGTGAGGTGGCTGACGCGCTGCTCTCATTGCAGAGAGTCTGTATCGAACTGGAGAACCAGCGCTGGGCCAAGGATCAACTCGCCAGCATTCTGGGCAAGGCGCAGCAGGCCGACTCGATCGAGGAG
This sequence comes from Rhodocyclaceae bacterium, assembly GCA_044359525.1. Lineage (GTDB taxonomy): Bacteria > Pseudomonadota > Gammaproteobacteria > Burkholderiales > Rhodocyclaceae > CAJBIL01. Next base: position 1,554 of record JBIKLY010000084.1, on the reverse strand, counting down.
TTCGGCAACAAGGTTCTGGCGCAGCTATGCCCCGCTGTCGGCGCCCTGCAAGCCCTGATCTACGCCGACATCGACGGCCTGGAAGTGCTGCACCCGGTCGCGGGCTACGGTCGCACCGCGGAAGGACCCGCCTACGCCCGCGGCCAGAGCCTGGTCGGCCAGTGCGCACGCGACCTGGTGCCGCTGGTGCTCGACGATCCGACCGGCAGTGTGCTACGGCTCACCTCGGGGCTGGTCGACGCGCCGCCACATCACGTCGAGCTGCTGCCGCTGGTGCAGCGCCAACAGGCCATCGGCATCGTCGAGATTGCCTGCGTGAAAACACCCGATGCTGGCCGTCGGATACTGCTGGACGCCATGCCCGGCGCACTGGCGCCGCTGCTCGACGTGCTGCGGCGCAATCTGCGCACCGAGAAACTGGCACGGGAAATTCAGATGCAGGCCGAGGAACTTGAAGCGCAGAAGGAAGAACTGCTGAAAAGTGGCGCATCCTTGCAGCAGGCCAACACCTTGATGAACCAGGTCATGGCCGCCGCTTCCGAGATTGCCATTGTCAGCACCGATCAGGCGGGCCTTACCACCCTGTTTAACAGTGGCGCAGAAAATCTGTTTGGCTGGCGTGCGGAGGAAGTCGTCGGGTGCGAGAACTTCATTTGCTTTCATCTTGACGAAGAACTCGATGCTGCTGCCCACCGGCAGGATCGTAACGAAACCGGGTTCGCCGCCATCATTGCCGGCACCGAAGTCGAGGGCAGGGAAAGCCGTGAATGGACCTTCGTGCGCAAAGACGGGACGCAGTTTGCCGGCCTGCTGCTAACCACCCCCACCTGCGCTGCAAATGGCACCACCACCGGCTACCTCTGCATCGTGCAAGACATCACCCTGCGCCAGACTATGGAACGTGAGATGAAGCGGGCACGTGAACTGGCCGAAGAAGCCTCGCGCATGAAGTCCGATTTTCTTGCCAACATGAGCCACGAGATACGTACGCCGATGAACGGCATTATCGGCATGACGCATCTTGTCCTCAACACCGAGATGACCCTGCGTCAGCGCGATTACGTCAAGAAAATCCAGATTTCCGGTCAGCACCTGCTGCGCATCATCAACGACATTCTTGATATTTCGAAGATCGAAGCCGGCAAACTCACCATCGAGCATACCGACTTCGAACTTGAGGCTGCGCTCGCCAGTGTCGTCAACCTGATTGCTGAAAAAGCCGCCGACAAGGGGCTGGAACTGATACTTGATGTCGCCAGCGATGTTCCTGTTGATGTTGTTGGTGACTCGCTGCGGCTCGGACAGGTGCTGATCAACTATGCCAACAATGCCCTGAAGTTTACGGAGCGTGGCGAAATTACCGTCATGGTTCGCGTGCGTGAAGTCAGCGAAGACAGCGTCTTACTGTGGTTCGCCGTCCGCGACACCGGCATCGGGCTTACCGAAGAACAGCGAAGCCGATTGTTTACGGCGTTTACCCAGGGCGATACCAGCACCACGCGTATTTATGGCGGGACCGGGCTTGGGTTGGCCATTTCCAGGCAACTGGCCGAA
>JBIKLY010000156.1:0-4130 GCA_044359525.1 Rhodocyclaceae bacterium | reverse complement strand
ATCGACCATTGCGATTGGCCAAAAAAAGAGAAAGGACAACTCATGCTGTTTGCGCTGTTTTACGTGATCGCGATCACCGTACTGGTTCTGCACTTTACCGGCTTCCTCGCACGACACAATATCGAGTGGTTGGTGCTAGTGCTCGCTGCCGCTGTTTTTCCGGCGGTGATTTACCTTTAGCGGCTGACTGCGACCAACGTAAAAAAGGCACCGCGTGGTGCCTTTTTTACGTCTGTCATGGCGCGTGAAAATCAGGCGTCGACGTGTCGCGCGACAAACTGTTTCACGGCGTCGACGCTGACATCCATTACTTCAACTCGCTGCGGCAGATTCTCGATGCCTTGCAAGCCGGCAGGACGCTCCGGTGCGCGCCCCAGCGCCTCGATAATCGTTTCCTCGAACTTGGCCGGCAAGGCGGTTTCCAGCACCAGCATCGGCACGCCGGCAGAACGCAACTCGACCGCTACTTTCAGTCCATCGGCGGTGTGCGTATCGACCATCACGCCGTATTTCTCGTAGGTCGAACGAATCGTCGCCAGGCGGTCGGCGTGCGTGCTCTTGCCGGAAGCGAAACCGAATTTCGGCAGGCTGGCAAAAAACGGTGTGGCGGACAGATCGAAGCTGCCGCCGGCATCGACCTTCGCCCACAGCTCGCGGACGATCGCCGGGTCACGCCCGACCAGATCGAAGATAAACCGTTCGAAGTTGGAGGCTTTGGAAATATCCATCGACGGGCTCGACGTGGCGTGCGTCTCAGCGGTGCCGCGCGGCCGGTAAACGCCGGTGCGGAAAAATTCGTCGAGCACGTCGTTCTCGTTGGTCGCCATCACCAGCCGGCCAATCGGCAAGCCCATCATGCGCGCAATGTGGCCGGCGCAGATATTACCGAAGTTGCCCGACGGCACGGCAAAATCGACCTGCTCGTCGTTTGATTTTGTGGCGGCGAAGTAGCCCTTGAAGTAATAGACGATCTGCGCCACGACGCGCGCCCAGTTGATCGAGTTGACCGCGCCGATCTTGTACTTCGCCTTGAAAGCGAGATCGTTGGAGACGGCTTTGACGATGTCCTGCGCGTCGTCGAACATGCCGCGCACGGCGATGTTGTAGATGTTCTCATCCTGCAGCGAATACATCTGCGCGCGCTGGAAGGCGCTCATCCGGCCATGCGGCGAGAGCATGAAAACGCGCACGCCGTGTTTGCCGCGCATCGCATATTCGGCCGCCGAGCCGGTATCACCGGAGGTCGCGCCGAGGATATTGATCTGCTCGCCCTTCTTCTCCAGCACATACTCGAAGAGGTTGCCGAGCAGCTGCATGGCCATGTCCTTGAAGGCCAGCGTCGGGCCGTTGGACAGTTCGAGCAGCGCCAGCCCCGGCTCAAGCCAGTGCAACGGCGTAATTTCGGCTGCATCATCCGCGACGCGACCATTGCAATACACCTCGGCGCGATAGGTCTTGTCGACCAGTGCCTTCAGATCGGCCGGCGGAATATCGTCGATGAATTTTGACAACACGGCATAGGCCAGATCAGCGTACGACAGCCCGCGCCAAGCATCCAGCTCGGCGCACGAAATCTGCGGGTAGGCTTCCGGGAGATAAAGACCGCCATCCGGCGCAAGGCCGCCCAGCAGGATTTCGGAAAAGGTCTTGCTCGGCGAGACAGAGGCATCGCCGCGAGTCGAGAGGTAGCGCATGGTGGTCGCCCGGTGGCGGCAGGGAATTTTGGAAGCCCGCAGTTTACCACGCCCGCTGGACGTATCGCGCCCTGATAAGCTGCCTTGAGCCCGGGATCAGGCAGTGATCACGCAGTTCTTGCCAGCACGCTTGGCTGCGTAGGTTGCCGTATCGGCGCGGCCGATCAGGGTATCGAGCGTTTCCGCGGGTGCCTGGGCAACTACACCGGCACTGAAACTCAGGAAGTAATCGTGCCCCGGCAGCGCCTGACTGGAGAATTCGCTGCGGAAACGGGAAACCGCCGCTTCTGCATCGGCCAGCGACGTATCCGGCAACAGCAGGACGAACTCCTCACCACCAAAACGACAAAGGACATCGGACGGTCGCATCGATTTGCGCAAAACACGCACCAGATGAACAAGCGCCTCGTCGCCCACCTGGTGACCCAGCGTATCGTTCAGTTGCTTGAAGTTATCGAGATCGATCAGGGCGAGCGCCAGCCCGGAGTTGTTGCGCAGCGAACGGGCCAGTTCGCGCTCGAAAATCCCGTCAAAACCGCGACGGTTGAAGGCGCCGGTCAGTGGGTCGGTAAAAGCCTCATTACGTGCTTCGGCAAGCGCCTGTTCTAGCTCGGCAATACGCATCTGGGCAGCAACCAGCTCCAGCATTCCGGCTTCACGAACCATCGACTGCGGCAGACCGAGTGTGCGCTGCAACTTATTCTGGCGATCACACGCCGGCAACTGTGCGGAAACAAGCGAAAGCGGAATACGCCGGTGCAGGCGACGCGACGCCGGGCGGGTCGTATGTACCGGCAGTAGTTGATCGTAGTTTGCCATTTTCGTATTCCGTCAGCCGCACCTGAATCAGGTGCCTATGCTTCTGCAACGGATACGCGCGGGAAATCTTGAGGCCGGGTTTGGAAAAAAAATGCCAAGCATTTGTTTACAATAAGGAGACAGGCTCGCTTATCCGGCTTTCCCCGCAGAGCGCGAACGAAAGATTGCGACCAGGAAAGAGAGAATTCCGGCGGCAGCGAGCCAGAGCCCGTCGCTGTTTCCCGTCGCCAACGCAAGCCCGCCGGCAAGGAAGAAAACCGAGCGCAAGGCCCCGCCACTCACCAGCATCGCACGCATCTGCTCCCGCGCCGGCGTACGCGGCCCCGGGTAACGCCAGACCGGTAGCAACTGTGACAACGCACCACTGACCAGCGGCAACAGGAAAGCGACGACAAACGCCGGTATCGCATGCCGCGCATCAACGAGTCGCAAGGCATGGGCAACACCGGCCAGAAGAAGAAGCACAAAACCCGACAAGGCTACAGCCAGTGCTGCAGAGGCGCCGTCAGCGAAAATCTTGCGCAGGCCATAGCGCCGCCACCAGGAGACCCCCAGACGGGCGCTGACCACCAACAACAGGGCGCTACCGATCAGCGCCAGCGGTAGCCAGAACGCCGAACCAAGGCCCACCGCCAGCACGCCGCCGACCGCTACCGGCAAATCACGACGCAAGCGCGCGGCGGCCTCGGCGTCCGGACCGCTCAACACGGTTGGCAAGAGAACCTGCAAGGTACCAATGGCCGTCAAGCCAACAAAACCGAGCGTATTCAAATGTAGATGGATCAAGCGCAGCGGATGATACGCATCGGGCCACCAGGCCATCAGCGGGACTAACAACAGCGACAAAGACAGCAGCGCGATGGCCGCAAGATACCAGCGCCAGCCCGGATGCGGTTTGCCCAGCGTGCGCCTGGCGCGGAGCACCAGCCAGCCGGCGAAGGCGATGGCAAGGAACAGCGCGCCAGCGGCGGCAAGGTATAGCGCCCAGCCGCCGGCCAGCCCGTAAAAATGCAGGAACACCGTCAGTCCTGCTGCCTGAAGCAGCAATGGCGCAAATAACACGCTGCGATGCGCCCGGCCACTGCGCGTCAGAACAGGAGCGAAATGGGTAATGGCGCCGAAAATCAGCGGCAGAATGCCGACGGCAAAAACGAGATGCGCAGCCGCCAGAGAAGACGACTCGCCAAACTGCAGAAGTACGAGTGTTGCAAGAAAAACGGTAACGGCAGACAGACCAAGATAGATCAGCATGCCGTTACCCGGGCTGTCTTAGCCCTTCTTGGCGAAATCAATAACGATGGCACCGTACTCGCGCTGAACGTAATTGATATCAAGCGCGGCGCCGTAGCGTGCCTGCAGTTGTGCCAGCAGGGGCAGCGGGTCGTGATCGTTACAAAAACGCATCGTTTCGCCGGGTATCAGCGCATCCAGCGCACCAAAAATGGCCGCATGGCGAAAGCGTTTGGCGATACCGCGTGCGTCGAAAGGATAGAGAGCTTCCTGGGTGGGCTGGTCGCAAGCATGCATGAGAAACTCCTTTTATTCAGGGTGGTGGAAAGCGGCGATACTCTACCACTTTTTCAGCTATGTCTTTGATGCAAATGACAGATAGCCCCA
>JBIKLY010000155.1:0-4143 GCA_044359525.1 Rhodocyclaceae bacterium | reverse complement strand
CGCTCCGCCCCTTCCACCGAATGGATCGGAGTCTTGGGCAGCGGCAGTCGGCTCAGGGTTGCGGAATAAGGCATCAGACGGCGATTAGGGTGGAGACACCGCAAGTTTAATCCTAATGCAGCCAAGAATGCCTGAGCCGATGTCGTGCGGCACTGCAACAAAAGCAACACTATTTTGCAGACCGTCCTGTTTTGCCGAATTTGGCTATTGAAGCGGCGGCAAGTCGCCTACACTCGATTCCGTTCGGCACGGTTGCGCGCCCGGTTAAACAGGCACGCCGGGCTGTCATTCACGATTGGCTTTGTTTGGGAAAGGGCCGAAATGCTTGCTGGCAACATCAGGAAATTTTTTGCGGGCGCGCTGGTCGCCGCTGCGTCATGCGCCGTGCATGCGGACGTTCCGGTTGACAAGCTGACGGTACTCAATCTGCCGCCGGCTACCCCATACCGGCTGTATCTTTCCGACATGGCGATTTCTCATTTTGTCGACACCAAGCTGATGATCATCGATGGCGAGTCATTCAATGTCGTCGGCCATGTGGCGCTCGGCATGGCCGGCCACGTCACCCTGACTCCGGACCGCTCGGAAATACTGGTATCGACGGCCTACATGACCAAGCTTAATCGAGGCGAGCGCATCGGCCAGATGGATGTGTGGGATGCCACCACGCTCAAGCTGAAGGCGGAAATCAGCGTACCGCCGAAGCATTCCCAATCCTTTCCCTATCGCGGCAAGATCCGCACCTCGGCCGACGGCCGCCTGGTCTTCATGCAGAATTCGACGCCGGCTTCGTCGGTCACCGTCGTCGACCGCGTTGCCGGCAAATTCGTCGCCGAGATCGCCACGCCCGGCTGCTGGATGATCTACGTCCCGCAGTCGGTATCCGACCGCTTCTCGACGATGTGCGGCGATGGCACCATGCTGACCGTCAAGCTCGACGCCGAGGGCAAGCAACTGGAACGGAAAAAGAGCGCCAAGTTTTTCGATGCCGACGACGATGCGCTGTTCACCTCGGGTGCGCAGTCGGACGACAACTACACTTTCGTCTCCTTCAGGGGCAACGTGCAGACCGTCAATGTCACCGGCGACGCAGCCGTTGCCGAAGCACCCTGGCCACTGGTTACGGCGGCGGACGCCAAGGCCGGCTGGCGGCCGGGCGGCTACCAGCCCGTCGCGCTGCATGAAAAGAGCGGGCGCATCTTCGTCGGCATGCATGCCAAGGGCAAGGAGGGCAGCCACAAGAACCCCGCCAAGGAAATCTGGGCCTTCGACCTGGCAAGCAAGAAGCGCATCGATCGCGCCCCGGGTCATCATGCCACGGTTATTGCGGCCAGCCGGGGTGACGCACCGAAGGTCTTTGCCTACTCGACCGACAAGTCGACCCTGTCCGTATTCAATGCCACCGGCAAGCTCAAGCATCTCAAGACAGCCGGTCCCTTTGCCGAGTTCGCGACCCAGCTGGACGTCCAGTAATGGGAGCATTCCCCTTGCTCGATCCGGTTGCCGCCAGCGCCCTGAGCGCCGTCCTGTCGGTCATATTCCTGACCGGTGCCTGGCAAAAGCTGCGCGATCCGGCGCTGTTCCATGCCAATGTCGAGAATTACCGGCTGCTGCCGGATGTTCTGGCGTGGCCCGCAGCCATCCTGCTCCCGGTGTGGGAACTGGCGGCGGGTATTCTTGTTCTGTTTGACGCGACACGGACGGCCGGTGCGGTACTGGCGATCGGCCTGCTGTCGGTCGTCACGGCGGCGGTAGTCATCAACCTGCTGCGCGGCCGTACCGAAATCGACTGCGGTTGCGGCAGCCTGGGTGGCCACGTCGGCGATCAGACCTTGAACTGGGGGCTGCCGGCGCGGAACGCCGTGCTTGTATTCGCGTCCGTGCTCATCTTGCGCGAGGATGCAGCTCGCGCCCTGGTCTGGATCGACTATCTGAGCGTTGCCGGCGCAACCCTGGGCCTGCTCGGGCTTTACGTTACGGCCAATCAGCTGATGGCCAACTCTCCCCGTTTGCATGCCCTGAGGAAACATTAAGAATGGCTGAAGCCCTGGTTGTCTCCAACATCATTCTCTGGATCGTCGTGCTTGCCCTGCTGCTGGCCGTGCTGGCGCTGGCACGACAGGTCGGCATTCTCTACGAGCGGATTGCGCCGATGGGCGCCCTGATGCTCGATCACGGCCCCAAGGTCGGCGACATGGCGCCGGTGTTCAATCTCGAATCGCTGGGCGGCGGCAGCCTGAGCGTGGGCCTCGCCGGCAACAAGAAGAGCCAGTTGCTGTTCTTCCTCTCGCCGACCTGCCCGGTCTGCAAGAAGCTGCTGCCGGTCCTGAAGTCGATCAGGAACGTGGAAGCGAAATGGCTGGATGTCGTTCTCGCCAGCGACGGTGATCGTCCCGAACATGCAGAGTTTTATCGCAGGGCGGCCTTGACCGAATTCCCCTACGTCCTGTCGACCGAACTCGGCATGGCCTTTCAGGTGGGCAAGCTGCCCTATGCCATATTGATCGGTGACGATGGCCGGGTTCGTGCCAAGGGCCTGGTGAATTCCAGGGAACAGCTCGAAAGCCTCTTCGCCGCCAAGGAACTGGGCGTCGCTTCGGTACAGGAATACATTGATCAGCAAGCCTGATTCGACGGGATTGCAAGGAGACTGAAATGCAATGGTTTGACAATTTCTTCGAGACACGCAGCCGCCGCGCTGCCCAGTCGATTTCCCGGCGCAGTGCGGTTGCGCGCCTCGGCAAACTGCTGGTAGGCACGGCCATCCTGCTGCCGGTGCTGCCCTTCGACCGCGTCGGCAAGGCGATTGCGGCGGACAAGGCCAAGACGAAGGCGAAGGACAAGCGCAACGACGATACCGCCTGCGAATACTGGCGCTATTGCGCGCTCGACGGTTTTCTGTGCACCTGCTGCGGCGGATCGATTTCCGCCTGCCCGCCGGGCACCGAAGTTTCGAAAGTCACCTGGGTGGGCACCTGTCACAATCCCAACGACGGCAAGGACTACCTGATCAGCTACAACGACTGCTGCGGCGGCGTCACCTGCAATCGCTGCGGCTGCAATTTCAACGAAGGGGAACGGCCGGGCTACCGCATGGGTGTGCATAACGACATCAACTGGTGCATGGCCAACAGTTCGAATTCCTATCACTGCACCGTGGCCGCAGTCGTCGGCACGGCCGAGAAAACCAAGGGCTGAAATGCATGTGCGCAGATTCATTTTGGCCGGCAGCATCGCTTTGCTGATGGTCGCCGCCAGCGGACCGCTGCAGGCTGCCGATGGGGCGAAGCTCTACGAGGCGAACTGCGCGGTCTGCCACCAGCCGGACGGCAACGGCAGCGAGGGACTCGCACCACCGCTGACCGGGGTGCTGGCGAAACGGGCGCAGTCGGCCAGCGGGCGCGAGTATCTGGCCCAGGTCCTGGTATCCGGCATGGTCGGCACCATCACCTCGCGCGGCGTCAAGTACAACGGCAACATGCCGGCAGCAACTTTGTCCGACGCGGAACTCGTCGCGGTCATGGGGCATGTCCTCACCACCTTCAACAAGGTTTCTCAGCCTCTGCCAGCCGAGCTTTTCAGCGCGGCCCGGGGCAAAGCGCTGACGCCTTCCGCGGTGCGCCAGCAGCGCGAACGCGTGCTCGCGGAAGTCGGGGAGTAGGGCGTGGCAAGCCGTCTCTTCCGCCACTTCCTGGCCTTTGGCCTGACGGCATTGCTCGCGTCCGCAGCCATGGCGGGCGAGCGGGAGCGGATCAACTATCTGCTGCATTGCTCGGGCTGTCATCAGCCGGATGGCAGCGGAAGCGCGGACGGCGACATTCCGGACATGCGCGGCAGGATCGGGCATTACCTGCGCTTGCCGGAGGGACGTGCCTATCTGGTTCAGGTGCCGGGCACGGTGCAATCGTCGCTGAACGACAGGGACACGGCCACCCTGTTGAACTGGATGGTGAGTACGCTGGGCGGCAAGGAGGTCCCGGCGGATTTTTCACCTTACACGCGAGACGAGGTGACCCGCCTGCGCGGGCATCCGCTCGATGACGTTGCCGCGGCACGAACGCAGGTACTCACGCGCTTGCAGCAAATGGGCTATAAAATTGAATGATGTGTCTATAAAAGGGGGAGTGAGATGAAGTCGAAGCG
>JBIKLY010000154.1:0-4190 GCA_044359525.1 Rhodocyclaceae bacterium | reverse complement strand
CGGCGCTGGCGACACGGCGTTTTTTCAGGTACTGGCGGATGTCGACGCTGATCCCGGTTCTTTTGACCCCGGCTCTTTTGGACGCGGCAGCGTTGTTCGCACTTGAATTGGAAGTACATTGGCAGATCTTTTAACGATGCTATTATTGGCACTCTTAACAAGTCTCGGAGAAAGCCATGTCGCACCAAATTTTGGCGCAAACCACCGCCAGCGTATCGGAGCTCAAAAAGAATCCGATGGGGACGGTCGCTGCGGGTGAAGGCTTTCCCGTGGCCATCCTCAATCGCAATGCTCCTGCCTTCTACTGCGTCCCTGCAAAGGCCTACGAAGCGTTGATGGACAAGCTCGAGGACCTGGAACTCAATGCCATCGCCAATGCCCGCGCCGGTCAGCGCGTCATCAAGGTCAAGCTCGATGATCTTTGAGCTTGTCTTCCTGGAGGAAGCCCTCAAGGAATGGCAGAAGCTCGATGCGAGCATTCGAGAACAATTCAAAACCAAGCTCGCGGAGCGCCTGCAGAATCCGCGGGTACCGGCATCCAGGCTCAGCGGGCATCCGGATCGCTACAAGATAAAGCTGCGTAGCGCAGGCTTTCGTTTGGTCTATGAGGTACGCGACAAGCAATTAATTGTCATCGTGGTCGCTGTCGGCAGGCGTGAGCGCGACGCGGTCTACAAGGCTGCTGCAAAGCGATAGCACAAATGTCTTGATGAAAAAAAAGCCCCAAGAGTTTGATTGCTTGGGGCTTCTTATTTGATGGCTGACGGCCCGACTCAGCCGCAACTCCCCACCGCGCCGCAGGCGGAGCAGAAATCGCAGCCGTCCTTGCGGATGACGGTGTAGTTGCCGCACTCGCCGCACAGCGAACCCTGCATCACCTTGACGCCGCCGCTCTTCTGCTCGGGGACTTCGAGGATGCCCATTTCGCGGGTCGGGTAGCCGTTCTCGTCGAGGATGCCAAGCATCGCGTAGCGGTGCATGATCAGGCGCGCGATGTAGGCCACGGTCGAAGGCCAGTTCTGCTGCTTGCTGGAACCGGGGACGCGGGCCATGAAGTCGCCCAGCGGCTCGGCGTAGTTCAGCAGCTTCCTCAGCTTCATGCCGATCCAGGCCGGATCGAGCACGCGCATATCGAGCGAGAGCAGGCGCGTCAGGCCGTCCAGCGCGCGCGGGTAGTGGCCGGAGAGCCACACCGAGTAGGGGCGCGTAACGCCGTCGGGCAGGGTGATTTCCTTCAGGCCCAGCACGAATTCTTCGCTGGCCGCCGGATTAACCACGTCCACCGTCCATGACAGCGTGCCGTCGGTGCCGGTCTTGGGTTCGTCGCGGCTGAACATGCAGTCGATGACCGGCGTGGCCTCGGTGCCTTCCAGCGCGCCGAGTTTCTCGCAGCGGTAGCGCACCACCTGGGCCAGGGCGGAAACCACGCCGGGGACCAGCTTGCGCTCGCCGTTGGGCGGCATCGGCAGCTCGAACGAGTCGTCGTCCGGTGTCTTGGCCAGCGCGTCGAGCTTGAGCTTGAGCCAGGCCTTGTCGTTGGCGCGCATGTCCATCGACAGGGTCTTGGCCACGGCACCGATGCCGCGTGGCTGCTCGGCGCCATTGACCCAGACTTCGAAGGGCACGTTGCGTCCGTTGTCGTTTTCGATCTGGCCGACGAAGAGGGCGAATTCGCCGTGCGGGGCCTCGATCATGTAGGTCCAGGCGGCATTGCCGTCGGCCATGCGCGGCCGGCCGGGCCAGCGCAGGCTGGCCAGCACCGGGGCGGGCAGGGCGCCGATCGACAGGCGGCGGTTGGCGTGGTCGATGGTGACGTCCTGCGGCTGCTTCTGCGCGGTTTCGGAGGCGGTCGGCGTCACCGACAGCACGCTGCCGAGCACCGAGTTGGGCCGGTAGGTGGCAAGGCCCTTGAGACCGGATTTCCAGGCCACCATGTAGAGGTCTTCGAAATCCTCGTAGGGATAGTCGGCGGGGACGTTTACCGTCTTCGAGATCGAGGTGTCGACGTAGGGGGCGACCGCGGCGACCATGCGTTCGTGGGCCTGTGCCGAGATTTCCAGCGCGGTGACGAAGTAGTCCGGCAGCTTGGAGATGTCGCCGCCCTGGTGCTTGTAGAGGCGCCAGGCGTAGTCCTCGACTGCGTACTCCTTGAAGGTGCCGTCGGCCATGCGCTTCTTGCGCGTGTAGGTCCAGGAGAAGGGCGGCTCGATGCCGTTGGAGGCGTTGTCGGCGAAGGCCAGGCTGATGGTGCCGGTGGGCGCGATCGACAGCAGGTGCGAGTTGCGCAGCCCGTGCTTGCGGATCGCGTCCTTGATCTCCTGCGGCAGGCGCGAGGCGAAGTTGCCTCCCGACAGGTACATGTCGGCGTTGAACAGCGGGAAGGCGCCGCGTTCCTTGGCCAGTTCCACCGAGTACAGGTAGGAACGGTCGCGCATGAATTCGGAGATCTTGGTCGCCATGGCGCGCGCGGCGTCGGTGTCGTAGCGCAGCTTGAGCATGATCAGCGCGTCGCCCAGGCCGGTGAAGCCCAGACCCACCCGGCGCTTGTTCTGCGCTTCCTTGAGCTGCTGCTCGAGCGGCCAGTGGGTGGCGTCGAGCACGTTGTCGAGCATGCGTACCGAGGTGTCGATGACGCGGCCGAAGGCGGCGAAGTCGAAGCTGGGCGCCTTGCCGAAGGCTTCCTTGACGAACAGCGTCAGGTTGATCGAGCCCAGGCAGCAGCAGCCGTAGGGCGGCAGCGGTTGTTCGGCGCAGGGGTTGGTGGCCTCGATGGTCTCGCAGTAGTAAAGGTTGTTGTCCTTGTTCATGCGATCGAGGAACAGGATGCCCGGCTCGGCGTGATCGTAGGTGGAGCGCATGATCTGCTCCCACAGGTCACGGGCGCGCACCTTGCGATAGACCCACATGCTGTCGCCACGCTGGTAGGCGCCGGCGGCCTTGATGTCGGCCGAGGGTGTGGCGCGATGCGTCAGTTCAATGTCGCCGTCGGCCTCCACCGCCTGCATGAAGGGATCGGTGACGCCGACCGAGATATTGAAGTTGGTCAGATCGCCCTGATCCTTGGCGTGGATGAAGTCCTCGATGTCCGGATGATCGCAGCGCAGGACACCCATCTGCGCTCCTCTGCGCGAACCCGCGGATTCAACCGTCTCGCAGGAGCGGTCGAATACGCGCATGTAGGACACCGGGCCGGAGGCGCGCGATTGCGTGCCCTTGACGTGGGCGCCGATAGGGCGGATGGAAGAGAAATCATAGCCGACACCACCGCCGCGACGCATGGTTTCGGCGGCCTGCAGCAGTGCGGTGTAAATGCCGGGGCGACCGTCGACGATTTCGGAAATCGAATCGCCCACCGGCTGCACGAAACAGTTGATCAGCGTCGCACACAGATCAGTGCCCGCCGCGGAGTTGATGCGACCGGCTGGAACGAAGCCGTTTTCCTGGGCTTCGAGGAAGCGGGCTTCCCAGAAACTGCGTTTGTCCTCGACTTCAATCGAGGCCAGCGCGCGGGCCACGCGGGCGCGCACGTCGCGTACGTCGCGTTCCGTGCCTTTGGCATACTTTTCAAGCAGAACTTCGCCTGAAATCTCCTGCGGCAGAGGCAGATCCATCTGCCCTGTGTGTTCGTAGCCTGTTGTTTCCTCAGTATTATTTATTGTCTTAGTCATGGTCTCTTCCGAAGGCATGTCCGTTTTAGTTGTTCAGCGAGCGGGGAAGCATACCCCCGGGTTTCTGTCGTGAAAAGCGGAAAATTTTTACATCCAATAAAACAATGAGTTAATTAAAGCGCTAGTGCAGGTGCTCGGTACGCCCTACTAGATATAGTATGTTTTGCCGTCCGGAAAGGGGAGGAAAAACAGGGGGATGGCGCTGCTTTTCAAGACTTGGCTTGAGTGCCATCTGGGCCGCTTTTTGCTAGGGTGTTTTCGAGTCAGCCTGTCAAGGGGGTTGACACGCTTGATGGGACTGGAAAACGGCGAAAGTGCCCGCTCAGGCGATCAGTTTCGCCGTGTGCCGCGCAATAACCCATTCCTCGTTCGTGGGTATCACAAGGACGTCGATTTCGCTGTCCGCCGCAGAAATTTTTGAAGCGTTGGCATCGTTGGCGGCCGAATTCAGCCTCAATCCGAGCCATCCCAGTCGGTCGCAAACCATGGCCCGCACCGGGGCGCCATGCTCGCCGATGCCGC
>JBIKLY010000153.1:0-4229 GCA_044359525.1 Rhodocyclaceae bacterium | reverse complement strand
CTGGTGGCACTGTTTCTTGCGCCGTATCTGCGCAAGTTCGGTCAATTCACGATCCCGGACTTTCTCGGGGCGCGTTTTGGCGGCCACATCCCGCGTGCCATCGGCGTTTTTGCCGCCATCCTCTGCTCCTTCACCTATGTGATTGCCCAGATCTACGGCGTCGGCATCATCACCGCGCGCTTTACCGGCCTTGAATTCCAGGTCGGTGTGTTCGTCGGTCTGGCCGGTATTCTGGTTTGCTCCTTCCTCGGTGGTATGAAGGCAGTGACCTGGACGCAGGTGGCGCAGTACATCATCCTGATCGTTGCCTACATGATCCCGGTGGTCTGGTTGTCGGTGAAGCAGACCGGTATCCCGATTCCGCAGGTGATTTATGGCTACCAGTTGGCCAAGGTCAGTGACCGTGAAAAAGTGCTCAACGACAAGACGACCGATCTGGGCGCCAAGGAAGAATCGGTTCGCGCCATCTTCCGTGAGCGTGCGGCCAAGGCCGATGCCAACCTGAAAGGGCTGGAGACCGGCGGTGCTGGCTTCCTGACGGCTGAGCGTGCCAAGCTCGACGCCAAGGTCGGTGAGTTGAAGGCGGCTACGCCGCAGGATGCCAAAGCACTGAAAGCGGCTGAAGACGCACTCAAGGCGTATCCGGTTGATCCGGCTGAGGCCAAGAAGGCGTGGACGGCGGCGAAGACTGGCTCCTCTGCCCGCGCCGCGCCGGTAAAAGCACACGCTGAAGCATTTGGCGCCAAGGACGAGAAGTCACGCGACATTGCGAAGAAGAATTTCCTCGCGCTGATCCTGTGTCTGATGGTCGGCACTGCTGCGTTGCCGCACATCCTGATGCGCTTCTACACCACACCTTCGGTGCAGGAAGCACGTCGTTCGGTGTTCTGGTCGCTGTTCTTCATCTTCCTGCTCTACTTCACCGCGCCTGCGCTGGCAGTGCTGGCCAAGTACGAGGTGTACCATAACCTGGTGGGAACGTCGTTCGCGACGCTACCAAGTTGGGTTTCGAACTGGGCGGCGGTAGACAAGACGCTGATGTCGATTACCGACATCAACCTGGACGGTATCATTCAGCTCGCTGAAGTTGCCATCGGTGGTGACCTGATCGTATTGGCAACACCGGAAATTGCCGGTCTGCCCTACGTGATCTCGGGTCTGGTGGCGGCAGGTGGTCTGGCTGCGGCGCTGTCGACGGCTGATGGTCTGCTGCTGACCATTGCCAACGCGCTGTCGCACGACGTCTACTACAAGATGATCGACCCGCATGCTACAACGGTCCGCCGTATTGCCGTGTCCAAGGCGTTGCTGCTGGTGGTCGCGCTTCTTGCGGCCTACGTGACATCGCTTAAACCGGGAGACATCCTGTTCCTGGTTGGTGCGGCGTTCTCGCTGGCCGCTGCAGCGTTCTTCCCGACGCTGGTCTGCGGCATCTTCTGGAAGCGCGCCAACCGTATGGGCGCGATTCTCGGCATGACGCTTGGTCTGGGTATCACGATGTACTACATGGTCCAGACCTATCCGTTCTTCGGCGTCAATGCGCCGAAGTGGTGGGACATCAACCCGATCTCGGCCGGTATTTTCGGCATCCCGCTCGGCTTCCTCGGTGTGATCGTCGGTTCGTTGATTACCTCTGCGCCGAGCAAGGAAGTCCAGGACCTGGTCGACCACGTTCGCTATCCGAATCTGGAAGGCGATATCGATACGAAAGGCGCTTGATTGATCAAGTAAGCTGCTCGTAAAAAGGCCCGCTTCGGCGGGCCTTTTTTTCGGGGCAGGGTGTGTGACGGGTGATTAACGCAGGGGTGGGGGCAGCAGGTGCAGCAGGTCGGCGCGTTCGGCATCGTGCATCAGGCGTTCGGCGTGTTTTGGATCAAATTTAACGAGCTTGGTAGCGGTTTTTTCGACGTTTTCCGGGTCGTGCAGGTGGTAGTAGGCCATGCCCAGCTGGTAGTAGCTGATGCCGTTCATCGGCTGCAGCCGGACGGCTTCCTTGAGCGCTCTGGCCGCTTCGGCATGATTGCCGGTCGCTGCGTAGGCGAGGCCCAGACCATACCAGGCACGGTCAAGATTGGGCAGGATGGCGACGGCTTGTGTGAAGGCTTCGACGGCTTCATGTTTTTTGCCTGCGGCATCGCGGACGAAGCCGAGGTTGAACCAGGAGTTGCCATCGCCAGGCTCGATTTGAACGACGGCTTCAAACCATTTTTCAGACGTCGCCATGTCTTTCTTTTGCGCGGCAATTGACGCAAGATGACGGGCCGCCTGCGCAGATTGCGGGTTGGCTTTGAAGGCCTGCTCATAGGCCTCGGCAGCAAGTGGATTGCGGCCAAAAAAATGCATTAACCAGCCGCGCATGTAGTAGCGTGTGTAGTCGAAGTTCATCGGTCTCTCTCGGAATGTCCGCTTTTGGTCGGTACGTTTTGATCGCTTGGATTATCAGTCAATTTTGAACAAATTGTTCAGGAAAATCATGTCAATTGAACTATTTATTGTTGCTGTTCTACGCGCCCTCGTTGAGGTTGCGCTGCTGTCCCTGCTTGGTCAGGGGCTGGTCGGTCTGCTCTCGGGCGCTTCGCGCCACACCAACCCGGTATACCGCGTTTTTTTGATCATTACCAATCCACCCGTCAAGTTCACCCGGTGGATTACGCCAAAGCTGATCATTGACAAACACGTCCCCTTCATCACTTTTTTTGTCCTCTTCTGGCTATGGATTCTCCTCGCCTACGTCAAGCGCGTGCTATGCGACATGAGTGGGCTTGTTTGCTGAGCCGCCATCTTCGTCAGCACTGCCCAAAGCTTGGAGCGCGCCGACTCTTCTGCTAGAATGCGCGCTCTTCTGGAGAGGTGGATGAGTGGTTTAAGTCGCACGCCTGGAAAGCGTGTGTGGGATAACATCCCACCGCGGGTTCGAATCCCGCCTTCTCCGCCAGATTCGAAATGGCCATCATTGGCCCGTAAGAACCCTCAGTAGTCCGCAGGTATCTTAATGATCCAGCGAGGCGCCTGAGGGTTTTTTTATCAGCGCCAGTTAGTGCTGGTGTTTAGGGGCTCAGAGGTACTCTTGCGAAGGCTTTGTTCCTCAAAGTCCGTAATATCGGAGGTTCGATAGCGCACGTGGCCACGGATTTTCAGGAAAACTGGGCCGATGCCTTCGCAGCGTCAGCGCTCGAGAGTGCCTTCCGAAAGCAGCCAATACTGGGCGAGTTGCTTCTGAGTCCATAGGGTGGGCTGAGTCATGATTTCTCTTTCGTTGAAGTTCGCCGTCGACGATGGCGGCGATTAAATCAACGACGGGTGTCTGTAATACAGCCATCAAAAAATAGGCTGCCGTACTCAGAAGATTCAGGGTGTTCCATATATTCGTTACTTGTTTGCATTCGACGAATATATGGAACATACTATTACTAATCATGCGTCACGACACCCACACCCAACGCGTCCTTGATCTGCTTGGTCAGAAGGGGATGCTACGCCCCCGCGATCTCGATGATATCGGGGCTCCCCGGGTGGTCCTTACGCGCATGACGGCCAACGGTCTGCTGGAGAAAGCCGGGCGTGGCATCTACCGGCTGCCCGACAGTCACGGTTCCGAGCATGGTAGCCTGATCACCATTGCAACCAAAGTACCGCAGGCAGTCTTCTGTCTGCTCACGGCCCTGCAGTTCCATGAACTGACCACCCAACTGCCACGTCAGGTATGGATTGCCATGCCGCGTGGCAGTCATACGCCGAAGATCGACTACCCTCCGGTCAAGATGGTTCAGTTTGCTCGTGAAGCCTATTCCGAAGGGGTTGAGATCGTTGAGCGGGATCAGGTCAAACTCCGGGTCTACTGCGTTGCCAAGACCGTCGCCGACTGCTTCAAGCACCGTAACAAGATCGGACTCGACGTCGCGCTGGAGGCGCTGAAAGATGCGCGCGCAAAGAAGAAGGCCTCGGCCGATGATCTCTGGCGTTTCGCCAAAATTTGCCGAGTTGCCAACGTAATGCGCCCATATCTTGAGGTGGTGGAATGAATAAGGATCTCGCCGCATCGGTACGGGCACGGCTGCTGAACATCGCCAAAGCTCAGGGCGCTGACTTCAACCAAGTGTTAGTGCGCTTCGCCCTGGAGCGAATTCT
Source organism: Rhodocyclaceae bacterium (assembly GCA_044359525.1). GTDB lineage: Bacteria > Pseudomonadota > Gammaproteobacteria > Burkholderiales > Rhodocyclaceae > CAJBIL01. The sequence goes on along the minus strand of JBIKLY010000153.1, from coordinate 101 downwards.
CTACCGACTGAGTCAGTCGGCGCACGCCGATCACTTTCTACTCAAGGGCGCGTTACTGTTCACGCTTTGGTACGACATGCCACACCGCACGACGCGTGACG
>JBIKLY010000152.1:0-4250 GCA_044359525.1 Rhodocyclaceae bacterium | reverse complement strand
GTTTTCGCCCGCCAGAACGGCATGCAACTGAAGATTATCGATGCCGGCGTGGCGCACGATTTCGGCACACGCGATACCTTGATCAACGCCAAGATCGCGCCCGGCACGCGCAACTATCTGACCGAGCCGGCGATGAGCGCTGCCGAACGCGACGCCGCGCTGGCCAAGGGCGCCGAGATCGGCCGCCAGCTTGCTGAGCAAGGCTGCAAGGTGCTCGGCTTCGGCGAAATGGGCATCGGCAACACGGCCAGCGCCTCGCTGATCACGCACTTTCTCACCGGAACGCCGCTCGCCGACTGCATCGGGCGCGGCACCGGCCTCGATGATGCCGGCCTGGCACGCAAACGCGGCCTGCTGGCACAGGCAGTGGCGCGCGCCGCGCTGCCGGTCGACGTCGACGCACTGACCGTGCTCGCCGAATTCGGCGGTTTCGAAATCGCCATGCTGGCCGGCGCCATGCTCGGCGCCGCCGAACGCGGCATGCTGCTGCTCATTGACGGCTTCATCGTCACATCGGCCTTGCTCGTCGCCGCGCGCATCGCCCCCGAAATTCGCGACTACTGCGTCTTCTGCCACCGTTCGGCCGAACCCGGCCATCTCGCGCAACTGCACGATCTCAAAGCCGAGCCGCTGATCGACCTCGGCCTGCGCCTCGGCGAAGGCACCGGCGCCGCGCTGGCCTGGCCAATTGTGCGTGCTGCAGCGGCGTTCCTCAATGAAATGGCGAGTTTCGAGTCGGCCGGCGTCAGTGAACAGCTTTAAGAAAAACTTACCACAGAGACACCGAGGCACAGAGAGAACACGGAGAAAAGCTTTGCTCTGTGTATTCTCTGTGCCTCGGTGTCTCTGTGGTGGACTTTCCCATGCTTAAGCGCGAACTCGAATACTTCTTCGGTGCGATCCGCTTCTTCACCCGCCTGCCGGTGCCGGCCTGGGTCGGCCACAGCAGCGAGGCGCTCGACCGGGCGTCGCGCTACTTCCCGGCGGTCGGCCTGGTCATCGGCGCAATTGCTGCGCTGGTTTTCGGGTTGAGCTCGCTGTTCTTCCCGAAGACGCTGGCGGTGCTCGCTTCGATGGCGATGACGATCCATATCACCGGCGCTTTCCACGAAGACGGCTGGAGCGATATGGTTGATGGCTTCGGCGGCGGCTGGGAGAAGGCGCAGATCCTGACGATCATGAAGGACTCGCGGATCGGCAGTTTCGGCGCCGTGGCGCTGGTCATCCTGCTGCTCGCCAAATTCTGCGCGCTGATTGAACTCGAACTGGCGATCATTCCGCTGGCGCTGGTTGCCGGTCATACGCTGTCGCGCTTCTGCGCAACGACGTTGCTACGCACCCTTGATTACGTGCGCGACGAAGGCAAGGCCAAACCGCTGGCGACGCGCATCGGTTGGGGAGAACTGACGCTGGCCGCAGTTACCACTTTGCTCGCCCTGCTTTTGCTGCCGCCGAAGCAAGCCATTCTCGGCTGCCTCTTTGCCGCGCTGGCGACAGTTTTTCTGGCACGTATGTTCAAGCGCCGGATCGGCGGTTATACCGGCGACTGCCTCGGCGCCACGCAGCAGCTATCCGAAGTGGCGTTCTACTGCGGCCTGCTGTGCAAGTATTCCTGATTCGTCACGCGCGGCCACTGCTGGAGGCGGGGCTCTGCTACGGCCAGCTCGACGTCGACAGCGAAGACCCGCTGCCCGTTGCCGCACGCCTGCGGCCCTTGCTGCCGAATGACACACGAATCATCGCCAGTCCGCTGCGCCGCACCCGCCGTTTGGCCGAAGCGCTGCACGCACAACCCTCGCTCGATGCACGGCTGATGGAAATCAACTTCGGCGACTGGGAGGGGAAAGCCTGGGCCGACATCGACCGTGAACTGATCGACGCCTGGGCCGCCGACGTCCTGCATTTCGTTCCGCCCGGCGGTGAATCGGTGGCCATGCTGCAAGCGCGTGCCATCGAATGTGTGAAGGGGATCGACGGGCAACGCGTCGCCCTGGTTACCCACGGCGGCATCATCCGCGCTCTGCTCGGCTACTGGGCGCAACTGCCGGTCGAAGAATGGAGTAAGCTCAGGCTGGCATTTGGCGGGGTAACGGTGGTCGAAATCGACACTGCGAATCGGGGCGGGAAAGCGGAATTCCAGATACTTGAGGTACCGGGAACGGCTTGAAACCTAAAAGCCTTACCGCAGAGGCGCAGAGACGCAGAGGTAACGCAGAGAAAACCCCTAGAACCAGTGCATTACTCTGCGTTACCTCTGCGTCTCTGCGCCTCTGCGTTAGGGGTTAAAGCCCTTAATGCGCCTGATCCCAGTTCGCCCCCACGCCCACCTCAACCACCAGCGGCACGCGCAGCTTGGCCACGTGCGTCATCAGCGGCGGTAGCTCGACGCGCACGCGCAGCAGCTCGTCATCGGGCACTTCGAGCACCAGTTCGTCGTGCACCTGCATGACCAGTCGCGTCTTCAACTTTTCGGCGTCGATCCAGTCCTGCACGGCGATCATCGCCAGCTTGATCAGATCGGCCGCCGTGCCCTGCATCGGCGCGTTGATCGCCGCGCGCTCGGCGCCTTGCCGGCGACCGACCTGGCTGGCACGAATCTCGGGCAGCCACAGGCGACGGCCAAAAACGGTTTCAACGTAACCGTGCATCTTCGCCGTGTCGCGCGTGTTCGCCATGTAGCGCGCCACACCGGGGTAGCGCGTGAAGTAGCGCTCGATGTAAGCCTGCGCCGCGCTGCGCTCCAGGTCGAGCTGGCGCGCCAGGCCGAAGGCGCTCATGCCGTAGATCAGGCCGAAGTTGATGACCTTGGCAACGCGCCGTTGATCGGGGCCGACTTCGAGCGGCGTGACGCCGAAAATCTCGGCGGCAGTCGCCCGGTGCACGTCCTCGCCCTGTGCGAAGGCTTCAAGCAGTCGCGCGTCTTCCGAGAGGTGCGCCATGATGCGCAACTCGATCTGCGAGTAGTCGGCGGAAACGATGCTGCAACCCGGCGGGGCGATGAAGGCGGCACGGATGCGTCGGCCTTCGGCAGTACGCACCGGGATGTTCTGCAGATTGGGGTCGCTCGACGCCAATCTGCCGGTCACCGCCACGGCCTGCGCATAGCTCGTATGGACGCGGCCGGTGTCGGCATTGACCATCTTCGGCAGCTTGTCGGTATAGGTGCTTTTCAGCTTTGACAGCCCGCGCGATTCAAGCAGGATTTTCGGCAGCGGGTAGTCGAGCGCCAGTTCGGAAAGCACTTCCTCGTCGGTCGATGGCGAGCCCGACGGCGTCTTCTTCTTCACCGGCAGACCGAGCTTGTCGAAGAGGATTTCGGCCAGCTGCTTCGGCGAATTGACGTTGAACGGCTGGCCGGCGGCTTCGTAAGCCAGCGCTTCGAGTTCCATCAGACGCTTGCCAAGCTCATTGCTTTGCTGCGCGAGCAGCGCCGAATCGATCAGCACGCCGGTGCGCTCGATGCGGCACAGGATGTCCCGCGCCGGAATTTCGATCTCGCCGTAGACCCGCGCCAATCCTTGATCTGCGACAATCTGCGGATAAAGAATTGCATGCAGGCGCAGGCACAGATCAGCGTCCTCGGCGGCGTATTCAGACGCCGTTTCGATGGCCACCTGGTCGAAACAGATCTGGTTGACGCCCTTGCCGCACAGCGCTTCGTAGGGAATCGTCGGCAACCCGAGATGACGTAAGGCCAGCTGCCCGAGGTCGTGGCCGCGCACGCCGTCCTTGCCCGATTCGAGGACGTAGGACTGGAGCAGCGTGTCGTGCGCGACGCCGGCCAGAGCGATGCCGTGGTTGGCGAAAACGTGCTGATCGTACTTGAGGTTCTGGCCGATCTTGGCGTGCTGCGCTGATTCAAGCCACGGCTTGAGGCGCGCCAATACTTCATCGCGCGGCAGTTGCGCGGGCACGCCGGCATAGTGGTGGGCAAGCGGAATGTAGGCGGCTTCGCCCGGCGCGACGGCCAGCGAAATGCCGACGATGCGTGCGGCAAATGGATCAAGACTGGTGGTTTCAGTATCGAGTGCGGTGAGCGGCGTGACTTCGATTTTGGCCAGCCAGGCGTCGAAACCCGCCCAGTCGACGATCGTCACGTAGCCGGCGCGATGCTGACCGTTGTCGCTCAGCAGATCCGGCGGCGAGGGCGGTGCTTCGGGTTGTACCGGCGAGTCGCCTGGCGTCTGTTCCTGCGCTTCCTTGAGCCACGATTTCATTTCATAGCGCGAGAAAAGTTCGATCAGGCGCTC